>NZ_LZIE01000001.1:0-1331 GCF_001667155.1 Mycobacterium sp. 852002-53434_SCH5985345
GCGCTGGGCGCAGTAGTCGTCGAACGGTGGGTCGACCTCGGCTGCAGGCGCACCCCCGGTGGCCCGGCACAGGCTGGGGAACAGCAGCGCGCTGCCCGGGGTGGTGACGTAGGTGCGCCCGGCCGGGGAGGTCAGGATCAGCGTCGCGTCGGGCAGCTGCTTTTCCTGCCACCCCCAGAACGTTTTCACCAAATGATGTGTGCGGCAATAACATTTGAGGTTGGACGCGTGCGTGGGCCCGCCGGCGCTGTAGGGGATGGTGTGGTCGATGTCGCAGGCCACCGCCGGGCAATCACAGCCCGGCCAGCGGCAGGTCAAATCCCGGCACCGCACGAAATCGGCCAACGCTTGGGAGGGCACATAACCCGGCTCGGGCGGTGCGTCGCCGGGGTGCACCAGCGGCACCAGCTTGGCCGCGGCGGCCAACTCGGCGATCAGCTCGGGCGGGATCAGTCCTTCGGCGCCCAGCTGGCAGCCCGGCGCCTCACGAGTGCCGTCGATGGTGGCTTGCTCGGCGATGACGTGAATCACCACCGGCCCCGCCGGTGCCCGACCGCCCGCGGCGCAATCGGTGCGCCCGCAGCGACAGCCCAGCCGATCCGCCCCCGCGGCCAGCACCCCCAACGCGTCGGCGCGGCGCTGCTCACGGCTGCGCGGGTCGTGCGCACACACCGTGCCCGCGAGCGCATCCAGCCGCGCGTCCAGCGCGCGGGCATCCGGGCTGAACATAAAGCCCTCGATGCGGGCCAACCCCTCGCCCATGTCGCCGATCCACACCTCGCGCCCGGCCGCGCGCTCGCGGCGCCGCCGCACCGCATCCGCATCAGCGTTGGCAACGATCCGGTCCACCTGCGCGGCCAACCGGGCCGGGGTCAGCGACGGCCACCGCGCCACCTGCGCGGCCAACTGCGCATCCACGGCCGCCACCACGTCGGGATCGGCGATCAGATCGGTGCGATACACCAACGTCTGCACCATCCGAAAATCGATATCCCCCGCGGCGAACACCCCGCCCACCCGGGGCAGCCGCTCGCGCAGCGCCCGCGCATAGCGCACCCGGCTAGCCGCCAACCCCTGACTGATCCGCAACTCCGCGGCCACCTCCGCGGCCACCGCCGCCTCGGTATCCACCGCCCACTCCTTGGTCTCCGCACACCGCGACAGTCGATGGGCGAACAACCGCCCGATCGCGGCCAACTGCCCGGCCACCGCCCGGTTTTCGGCCCGCGCACACCCGCCCGCCTCGGCCAGCAACGCCGCCGACTCCGCCGTCGCAGACGGATACCGCCGCTCGAAGTGCTCATCGAACTCCGCGATCACCGCGGGCGACG
>NZ_LZIE01000002.1:0-58167 GCF_001667155.1 Mycobacterium sp. 852002-53434_SCH5985345
GACCTTGACCTCGTCGAGCCGGAATCCCCAGTCCTGGGTGAACAGGATGACGTCGTTGAACGGGGCCGCCAGCTGCTTGCGGCTGCCGTTGAGCAGGTCGTCGAGGAACATCGCGCCGAACTCGGGCCGGGTCAGCAGGCGCCGGTCGCCTTCGGGCGATATCGCCGCGTACAGGTACAGCGCGGGATTGGCGACCGGACGGATTGCCCGGACCACCAGGCTCGCGCCGATCCGCAGCGGGTCACCGCCCAGCCGCAGCAGCGGCGCCACCCGCTTGCCCAGGTTCATCAGGCCGCTGGTGATCCCCTCGTCGCCGAGGAAGGGCGCGACGCCACCGAGCACGCCGGCCGCCACCACCCTTTCGTGCAGCACCGCGGCCGACGCGAGGGCGTACGGGCCGCCCCCGGACAGGCCGATGACGGCCATGTCGTTGATGCCGAGCGTGTTCGCGATCGTCCGCAGGTCGTCGGCGAACGCCCGGATGTTCTCGTAGCGATGGGGCGTCGACGAACCGATGCCGGGCCGGTCCAGGCCGATCAGGCGGATGTTGTGCTGTTCGGCGTAGACCCGGGCCTCGACCGGGATTTGCCGGCGAGCGCCGGGGGTGCCGTGCAGCCAGAACATCGCGCGCCCCTGCGGGTCGCCGAATTCGGCGAAACCGATCTGGCGGTCCTCGCCGACGGCGACGTTTCCCTCGAGCTTGGGGCGGGCGATCTCGATGACCATGCCAGCAGCCTCGCATGTGACGAGCCGTTTACCAAAGGCTCACGGGGGCGAGGGCAGGCTAAGACTGCGGTCGCTCAACAAATGACGTCAGGGCCGCGGCCACCACGTCGGGGTCGTCGCACATCGGAAAATGGTTGCCCCGGCGAACCTTCAACTGGCGTGCTGCGGGGAACAACGCCTTCCAACGCGGTTGAAACCTCAGCGGATCGTTGAATTGGCCGAAGACCGTCAGCACCGGCCGGTCGGCAAGGGCACCCCGCAAAGCGGTCTCGACTTCTGCGTAGAGCGCCGGCGCGCCGCGCGCGTCTCGGAAGTAGGCGTGCCAGGCGCGGCGCGCCGATGCGTCGATGCCTTTCCGGAAGACCGCGCGATCCGCGCGGCCCCAGTGTCGGCCAACCCCGAAGCTGGTCGACGTCAAGCGAGGGAGCGCGCCCGTGGCGGCGTCCAGTTCGCGGACGGGGGCACTCCCCATCGCGGCGAGCATGCCTCGGAAGGCCGGGCCCGTCGGCGTCCACGCGAAGCAGTTGACGGCGGCCAGCGCCGTGACTCGGTCGGCGCAGCGCGCCGCGGCCAGGATTCCGGCCGGCCCGCCCAGGTCGTGGGCAACCAGCGTGACGTCACGCAATTGCAGCGCGTCGATGACGGCGGCGACCGCTTCGCCCGCTTGGGCAAGCGTCGGGGATGGCAGCCGGTCGCTGAGCCCGCAACCGGGTGCATCAACAGCGACGCAGCGAAAGTCGTTTTGCAGGCGCAGCAATACATCACGCCAAACGAAGCTCCAGCTTCCGACGTGAACGAACAACAGGGTCGGGCCGCCGCCGATGTCGGTGACAGCAATGCGACCTCGGTCATGACTCAGCGCGTACGTCTCCCATGGCCACGCCGACGACGGCAGCCAGCTTGGGCGATCAAGTATGGCAAGCGTTTTCATGAGGAAGCCTCCTTCATAGGGTGGTTTGAATGCGCAGCAGCAAGAACTGCCTGACGCCCAGCAGCTTGAATCCGAATCGTTCGAAGGCGTTGAAGGCCTGGCGCACCGGCTGCTTTGCTTCCACCGTGTCGACGAACCGGGGTCGCACTGCGTGATAGCGCCTGCCGCGTAGCTGCACAACGCAGTGCCCGGCGGCCCGTACATTGCGCGCCCAATCCGATCGATTGCCGAACGACAACGGAACCACGATCGTGTCGCCCGCCACGGCGGCGCTCGTCGGAGTGACGTAAAGCCTGCGGGACCGACGCCCGACGTGCTGGACCCGGGCCATCATCGGCAGGAAGCGTCGTCCGGCAACCGTGCCGACGAGCGGGTTGAGCGCTTTGGTCAATGGCCTGATGACCAACCGAACGGTCCTCGAAGGACCTACGGCAACGAATTGTCCGTTGCGTGTTTCCGAATCTGGTTGTCGTGCTGGCGTACTCATGCATAAGAGGACGAGAAGACCGGCGATTTTGTGACGCCTACCGGGCCGCACCGAGTTCGGCGCGTAACGGACCTAGTGCCGAATCCCGAACGAGAACATGGATTTTCACTACCCTGCCGTCCTCGATCGTCAGCGCCAGCAGACCGGCAAGGCGACGGTTGACGAACGCCAGGATCGCGGGTTGACCGCACACCGGTTGCGCCACCAGGACGGTGTCGGGCCGGCCCCAGTAACGCAGAATGTTTAGGCCGACTTGGTGGGCGCCGATGACGACAACACCACCGCGCGCATCGATTTCGCCGGAAACATCGCGATGCAACAGAGTCATCAGCGCGTCGAAGTCACCCGTCGAACATGCTTCGATGAACGCCCTGGTGATCAGGCGGTGCTGGGCCGGTTCCACCAGGCCGGAGCCCGCCGAGCTTCCCGGTTGATACCCGTTGATCTTGCGCCGGGCCCGATGCGCCAATTGCCGGCATGCGGGCGCGTGGCTTCCGACCGTGGCGGCGATGGTGTCAAAGGGCACTTGAAAGACGTCGTGCAATACAAACACCACTCGCTCTGCGGGACTGAGGCGTTCGAGCATGATGAGCAGGGCCAGCCGAACCTCCTCGTCGAGCGTCACTCGATCGGCGGGATCGATGGCTGACAAGTCGCGGTCGCGTTGTTGTTCGGCGATGTCTTGCGGGCGTTCGCGACGCGCCGACGCCGCCTTCATGTGATCAAGGCAGAGCCGGCTGGTCACCACGATCAGCCAGCCCCGCTCGTCGTTGATGTCGCCGACCGGCACCTTCAGCAGCCGAAAGAATGCCTCCTGCACCATATCTTCGGCCGCCCCGACGTCGCCCAGCATCCGGAAAGCGAGGTCGACCAGATATGCGCGATTCGCCTTCCACGCAGCACTGATCCGGTCGTCTTGAGCATCCATGAAGTTAAGGACGGGATGGGCCGGCCGAATGTGACATCGCGGCCCCGGCAGTCACATTTCAGGGCGCTGCACCGTCCTTCCAGTCACCCATCCAAACCGATCAGACGAGGTTAGAAAGATGAGCCGGATACCCACACACACCGTTGGCGACGCCCCGCAAGCCTGCCGCGGCCTGCTGGAACACGTGATCCAATTTTCGCCGACCGGGCGCCCGATGAATCTGCATGCTCAGATGGCGCATTCACCGGCGGTGTTCGTCGCATACACATCGCTTCGCGCAGCAACCGCTGAGCACGGCACGCTCGGCCCGCAGTTGTCTGCCGCCCTGATGCTCGCGGCGGGCGGCGCCGTCGCCAACGACTATGTCGCCGGAATCACCAGTCGGCTGGCACAGCTGGCGGGATGGACGGACGAACAGGTCGCGGCATTGCGCGTCGGAAGCGCCACTGGCGACGACAAGATCGACGCAATCGCCGGACTGGTCAGGGAAGCGGCTGCCAACCGTGGGAAGGTCGCCGACACCACGTGGAGCCAGGCACTCGATGCCGGCTGGAATGACGAACAGCTGGCGGAGGCCTTCGCGTATCTGGGTCTGGCCGTGTTCACCGCCTATTTCCTGAACTATGCGGAAACCGATCTCGACGTTCCGGTTGCGGTATGACGACTGCGCCGCGGCTCGAACTGGCGCAGGTGCGCTTCGTCTCGGCAGCGATCGAACCGATCGCCGCGTTCTATGCGGCTCTGTTGGGCGTCTCGGTGCCGTTCAATGGTCATTACCTCGAAATGCCGGCGGGTCCGGCGTCGGTCGGATTCTCCCGAGTCGGATTCACCGAGGACCGTGCGCCGCGTGCGGCAGGCAAGATGGCCCTGGCGGCACAGGAAGGCGAGATGATTCTCGACTTCACAGCCGCCGATGTTGACGGCGAATATACGCGCATCAACACCCTGGGCGCGGCCTGGTTGATGGCGCCCACGACGCAACCCTGGGGCAGAAGGTCGATGCTATTGCGCGACCCCTACGGCCACCTCATCAATGTTTCGTCCTCCACCACAGAAGATTTCAGGCGTTGAGCAGCCGCTCGCCGATGACCCGCTCTGCCCGCAGGGTCGCCAACTCGTCCGCGGACTGGGTAACCAGGGGTGCCCGGTGGATGGTTGACGAGAACGGTCAGCACATGGGCATCGTCAGGAATCGACGGTGGCCGTACTTCCTGCACCACGGTTATTGTTGATTTCGATTCGGAGTCAGTCGTATTCTGCAACATTTGTTATCCCCCTTGTGGTTGCGAAAACGGAAGCACAGCCGGGCCTCCGTCGACGTTAAACGCAGGCTAACGCTCCGAGACAATGCAAACTGCCTGCTACGCGGGCAAGCGCGGGGCGGTCGATTGGGATCACTTGAGTTCCACTCAATTTCGCTAAACGCGGCTGGAGTACGCGTCGATCCAGTCGGAGTATCGAGTCGTGAAGATGGTGGCGTCCTCGTCGGGTGCGAGGGTGTGATCGTCGATCACCGCACCGAAGTATGGCGCCAGGGCGTCAGTCACGACCTGACGTTGATCACCAATGGCGGCAAGGCCCGTGCGGACGAAGTCGTCCATTCCCATTGCTTCGGGTCCAGCGATCTCCGTTACTCCGTTGATGGGATGCCCGACCGCCGCGCGGGCCACGGCGGTGGCGACATCGTCGGCCGCGATAGGACGGAACAACGCGTGGGGCAACCTGACAATGTCTCCGTCTGTCGCGGAATCGGCCAAGCCAACCGCGAATTCGTAGAACGGAGTTGCCCGCACGATCGAATAGGGCCGGCCCGAGTCCTTGATCAGGTCTTCCTGAGCTGCTTTCGCGGTGTTGTAACCGCTATCTGGCATGGTCTGCGCGCCCACTACGGACAACGCGACATGGTGCTTGACTCCTGCTTCCCGTTCAGCAGAAAGAAGATTCGTGGTCGTGGTTGTGAAGAAATGCATCACAGGTCCGTCGTCGAACAGTGGTGAATCGGCCACGTCGACCAGGACATCCGCGCCGGCGACGGCGTTGGCGAGGCCTTCACCGGTGAGTGAATCGACACCTGATCGGCGTGAGGCGGGGATCACGTCGTGCCCCTGCACGCTGAGTTTGGACACTACTTTCGAGCCGATCAGCCCGCGCCCGCCCATGACTACGATCTTCATGATGAACCTTTCAGAGTTGCGTTTGATTGGTCACTTCGGTTTCGTGCCTTCCGCCGCCGTTCGAACCGCCGAAAGTCGGTAGTCTCACCGATGGGCTCTTCGTATCGACGCCGCATACGGCCCGTGATCAGGCGCCCCGCAAAGGAAGTGACGATCCCGCCCGGGTCTGGTCGTACTGAGCATGAAGCGAGGCGGGGTGAGTTGTCATCACCCCAACCACCTATTCACCCGGGGTGAGTAGTACGCCGCCGTGAACCGAAGCGTGATTGGGTCGGTCGGGTGAACGATCACTGCGGAGGTGATGGTTCAGTCGCGGCCGAGGGGCTGCTGGCCAGGGCGGGTTGCACACCGGGCCGGTCGCGGCATAGCGCCGCGATGTCGCAGGGCACAGGTTCACACGCAGGGAGATTGGTTATCAACAGCGCGGCGCATAATGCGCCAAGGCCGAAGAGTGCCGCGCTCAGCTCTAACACGTGGGCGAATCCGATGGCGCTCGCCGTATCAGTGCTGATCAGGCCCAGGGACCCGATCGATACCAGCGCGGCCAAACGCGAGACGCCGTTGTTGATCGCCGACGCCACCCCGCTGTTCTCGGTCGGCACCGACGCCAGTGTCACCGACGTCAGCGGTGTGATCGTCACGACCAGCCCGATGGCCAGCACGGTCATCCCGGGAACCAGGTCGGTGATCGCTTGGAAACCACTAGGTTTCGGGCGGATCAGCAGCAACCCGATTCCCGCCAAAGCGGGGCCGACAATCAGGAACGCACGTGGTCCCAGCCGCGCGGCAATGCGGCCGACATGGCGGGCAAATAGGAACGACAGCGCCGGGATCGGCAGGGTGGCCAGTCCGACCGCGGTGGCTGAGTATCCGCCAACTTCTTGGGTGTAGAGGGCGATGGCCAGCGATCCCAGCGTCAACCCGCCGTAGACGAACGCGGTGACGAGGTTGGCGGCAGCGAAGTTGCGAAAGGTGAACAGCGGCAACGGAAGCATCGGAGACCTGCTGCGGTGCTGCCAACTCACGAAGCCGGCCAGTGCGGCGATCCCGATCACCGCTGGTGTGAAGACCGTCGGGACGGTCCAGCCGTCGCGTTGCGATTCGATTAACGCGTATACGGTCGCGGCCAGCCCTACCGCCGATAAGCCCACCCCGGCCGTATCGACACGGGCGCCTTCGACGCGCCCCGACATCGGACAGAGCCAGAACGTGAGTGCATACGCGACCGCCATGGGGATCGATGACAACACGAAAATCCAACGCCAGCCCAAGAAATCGACGCACATCCCGCCCAGCAGGGGGCCCAACGCGAAGGCGGTTCCCGTCCACCCGGTCCAGACGCCGATCGCCGCGGACTGGCGTGCCTTGTCGAACACCGTGTTGATCAGTGCCAGCGAACCCGGCACGAGGAAAGCCGCACCCAGCCCCTGGACGAGGCGCGCGGTGACCAGCGTCGCCGGTGAGGTGGCAGCCGCCGCCAGAACCGAGCCCGCCCCAAACGTCAACAGCCCGAACCTCATTACCGGAACGCGTCCGAACAAGTCCGAAATGGACCCGCCGGGAAGAATCGCGGCCGCCGTTGCCAGCAGGTAGCCATCGATGATCCATTGCTGCAACGCCAGGCCGCCGCCGAGGTCGTGCTCGATGGCCGGCAAAGCCAGGTTGATGACGGTGGAGTCGAGGAACGCGACCATTGACACCATCACCGCAACCACCATCGCACGGTTGGTCGGTGCCGCGTCGCGCAACGTCACTGCCGCCACCGTTCGGCGAGTGGCGATGACCGAGCGTCAGAACCGTTGTGTGCATTATTCATTGGCTTGCTCACCACCGGTCGAAATGCCCCACGTCGTCGAGCGGAATCCGTCGAGCACGGCGGAAGGTCGTCCCGGTGTAGTAGGCGGCGGGAATGGTCGTCGCGTGATTGACGTTCTCGCGCAGGCCGAGGATGGCCCGCATCTCGTCGTCGGCCATTACGGTCACCCCGGTCCACGTGGTTCCCAAGCCCCGAGGTACTCGCTCATGCCGGCAGGATGGCCGTGACTTCGACTTCCACGCGGATGTTTGGCCACACCAGCCCGTCGATGATGCTGAACATTGCGGCGGGTTCGTGGCGGATGATCTCTTTGCTCACCGCCAGGTAGGCGGACGCGTTGTCACGGCTGGTGACCCATTGGCGCATGTAGACAATGTCGGTGAGCTTGGCGCCGGCCTTGGCGAGCGCCTTTTCGACATTGGCCCAGCACTGCCGGGCTTCGTCGGCGAAGTCCTCAGGCAGGGTGCCGTCTTCGCGCACGCCGGGCGTTCCGGAGACGAAAATCTCTGTGCCGCCGCCGGATACGGCGACAGCGTCGGCGTATTGGCCGATGTGATCGGCCACTCCGGTGCGGATCCGGGTAATGGTGGTCATCTCGAGACTCCTTGGTAGTGTGAGGTTTTTCGGTGTGTGATGGCATCTTCGTCAGGTGTCTGTCTTGATGACCACTCCGCTGGGCTCGTGGCCTGCGACGACTTGTGCGAGGGTGTAGGCGGCCTGATCCAGGCTGCAGGAACGCGGGGTTGGCATGCTCAGCCGCTGAGAGGCGAGTAGCGCGGTCAGGCGGTCGAGTTGAGCGCCGTCGGAACGGACGTAGACCGCGGTCACGGTGATGCCGCGGGTGGATGCGGGCGGGTCGGGAGTGATGGTGGCCAGCCGGCCGCCGTCGGCAAGCGCGGTCATCGCCGCAGCGGCACCGCTGGGGGCTGCGTTAGCGACGGTGTTGATGGGGTTCTTCGCCAATCCCCTTGCCTGTTGTGGCCACATCCGATCGCGGTAGTCGATTACTTCGCGCGCGCCATACCCCCGGACTCGGTCGGCGCTCCGCGGGCTGGCGGTGGCGAGCACGTCGACGCCGCGTAGGGCGGCCAGCTGGACAATGAGCCCGCCGGTGATTCCGCCCGCGCCGTGAACGAGCAACGTTCCTCCAGCGTGAAGGGCCAACGCCTCGCCGGCCACCTGCTCGGCGGTCAACGCCGGCACCGGAAAGATCGCTGCGGTCTCCCACGAAATCCCTTGCGGTTTACGGGCTAGCGATCCCACGGCTGCGATCAAAAAGGGCGCCCACGCGCCTTGGTCGCGCAGCGGCACCGGGTGACACAGCACGTCATCACCCACACTGAATCCGTTCGGGTGGGCACCCACGGCCCTGATGACCCCGGCGGCCTCGACGCCGAGCGCCAGTGGAGGGCTGATGCCGACGTCCCAGCCGCCGGTGCGAATGATGTCGTCCCAGTTACCAACTCCGGCACTGCGAACCTCGATGAGGACCTCGTCGGCCGCCAATGGCCGCGGTTCGTTTACTTCGATCGTCTCCACTTCGCCGCCGAAAGCTCGGACCCCCGCTGCGAGCATGGTCACGGTGAGACGACCAGCCAGGCGTAAGTCATTGTGGTCCTCTCAAGGGTCGTTCTCTAACCGGTCTGATAAACAAGGTGATTCGCTTGACCGCTGTCGTCCTGTGTTCTCTGCCTCCCGTTTTCCGGTAACGGGGTGAGTTCGGACTCTTGGTCGAGTAGCAGATCCCAGACCTGATTGACCGTCGGATGTGGCGCGACGGCATGGCGCAGGAGACTGACTGGAATCTTCGCGACAATAGCCAGGGTGGCTGCTTGCACTAGTTCGGAGAACTCCGGGCCGACAAATGTCGCCCCGAGCAGTGTGTTCGTCTCGGCGTCGATGACCAACTTCGCCCATCCCTGGAAACCATCCCGGAAAAGGGCCAGAAATGACAGTGTGCCGGGGTAACGGGCCGTTCGCGTCCGCACCACGAATCCTTCTGCTAGAGCTTGACTTTCCGACCGCCCTGCTCTGACGACTTGAGGCTCGGTGAAGATAACCTGTGCAAGGCTGCCCGCATCACGGGCGGCCAATTCGTTCTCCCTGAGTTCTCGCCCCGCGGCCCGCGCCGCGATGATGTCGGCCACGAGATGGCCGTGGTAGGTGGAGATATGCGACAACCGAGCACGCCCGGTGGTATCGCCCAAGGCGTACAGCCAGTCGCCTATGACGCCGACCGCCTGAAGATGGTCGTTAACAGAAACGAACCCGCCGCTTGGCAGGCCAAGGGTTTCCAGTCCGATGTCGTCGGTGTTGGTGCGCCGTCCGGCGGCCAGGACGACCTCGTCTACCTCGATGGTCTGGCCGTCGAAAGTTGCGGTGACGGGCCCGCCCGCCACGGGGCGGGCTACCGCCGACAACTCCGTGTCAAAGTGGATCGTGAGGCCTTTGCTTCGCAGTGACTGCGCGACCAGGTCGCGGGCTTCGGGTTCGCAGCCGGGAAGCAGAGCGTTCCCGCGTACCAGAAGTGTTACCGCCGAGCCCAAACCGGTGAGGATTGTCGCGAACTCCACACCGACGGGGCCGCCACCCACCACCAGCGCGCGAGGTGGCACTGCCGTCATGGTCGTCAAGTCCCGATTGGTCCACGGGCGTGCTTGCGCCAACCCAGGTATCTCCGGCACGTTAGGACGTGTGCCGGTGGCCACCACGACCGCGTGGCGTGCCTCCAAAACGGCTTGGGTGTTATCGGCACACGTCACCCGCACTGTTCGCTCGCCGCTCAACCGGCCGAGCCCATGAAACACTGCTACACCCGCTTGCCGCAGTGATGCTGTTCGGTCTTGGTCCGAGAGGTGCTCGATGATCGCGTCGCGTTTGGCGAAGACGGCCGCAATGTCCAATCCTTCGTCCGAAATGGTTTCTCGCACGCCAGGAACGGCCTTCGCTAGATTGAACACCTCGATCGGACGAAGCAGTGTTTTGCTCGGGTTGCAGCCCCAGTAATGGCACTCCCCAGCTACCAGACGATCCTCGATGAGCGCTACCGAGAGACCTGCCGACGCGAGCTTTCGTACGGCGGCCACGCCGCCGACCCCGCCGCCCACGACGACCACGTCGAAGTCTTTGCCGGCCTTCATCTACCGTCACTCCCGATGGCCGCTACGGGCGGCTGTATTGGCTTGCGACGGTTGCGAGTGTCCGGACTGGACGAGGTGCCAGGTGTGTGTGGTGTGGGCGGCGGCGTTGTGCCAAGTATCGCGTAGGCCGCGGCTGCGCTTGCTGCGGAGAAGACACTATAGCTAAGCGGTGACTCTATCCCGAGGGATACAGCCATCGCGGTTCCAAATATTATGAGCACCAAGCAAGTCGCCACGCCGACGAGTTTTGGCCGCCAGCCGGCCAGGAGCAAGACCGCCAGGGTCGCTTCGGTCACGGTGGCGGCCCAGACAATGACGGTCAATAGCCATCCGGAAGCAAACGGAACAAGCCTGTGGACATAGCCGGCGAAAGCTCCCATGCTCCCCCAGCTACCCTGCCCAAACGGCTTCCACCAACCGAATCGGTCGGCAACAGCGGACAGAAAGGCCGCCGCGAGCGACAACCGTAGGGCTATCTGGACAACCTGGCTCGAATCATGCGTGCGCATGGACTGCTCCCGCTGTGTCGTATTGCGGCGATGGATGATTGTCGTCAAATTCGTTCATGTCGAGCAATCCAAACTTCTGGATCGCTAACGCGTCGGCTCAGTTCTCGCGTTGTCGGCCGTGGTGAGCGGGGCGTCGCCCGTATCGAGTAGGAAGACGGCGAGAAGTTCAGCAGGTTCGGTGGCGCTGGCATTTTCACTGATCGTGTGGTGTGCGCCGGGGGCTTCACTCCAAGTCTCACCGGCGTGATAGATGCGTGCAGGCTCACCTTCGACTTGGCTGCGGATCGCTCCGGAGATCACGTAGGCCATGATGAACGCCGATTTCGCGTGGTGGTGAGCTCCGCTTCTTGCTCCGGGCGGATAGCTCACGGTCACCGCTTCAAATGATTTGCCCGGAACGTTGGTCGGTTGATTGAAAACTGTTCGGACAACCGGGTTTTGATCAGAGTTCTCTGGCGCCGGTTCGGCATGGGCCGCGGGCGCGAGCAACACCGCAATAGTGAGAGCGGCGAGTGGTATTTTTAAGACCATTTTTGACTTGCCTTCGCTTCGGATGTCTTGACGACTAGCTGAGGTGATTGCACGATCTGGGCTGACCCGCGCACGCCCGGAGACGGATCGCACCCCGTAACCGGCACCGGTAGCTGGCAGCGACGGCGCGCGGTCGCTTGTTTCTGTTGTACCCCAAAGGGTTCGGTGGACCGACGTGGGGGTAAGACGCCTCCCAGTAACACGCGAGCAAACGAGTGTATGCACGCGTGCACGCACTCCAATCACGAAAGGTTCCATTTCAATCTTCTGCGACGCGCAGGATCGTCTTGCCAGGGACGCGCTTGCCGTTAGCGAATGCGGTGACAGCTTCGGCCAATGGCAGCACGGCACCCACCACCGGTTTGAGGCGTCCATCGCGTACTCGCACGGCGAGCTCGGCCAGCTGGGCGCGATCGGCTTCGACAAGGAAGAAAACTGCCCGCCCGTCGCGCGGCTGGGTCTTTGGCGGCTCGGCGATGGTGACGAGCGTTCCGCCGGCCCGCACCAAAGCAGCCGATCGGTCGAGGACCTCTCCGCCTATCACGTCAAACACCACGTCGACTTCGCCGGCGTCCTCTAGCTTTTCGGTCTCCAGATCGACGAAGGTGTGGACGCCGACCTCCCGCGCCCGGTCTCGGTCTGCGGTCCGGCCGGTACCGATGACGCGCGCACCGACCTCGCGAGCCAGCTGCACCGCTATCGACCCAACCCCACCCGCGGCACCGTGGATCAGAACCGTTTGTCCGGGTACGAGGCGGCCGTGGTCGAACAGGCCCTGCCAGGCGGCTAATCCAGAGATCGGCAGCGCCGCCGCCACAACATGGTCGATGTCCATCGGCAGCGGTGCCAGATTGCGGGCTTCCACAGCGGTGTACTCCGCAAGCGAGCCGTTGCGGGCCCAATCGGCGAGCCCGAACACCCGCTGACCGATGCTTAAAAGTGTTGTGCCGTAGCCCAACTCAACCACGACGCCCGAAAGCTCGTGGCCGGGCACACTCGGCATCCGGTCATGGCCTGCGCGGTCGATCCAGGTGTGCGGCCAGTCAAGCTCCCCGCGTGTGAAACCCGCGGCGTGTACCCGCACGACGACATCGTTGTCGGCGGCCTGGGGATAAGGCAGGTCGGTCAGCGACAGGCCAGCGACACCGGCGTCCCGATCTGAAACAGTGATGGCTTGCATTACACGTCCTTCCTGATGTTGGGTGTTGTCGCCGGGTCAGCCGTGGGTTGCGGTTGTACGCTGACGAGCTCAAGGCCCAGATCACGGACCCGGTCCAGGAGCCCGTAAAGCTGTGACTGGTCGCGGATTTCACCGGTGAATTCGGTTCCGGCCGGACCGGCCTGCAGGCTCATCCCTTCTAGCGCGGACCCGAGCCGCTCGCTCAGGCTGCCCCGAATGCAGATCCGGTACATCGTCGGCTGCACTTGATCCTCCGCTCGCCAGCTGATGATTCAGCGTTCACCGACGCGGGGTGAGTCGTCATCACCCGGCGAGCTAATTCACCCGGGTGAATGCATAGGCATCACTGGGCGGATCGGCGAGCATCAGGCCGGCGACAGGAGGACTCTGGGTTCACATCTCAAGCGCTGCTGCCCTTACCCAAGACGGCGAGGTTCAGCGTTCCACCGCAGCCAGCGCGGTGTCAGCGCCAGTCGCCGCCATCTCGCGGCCGCGGTGTCACAGTCATGGTGCACTGGCGCCGAGCCAGGCCCCGGGCTCATTGTGCCAGCTCTGGTTTGACGGCCGACGCGCATGCCCGGCATAAGCGCGCACTCTGGCGGTCGGCGAATCTTGGTGATGCACTCAGTCTTTGACATGCACCTCCGCACACCGGGCACTCTTGGCCGGCGGCAGCCGCCTGATGGTCACGGCGCTCCCAGACGGCCGCTCGTCCCCGCCCCAACGCCTTGCGGCGTCGCCTACCCCCGCAGGCGATCATCCCGGCCGCAACCAAGGATCCCGCACAAACGGCGGCGGCGACGCCGAAATCGACCAGCTGACCATTGATCAACACGAGGACCGCATAATCACCGGCCGCCACAGCCACAAACAGGGAGGCAATGCGTAATCGCGTCATGGCGCCAGCCCGTCGAGCCCGATCGAGCGGACGGCAAAGATGCTGCGCAGGTATCCAGTGGGACGCCCGCATGTGGCGCACATCGGATGTGTGCCGCATCGGGACGCCACCTCGCGTTTATCGCCGACGTAGGTCGCCATCGCCCACTGCACGGTAGCCAGACAGGGTTGACAGAGCGTCTCGATGAGGTCGCCGTCTGGGGTTAGCCCCATCTGGTCACATCCGTCGACGGCGTGTATCTCGGCGACCGCGACCGCCGGCGCACCGCACGCAATGCCGGTCGACACGCCCTGGGCACTACAGATGGGCTGCAGCGCGTGTAGTTGATCTTCGATCGTCGGCACGGTCTCCATGACGGCATCTCCTTTCCGATGGGCCCAACGCCGGGCAGACGCGGCGGCGTCCCGGATTCGATGCGGCAGCCATGGTGTTCGCGCGGCGCCGGATGCGCATTCAGCAGCCGGTCGTTGAAATTGGCGACGCCTCATCTGATTTCTCCAATTTGTGGCGATGGTTTCTGCGGTGGCTAACGCAGCAAGGTGTCCACCACCACCGCGACCCGTTGCTCACTTATGCGGCTCCGAACGCAGACCGGGTACAAGGTTCGGTTCCACGTATCCTCGGCTGCGATCTGTTAAGCCAGCATTCAGTGAGGTGGGATGAGTGGACATCACCCCGCAAACTGATTCACCCGGGCGATTTGGCGAGTATCGCTAGCGGTAAGGCAGTAATCGGTTTGCGATTGCGGCAATGGCGATCACGGAAGAAGCGCCTGGAAACGGGGCGGGGGCGATTCACTCACAAGCAGAAATACGAAATATGTTGGAGTGCAACATCATAATAGGTGCGCAGGCGTTACGGCTTGCACGTCCGTGAACGTCATTGTCGACGGGGCGCTCCGCTGTGTGATCAGCGAGTGCGCGGGTGCGTCCGACTGCCTGGGTGTGCGGCGTCCCACTGCGCATCGATGCGGGTCACACGGTGGTTCTCGATGATGAGCCAGAGCGCTCCGGCGACCGCGCCGAGGACGGCGATGAGCACCGTGGTGGAAAGCCATTCGTAATGTCGATAGGCAGCGGCTGCCGCCGTGCTGATCAGGCCGAACATCGCCACGACCAGCAGGATCAGCCCTGGCCAGAAGAAGTTATCCTTCATCGCAATACCCGCGTGCGGTTGCGTGGTCCGGGCGTGATCCGTCGGATCGTCATGGGTGTCTCCCATCACGGCTCCCTCCGTCGTCGGATGAGATATCAAAATATTTGGTCAAGCGGAGCCGGCCCCGTCGCGGATGAGCAACTCGGGCAGCGTAATCGCCCCAATCGTTGTCACCAGCCACACCACAACCGTCGTGGCCAGCCAGGATGGCACGCCGTCAATAGTTAGCCCGTGCGTCAAGACCGACGCGAGGATCAACGCGACGATCGTCAATGCCAAACCGGTGCCCCCAAGAAACAGCGACGCGTACGGATGGGGCAACTTCAAGATCCACAATGACAGGACCGCCTGCGCTGCCGCGAACACCACTACGGCGACGACGAACCCCGATGCCGACAACGAAACCGCAGGAACGATCCAGGCCGCAATCAGTAGTCCGATCGCCCACGATGCCAGCAGCACAACTGCCCACAAGACGACTTGTCTCATGGCAATGTCGCCAACGCGTCCGCGAGTTCGATCTCGGGCAACGCATCCAGTGCATCGAGTCGTCGAGTTGGTTCAGATACGGGAGCGCGTCGTTGACGAACCGCGCAGGTCAGCTCTGGGTCGCGCGAAGCCAACCGCGAGCCGATGGCTGCCGGGTGGTCAACCGTTGTTGCCATGGGCACATCCTGGGCCTAGTCGGGGTCAGTTGTCATCGTCCGAGTCGCCGATTCACCCGGGTGATTCTCCGAATTCCCGGCAACCGGGGTTCACCACCGAGCGCGGGGTGAATCAAAGCTGAGCGCGTCATTTTAAGACGCCGCGGTGCGCTGCAGTCCTCTGCTTTGGCTATCCGGAGGCAGCGACAGCAAATGACGGGGGCCGCGGCGCTACGCGGGATGACTGTGGGCCAATGCTTTTGGGCCGACAAGCGTCGGGGATTACGCGATGCCGTAGTCGTTTATCTTGCGGTAGATGGTCGCCCGCGACATTCCCAGGGCGCGCGCCGCCTCTTGCTTGTTGCCACGGTTGTCTTGGAGGCTACGGACGATCGCGTCGCGCTCGAGGGCTTCCATTTGGGTCAGCTTCCGCCGCGTGATGGAGCGGCACTCCGGTGGCAACTTGTCGGCGCTGATGGTTCCCGATCGTTGGCGGGCAACGGTTTCGGTCAGAACGCGCCGCAGCTGCGAGACGTTGCCCGGCCACGGCAGCCTGCTGAGTTGGCGCATGGCATCGGGTGCAAGCTTCACATCAGCACCCCGGGTGATCTCACGCAGCAACAGAGGCACCAATTCCTCGAGGTCGTCAATCCTGTGTCGCAGCGCCGGCACTGTGACGGTATGGGTGAACAGCGGCAGCAGCTGCTTGATCGGTGCTGAAGGAGGCCCGGAACTCCTGGTCGCCGCGATCCATCCCCGGCCTGCGCGCGTGGCCAGCATCGAGGTGATCGATTCGAGTGTGTCCTTGTCGATGTCATCCACGTCGCCGATCACCACCGCGAAGTCCTCATCGCCGGACGCAGCCGCCAGCTCGGCAACGAGACGCGTCGCGTTGGGGAAGGTCTCGGCGCGCATCACCCGGACAGTTCGGCCCGGTTTCACGTCCCGCCCCACCGCCTGGGCCAACCGTGCCCGGCCGGATCCTTTCTCTCCTTCGAGCATTACCCAGTCTCGGTCGCGGCAGCACTGCCGCACCTGCTGGCAGCAGCGCAACCACGCGCTGTTGCGACCTGCCAGACCAGGGATTTGGGTGTACGACGAGTGGCCGACTGGCGCCGAGCGCGAGCTCGTCTCGGCGGAAAGATCAACGTGGAAAACGACATTGGTCCGGCCGCTGCGTATCGTCGAGCGGTCGGCGGCAGTGATTTTGGCGATGCGCCCGCTTGGCAGAACAGCCAGCGCCGTGCCCGACAGCTTGGAGCTGAGCAGATCCGAGGCGTGTTCGAGCAGCGCGGTCTGCTCGTTGCCGTCCAGTGCCCGACGCAGATAGGGGTTGATCAACACCACATCGCCACCAATCGCGAGCACACCGCTCGAAGACCGCCGTGCCTGCTGCAGATACGCCTCCAACAGCGCAGTCTCACCCTGATGGGCCACCGCCCGCATGCGATCCTCAATTTGACGACCGGCGCTGGTAGCCAGCGCGAGCAACAGTGGGTCGGATTCGTCGGCCAGACAACTCAGATTGACGGTGCCGATTACCCTGCGCGTTATCGGATCCCGGATCGGCGAACCCGCGCACGCGAAACCGGTGAACATAGCGACGAAATGCTCGCCGCCGCAAATGAACGCGGGCCGCCCGGTCTCGAGCGCGGTGCCAATCCCGTTGGTGCCCGCCACCTCTTCAGCCAAGCTATAGCCCGGTATGAGGCTCACCCTGTCCAACGCGTTGAGGATGGACACTTCTGCGGCGGTCCGTTCAACCACCACCGCGTCGGTTGATGTCAGGATGACGCTGACAGCTTGCGCAGCCAGGTCATCGGTGACGCACCGCAGCACCGGCGCGGCCGCACGCGCCAACCGCGAACCCATATTTGGTTCACGCACATACGGCAGCTCGACCCGGTCCGGGTGAACGTGCAGGGCCTCGGACCGACGCCAGGAATCCAGCACGCTTGGGGGCAAGGTCTCCGCCTCCAAGGACCCCTCGCACAAGAACCGTTCCCTCACCCGGCGAACATCGGTTTGGACGCCGGCCCGCAAGATCATCGACGCATGGACCTCGCTCCCGACAGAGCGGTGCAGCCGCCCCCCAATACTGGCGTCTCAGATTGAGACGGCCAACCCTGCTCAGATTGAGACGTTCAGTGTACGCCCGCGGCGGTGTCATGGGTCATGTCAGCTAACACATCGGACGGATCGGAAGAGTGATGGTGAGGCCGCGGCGGATGCAGCGCCGAAACGCAACGGCGGCTTGGCCGCCGGGCGATCCAAGGCCGGCCATCCCCGCTCGAGTCACCCGATGCAGCGCGACAACCACAGCGGTGATGCAGCGAAAGGCGTGGAGAAATGACCATCTATCAGCTGACCGATCGCCTACACGACGGCCGCACCGTACGCGTCCAAGCAGATCAAATCGCGGCGACAGTGGCGTCATGGCTGGCCGAGCTGGGCGCCTGCAGTCCATTAGTAGAGCTGCTCAGCCGAGCGGTGCGCGATGGTGACTGGCCTGCAACGCACGAGATAGCGGACTATCTGTCGGTCGAAGTCCAGGTGGCAGCATGACGTCGCGGGGGGAGTCGGAACCGCTTTTTGAGGCAGGCTCGATCCCCTCACCGACGAGGCCGCTGTTTCAGACCGCCTTCGACAACTTTGATCGCCGGTCACCCACCGCGGTGGACATCCAGAATCCCGATCGCCGCCATTCGCTCGCGATCGAGGGTCGCCGGAGCCAGTCTGGCGACTTCGCGTTGCGGTGGTGGGCCAGCGAGGCTAACGCCCCCGCACCGTGTAGGGGCGGGCTCCGATGACGGTCAGGCCACCAACTTCTGCCCCTTGTGTTCCCGTGGATCGTCAGCGCCCACCCGAGCGCGTGAATGTGCCAGGTGCGTCGCAACAAATGGTCGAAGCCGTTTCACAGGAGGTGGGGCGCGGTAACACGCCTACACTGGCTACCAGCGCTAATGGTCGCGACAACTGTGGACGATACAACGGGGAGGCCTTCCGCCCACCTGCTTCACGTCGGGGGGCGGCTGTTCGCGTGAGCACCGCCAGGACGTCGGGGAACGTGCGCATACCGCCGATTCGTGGGCGAACGGGCGAGCTGAAGGTGATCGACGCGCTGGTCGCGGCGCTGGCTCAGGGGCGCGGGGGCGTCCTGGTCATCGAGGGGCCGCCGGGCATCGGGAAGAGCCGCTTGTTGACCGAGGTCTTGGCGCGCGCCGAGGAAGCCGGTGTTCGGACACTATTCGGCGAGGCGTTCGAGTACCAGCAGACGGTGCCGTTTTTCTCGCTCTTCATGGCAACCCTGCGCGCGGATCCCCCTGTCGGCGATGCGGAAGCGTTGCGCCGCCTAGGCGGCTCGGCCGATCTGCGTTACTGGGTGGTACACGATCTGGCCGACGCGATTCATGCGGCAGCTGCGGAAATCCCGCTGGCGATTGTGCTGGAGGACATCCACTGGGCCGATACCGGCACGGCGTTGGCGCTGCGGTCGCTCGCCACAATGCGCCCGGATGTGCCTGTTTTGTGGGTGCTGACCGCCCGCGCCGGGGCTGGCGGGCCTGCGGTGCAGGAGACCTTGTCGGTGCTGGACCGCGCGAACGCCACGTTCGTGCGATTGGCCGCCATGGCGCCGGACGCCGTCGCCGACATGGTCTGCGACGCCGTGCGGGCGAGGGCAGATGCATCGCTATTGGATCTGGCCGCCAAGGCGCACGGCAATCCGTTTTTGGTCACCGAGCTGATCGGGGGTCTGGGCGAGGAAGGCCGGCTCAATCTCTCCGGGGGCCGTGCGATGGTCACCGGAGACGGGTTGCCGCGGCGCCTGGGCGCAACGATGCATCAGCGGCTCGACCTGCTCTCCGAGGGTGCTTCCGAGGTGGTGCGGGTGGCCGCGGTGCTGCCCGACCGGTTTTCGGCGGGCTTGCTGGCCGCGATGCTGGAACGGTCGCCCGCGTCGTTGCTCTCGGCGCTCGAGGAGGCGGTGCGCGCGGATCTGCTCGTGGAAGATGGTGAGCGGCTGAGGTTTCGGCATGACTTGCTGCGTGAGGCCACCCGGCAGTCGTTACCCCAGTCGCTGCGGCGAGCGATGGAGCGCCAGTCGGCCTCGGTCATGCTGGGCATGGGCGCGGCCCCGGCCGAGGTCGCCACCCAGCTGGCCCGAAGCGCGGAGCCCGGGGACAGGGAGGCGGTCGGTGCCCTGCGGCAGGCCGCTCAGTCGGTGGGCCGCGGCGATGCGAGTGCGGCCGCGGACTTGTGCAAGCGTGCGTTGGATTTGTTGCCCGACGATGACGCTGAGCACGGCTCACTGGTAGCTGAAACGGTGGAGTTGCTCAACCGGGCCAGCCGCTACGGCGAGGCCGAAGAATTGGCGGTCACCGCGCTCTCGGAGGCGGCGTCGCCGGAGGAGGAGGCGGAGATTCGCCTCCGGTTCCCGACGATCAATATGCACAGTGCCCAGCGGCGGGTCGAGGAGAATCGCCGAGCGCTGCAGTTGGGCGGCGTCAGCGAGGTCACCCGGGCGCGGCATCTGGCCTTGCTGGCCTACAACCTGCTCTACGACCAGCGTGGGCAAGAGCGCGCGGCGGCCGACGAGGCCGCTGCGGCTGCGGCAGCGACCGGCGATATCGAGTCCAAGATCGTGGCCGATGTCGCCCTCGCTTGTCTCGACTGTGCGGACGGCTATGCGGGCCGCGCCCTTCGCCGCCTCGAGGAGGCCGGCGCGCTCGCCCGCGCGAGTGATCCGACACCGGCCCATGACTTGCTTGCGGCGCACCACGCGAACCTGCTGGCGGTGGTCGGCCGGTTGGACGACGCCGCAGCCCAGATCGCCAACGGAATGGAGCAAGCCCGCCGGGAACGCAACGCGATGGCCCTTGATATCTGGGCCGACATCGACGCCTGGGTTCATCTCGCCGCGGGCCGGTTGTCCGCAGCTCGCGCCGAGGTTGAATCCCTGCCACGCCCGCGGCGGACAGGCGCGACCGACCTGGACGTGATCCGCATGGCGCTTCTGGCCAAAGTGGCGGCGCACACCGATGACCGAAACTTGCTGCAGCAGACGGCCAATGACGCTCGTAACGCGTACCCCACCGGCGCATCTACCGTACGTCGGGCAGCGGCACACGTGCTCGCGCTGGCAGCGTGGCAGCGCGACAACGTCCATGACGCGATGCGCTGGCTCGGCGACATCACCCTACTCGGGACACCACTCACGCCTGAGGTCTTGGATCTGGTTGCCTTGGGTGCGCGGGTGGCCTCGGCCGGCGGCGATGCCGGTTTACGCGCACGTGTCCTGCAGGCCACCGAGGCACTGGAGCGTGAGCGGTCACCGGTGCCGCTGTTCTCGGGGGTGGCCGGATATGCCCGCGGAATCCTCGAACGCGACGTCGACGCATTGGTGGCGGCCGCGGAGTTGCTTCACTCGTCGGCGCGGCCGCTCCTTTACGCAAGCGCGGCCGAGGATGCCGGCGGCGAGCTGAGCCATGAACAACGCAACGCTGAGGCGCTCGACCATCTCAACGCGGCATTCGACACCTACGTCGAGCACGAAGCGATTTCCGATGCCCGCCGGGTCGGCCGCGCGCTGCGCCGACAAGGCGTGGAACGGCGCATCGTCACCCACCAGCGCGCAGCAACCGGCTGG
Organism: Mycobacterium sp. 852002-53434_SCH5985345; assembly: GCF_001667155.1. Lineage (NCBI taxonomy): Bacteria > Bacillati > Actinomycetota > Actinomycetes > Mycobacteriales > Mycobacteriaceae > Mycobacterium > Mycobacterium sp. 852002-53434_SCH5985345. The sequence goes on from NZ_LZIE01000002.1 coordinate 20,767, forward strand.
GACAGCCTCACCGACTCCGAACTCAAGGTCATCAACCTCATCGCACAAGGCGCGACCAACCGCGACGTCGCCACTGCACTGCACCTCTCGCCCCACACCGTCAAGACCCACGTCCACAACGCATTCGCCAAACTCGGCATCACATCCCGCGCCCAATTGACGCAGCTCATGCGGCCTTCGGATTGACCGACAGCAAATCTGGTCGATGCAGTGCACGGCCTACAATGACGTGCACTGCAATGCACAGTGCGGTGGACAATCCGCTAGACAGGACACCCGATGGGGTCTTCGACCGGCCTATTCGACGTCGGCGGCCAGCGCCTGGTCACTCCGCCGATTCGCGGGCGGGCAGACGAGCTGAAGGTGATCGGCGCGCTGCTCGCTGCGGTCGCCCAGGGGCACGGGGGCGTACTGGTCATCGAGGGGCCACCGGGAATCGGGAAGAGCCGCTTGCTGACCGAGGTTTTGGCACGCGCCGAGAAAGCCGGTGTTCGGGCACTATTCGGCGAGGCCTTCGAGTATCAGCAAACGGTGCCGTTCTTCTCGCTGTTCATGGCGACGCTGCGCGCCGATCCCCCGGTTGGAGACGCCGAGGCACTGCGCGAACTGGGCGGCTCGGCGGATCTGGGCTATTGGGTGGTCAACGATCTGCACAATGCGATCAATGCCGCGGCGGCGGAAACTCCGCTGGTGATCGTGTTGGAGGACCTTCACTGGGCCGATACGGGCACGCTGTTGGCACTGCGGTCGCTGGCCGCCGCAGGCCCGGATGCAGCGGTTTTGTGGGTCTTGACTGCCCGCACCGGGGCCGGTGGGCCGGCGGTGCAGGAAACCTTGTCGGTGCTGCACCGCGCGAACGCCACATTCGTACGATTGGGGGCCATGGCGCCGGATGCGGTCGCCGACATGGTTCAAGACGCGGTGCGGGCGACGGCGGATGAGTCTCTATTGACGCTGGCCGCCAAAGCGCACGGCAATCCATTCCTTGTCAGCGAGCTTGTGCAGGGTTTGGGCGAGGAGAACCGCCTGAACGTCAGCGGCGGACGGGCGATGGCCACCGGAGATGCGCTGCCGCGCCGGCTGGGCGTCGGTATGCAGCAGCGACTGGACCTGCTCTCCGAGGGTGCTTCGGAGGTGGTGCGGGTGGCCGCAGTGCTGCCCGACCGGTTCTCGGCGGGCTTGCTGGCCGCGATGCTGGACCGTCGGCCGGTCGCGTTGTTGTCGGCGCTCGAGGAGGCGGTGCGCGCGGACCTGTTCGTCGAAGACGGTGAGCAGTTGAGGTTTCGGCACGACCTGCTGCGTGAGGCCACCCGCCAGTGCTTGCCGCAGTCGCTGCGGCGGGCGATGGAACGCCAGTCGGCGTCGGTCATGCTGAGTATCGGCGCAGCCCCGGCCGAGGTGGCCACCCAGCTGGCGCGTAGCGCCGAGCCGGGGGACCGGGAGGCGATCGACGCGCTACGGCAAGCCGCCCAATCGGTTGGCCGCGGCGATGCGAGTGGGGCCGCGGACTTAAGCAGGCGCGCGTTGGAGCTGTTGCCAGCCGACGACGCTGAGCATGGATCGCTGGTCGCCGAAACGGTGGAGTGGCTCAATAGGGCCGGCCGCCACGGTGAGGCCGAAGAAATAGCAGTCGTGGCGCTCTCAGGGGTGGTCTCGCCCGAAGTCGAGGCCGAGATCCGCCTCCGGCTCCCGGCGCACACCAAGCACACCACCCAATGGCGGGCGGAGGAGAATCGCCGAGCGCTCGAGTTGAGCGACATCAGCGAGGTCACCCGCGCGCGGCACCTGGCGTGGCTGGCATACAACCTTGTGTTGCAGGACAAAAGGGGGCAACAGCGCACGGCAGCCGACGAGGCTGCCGCCGCCGCGGCAGCCACCGATGATCTCGAGGCCACGATCATGGCCGAGGTCACCCTCGCTTTGCTCGACATTGGTGAGGGGCACAGGGTCCGCGCCCTAGGCCGTCTCGAACAGCTTTGTTCGCTGGGCTACACGAATGATGCGGCCTTGGCGCATCACTATGCCGCAATGTACTTCGCAATCCTGCTGGCAGTGGTCGGCCGGTTGGACGACGCGACGACCCGGATCGCCGACGGCGCAGTGCAGGCCCGCCGGGAAGGCAACGCGATGGTCCTCAATATGTGGACTGTCATTGGTGGGATTGTTCACCTCGCTGCGGGCCGGTTGTCGGCCGCACGCGACGCGGCTGAGCCCCTGCCGTCCCCACAGCCGACAGGCGTGAGTGAGCCGGACCTGCTGCGCATCGTGATTATGGCTTCGGTGGCGGTGCGCACGGATGACCGAAACATGTTGCAGCAGATGACTAATGACGCACATGATGCCTACTCGAGCGGCTCACCTGCCATCCGTCGAGGAGCAGCGTATGTGCTCGCGCTGGCGGCTTGGCAGCGCGACGACGTTCATGAAGCGGTGCGCTGGCTCGGCGGCGACATCGCCCTACTCGGAACGCCACTGCAGGTCTATGCCTTGGATCGGCTGATCTTGAGTGCGCGGGTGGCCTCGGCCGCCGGTGATGCCGGCTTGCGCGCACGGGTCCTGCAGGCCACCGAGATGCTGGAGTGCGAGCGGCCCGCCGTGCCCGTGTTCTCTGGGGTCGCCGGATATGCCCGCGGGATACTCGAGCGTGATGCCGACGCATTGGTGGCTGCCGCGCAGTTGCTTCACTCGTCTTCGCGGCCGCTTCTGTACGCGGGCGCTGCCGAGGACGCCGGCGCCGAGCTGAGTCGCGCACAGCGCAATGCCGAAGCGCTCGACCAGCTGAACGCAGCATTCGACGCCTACATCGAGTGCGAAGCCATCGCCGATGCTCGCCGGGTCGGCCGCGCGCTGCGCCCACTAGGTGTGGAGCGCCGCATCGTCAGCCAACAGCGGGCTAAAACGGGCTGGGACAGCCTCACCGACTCCGAACTCAAGGTCATCAATCTCATCGCACAGGGCGCGACCAACCGCTCCGTCGCACAGCAACTCCATCTGTCCCCCCACACGGTGAAGACCCACGTGCACAACGCATTTGCCAAACTGGGCATTGCCTCCCGCGCCCAATTGGCGCGGCTGATGCGCGGCGCTGATTGACCAACACGTCAAATACGGGCGCCGCCTGGTACTAGACCCATCCGGCCCTAAACATCAATCCTCGGGCGATGGTTTTGCGCGGCCCGCACGACGACCGTGGTAGCCGACAACTGATCACGTTTTCACCCAAACCGACGGCCTGCTGGGCCACGCCCCGTGCGGGTGAGCACACAAGGGAATGAGCGAACAATGTTGAACGCGGTGCTTGGAATGCTGGCGATGGTGCCAGTGGCTTTCGGTCTTGCTGGGTACGCGATGGTGTCCCGATGACCGCCGGTCACGCCAGCTCGCCGAACCAGCAAGCAGGACCGTACATCTCGATGCGCACCCGTGCCGGGCTAGCTGAGCGGCAATGACGATGCCTGGCTGGATTCCTCGCCCGCGAAAAACTGCCATGCCCGGTAACGAAGCGATGACGCCCCAGACGCCGCCAACGCGATGCGGCCGTAGGCGAATGCGGACACGCCGATCGCTGGCCCGCGACCGCACAGTTACCACGAGCGATGGCGTCTCGCTGTCGGTTCGTGACTGGGGATCTGACACCGCCGGCCATACAGTCGTACTTCTCCACGGCTTTTGCTTGAACAAACAGTCTTGGAACATCCAGATGAGCCAGCTGATCGGTCGCTGGGGCAACAGCATCCGAATCATCAGCTACGACCACCGTGGTCACGGCGACTCCGGGAATGCGTCAATGCACACCTACCGGATCGACCGACTCGCCGACGACCTCGCCGAGTTGCTTGTCGCACTTGGTGTTACGGGCCCGGCCACCCTGGTCGGGCACTCGATGGGAGGCATGGCGGCCTTGGCCTATCTTCGCCGGCCGGCCAGCAAGCGTCCCGTTGAGCCGGAGAACCTTGTTCTCGTCGCGACCGCTGCGGGAAACCTCTGCTCGCATGGGCTGGGCCGGCTGCTGAGCACCCCCGCGACAAGCATGCTCTACCACCTCGTACACCGCATGCCCCGCGGGGGTACCGATGAGGTAGTCCAATTCCTCGCCCGGCCAGTCTGCGCGGCACTGACCCGATATGGCGGATACGGTGAAGCCGCGCCAAAATCGTTGGTCGCGATGTCCGCTGCCGCCATCAACGCCACCCCGTCAACTACCAAAGTCGGCTTCCTGCGCGGTCTGAAAGAGTACGACTGCACTCAAACCCTGAGCTCTGTCACGGCCAAAACAACCATCATCAGTGGAGGAGCGGACAGACTCACGCCGATGTGGCACGCCCGCGAGCTGGCCGACGCTATCCCCGGGGCGACGCTCATCCACCGGCCCACCGCAGGGCATACGCTTTTGCATGAAGTCCCACAAGTGGTCACCGGAGCCATCAGCTCCGCCATCGCCGCCGGCAGTCCGGCGCTCGCGGCCGGGAGCCAGGTAAGTCGGTTGGCACAGTCCGACGCCGTTACCCGGGGCATCGACCATGGTCGTTCTGGAGCGTGTGACCCCGCCGCGACCGCGGCGTCGGAAAGCCCGCCAGGCGACTTCCGCATCGACCATAGCGATTCGGCAGCCATGGCCTCGCCCGTTGACATTGAGGAGCGAGCGTCATGACCCGGCTAGGCACGGCCTCCGCCCTACTCGGAGTCTTCGCAGGCGATTACACGTCGGCAGCATGACCGTTCGGCGGGCTGGGGCTGCGTGAGCGCGTTCCAGCCCGCCGAATTCCATGTGCAAGGACTCAGTGCGAAGACCGCTTCTTTCGCCGCTCAGACGAGAGTTCCTGGCCGGCAATGACTCTGATCGCGTCACCCGCTTGCGATCTTTCTGAGAACTGCACTCCCCCTACACGCTGGCGACCCACGTGCACAATGCGTCGCCGAGCTCGACATCCGATCCGCGCGCCCAATTGGCGCAACTCATGCGCCGCTCGGATTGACCAGTCGGTCAATTATCAAGGTCACTAGCTATACACCGACCCGGTCCTAAAGATCACCCGCTGGGTGATGGTGACGGGCTGTCCGCGCTGCGAACGTAGTCATTGAGCTCTGGATCGCCGCGACCGCCGCCGCTCGACCAGGAACCGGCGCCGGAGAGCAATGACACAGAGGAATTGAGTAACGACGATGAGCGCGGTGTTGGGAATGTTGATGATTGATCCCAGTGGTGGTCGGCGTCGGGGGGTACGTGTTGGAGAACCGACGACCGTGAGCATGCGACGACGCCGAAGGGCAGACCCTCCGGCGCTACCACGGCGTCTCACTTTGAGACGTCCGATCACCTCATGTTGAGACGCTCACCATCCGCGCACCGCGGTGTCATCAGTTGCAGGAGTCATCCCATCGATGGGAAAAGAGGGGAAATACGGTGAGCGGGCACAGCGTGAGCGCGGCGCACAAGAAAATCCTCGAGCCGTTGGCGGCACTTGGGCCCGCCAGCCGGAACGGGCACCGCGGGCGTGCGGCGGAGGTAATCGAAGACAACAGGTCTGATTCAATAGGTTCACCGCGATTGCCGGGCAGAACGAGCCCGCCCGACCCTGCAGAGAACAATTGGGATGCCGAGACGCCAGCGCCCACCCAAGACGCGTCAACGCCTAGGCTTCCCGCCCGGCCGCTGGGGCCAACGAATTCGCGGAGTTCGGACATGACCGGCTCAGCCGGACGCAACGACAAACGCGCCGGAGAAGCCGCCGCGCGAGCAGTTCTGCTCGCGACGAAACTGAACGTCCCGGCCATCGGGGCCCAGCTCGTTCACCGGCCCGCCCTGCTCGACATACTGTCGGCGGGTCGCCGGCGCAAGCTGACCCTATTGAGTGCGCCGGCGGGCTGGGGCAAGACGACCGTGCTGGCGCAGTGGGCCCTGGCCGCGAGCGAGGACCAGCAGTTTGGCTGGCTGTCGCTTGATCCCTCCGATAACGACCCGGTGTGGTTTTGGATGTACGTGATCGCCGCGCTGCAGAAGATCAGTCCCGGGGTGGGGATTCGTGCGGTCGAACTCCTCGCGATGGGCGCCGACCCGGTGCAGGTCGTACTGCCTACCCTGCTCAATGATCTGGACACGATCGCCAGCCCGATGGTGCTCATCCTGGATGACTACCACCTGGTCATAAATCGAGCAGTTCATGAGCAGCTGGGATTTTTCATCAGCCGGTTGCCGGCGAACCTTCACATGGTCTTAGCAACGCGATCGGATCCTTTACTGCCGTTAGCGCGGCTGAGGGCCAGCGGCGACCTTGCCGAAGTGCGAACCGACGATTTACGTTTCGGGGCCGGTGAGGCGGAGCATCTGCTGAAGGATGTGCTCGGGTTGCACCTGGCTCAGGCGGATATTGAACTTTTGCATCGGCGCACCGAGGGGTGGGCGGCCGGGCTCTACCTCGCCGCCCTCTCGCTGGCCGGGCGTGCTGACACCGCCGCGTTCATCAAAACGTTCGCGGGGGACAACCGTCATATCGTCGACTACTTGATGGCCGAGGTGCTCGATGGTCAGCCGCCGCACCTGCGCAGCTTTTTGCTACGTACCTCGGTCTTGGGACGGCTCAGCGGTGCGCTCTGCGACGCCACGCTGCAAACCTCCGGCTCGGCCTCGGTCTTGGAGAAGACCGAACGCGAAAACCTGTTTGTGGCGCCGCTGGACACATCGCGTCACTGGTACCGATATCACCAGCTGTTCGGAGAGTTGCTGCGCACCGAGCTGCGTCGCACCGAGCCGGAGCTCGTCGCTGATCTGCACCGACGAGCCGCGACCTGGTTCGAGGCCGAGGGCCTCATCGACGAGGCGGTGCGCCACCTGGTCGCCGGCGGTGACATCGCCCGCAGTGCTGATCTGATCGCCGCGGACTGGGCCGACGAATTCAACGGGGGCGGCGTGTCGACCGTCTCCGGTTTGCTTGATCTGCTTCCCGAGGAGACCGTTCTACAGGATCCGCGGCTCAGCGTAGCCCGCGCCTGGATCGCCCTAAGCGTCGGTGAACTCGATGACGCTGCCGAGTGGATCGAGGCAGTCGAGACCCGAGCCGCGGACGACACCGAAGATGGCGGCACCATCAGCGCTCAAGTCGTCGTGTTGCGCGCGGTTCACTCGTTCAAGACGGCTGACGTCGCCACGGCGCTTGAGACAGCTCGCCGGGCGATCACCCTCGATCTCGGCGAAGTGCCGCTGGGCCGATCGAGCGCCTACTGCATTTATGGATCCGCGCTGTACTTTTCGGGCAGCACCCACGAGGCACAAGCCGCCTTCGAGCGAGCCGTAAAGCTGGCCGAGAAGGGGGGCGCTCGTCGCGCCCGAATCTATGCGTTGGGCCATCTGGCACTGATTTCGGCCGAACATGGCCAGCTCGATGACGCCGAACGTCAGATCCGCCGGGCGTCCGGCAGTTCACGGGACCTGGCGGATGCGGAACACCTCGTGGACGTGATGGTGTCGCTCGCCACGGCCGAGATCCTCCGTATGCGCGGTGACGCGGCTGCAGCAGTGGCCGCCGCCGACATGGCCGTCGTGGCGGCCCGCCAAGGTGGAGCAATCCTGGAGGTGGCCAAGGCGCTGTCGGCCAGAGCGGAGATCTTCAAGGATCACGGCGACCACCACACCGCGAAAGCCATCCTCGAAGAGGTCGGCACCCTGGTGCGCGATTGCGCGGACGCTGGCATCTGCTCAACGTTGCTCGCATCGGCCGGGCGAAGTGCCGGCGCCACAGTGCCTTCGCGAAACGAGGGATACGCGTTCCATGAGGAACTGACCCCCAAGGAGCTTGAGGTTCTTCGCCTGCTCGCCACCCGGTTATCGCGACGTGAGATCGGTGCGCGGCTTTACGTCTCGCTCAATACCGTGAAGACCCACCAGCGCGCGCTGTACCGCAAGCTCCGCGTCGAGCACCGCAGCGCGGCGGTCAGCCGAGCGCGAGAACTCGGCCTCTTGTAGTTCGTCCGCCGGCGCCCCCCAGATGCGGCCGGTCACGAATCGTCGTGTCTGAGAACGCCTCGCGTTATTCACCCGGGCGAACAGACGGTTGGGGTGACGACGGTTCACCCCACGCGGGCGCAGCCTCATAGAAGAGCGACGGCCCAGCCGCAGACAGGGGAACCGGGAAGGGAGCCGGGACATGCTTACGGGCTTCGAGACCAAAAAGGTCGGCGATGCCGCCATGAGGCCGCAGGCCCGGGCAAGGTTGTTGAGCCGCGATGACTGAGGCATATGTGTTGGGCGGTGTACGAACCCCGTTCACCCGCTATGGCGGCACGCTGTCGGGCATTCGCGCCGATGACTTGCTGGGTATGACGATGAAGGGCGCCTGCGACCGGCTGGGTGTGCCGCTCGATGCCGTGGAAGACATCGTGGCAGGCTGCGTGAACCCTGCTCACGAGGGCATGGGCGATGTCGCCCGTTGGGCGGCGTTGGCTGCCGGATTTCCCGACACCGCGGCCGGATCCACCGTGAACAGATTTTGTGGATCATCACTAGGCGCAGCGGTGACCATCAGCCACGCGATCAAGGCCGGCGACCTCGGGTTAGGTATCGCGTGTGGAGTCGAGTCGATGTCTCGATCGGGGTGGGCGCTGATGAAGGGCGACGCCGCGTTCAGTCCCCGAGGTCCGGTTCTCATGCTTGACACCATGTGGAGCGGCGCTGGAGGACCGCCCAACCCGGTGCTGCTGGCCCGCAACGCCTACATCAGCATGATCGAGACCGCGCAGAACATCGCCGACCGCTACTCCCTGAACCGCAACGAGATCGACGCCTTCGCAGTGCGATCCCAGCAACATGCGAAGGCTGCTCGCGATCGAGGTCGGCTGGCCAAAGAGATTATGCCCGTGCCGATCCCGGCGACGAAAAAGATACCTGCCCGGCTGGCAGAGCATGATGAGTTCATCCGCGATGACACGACTGCCGAGGCGCTGGCAGCTTTGCCGGCCCAGCCCGGCACGACCCAAATGACGGCGGCGAACTCCTCGCCTCTAAGTGATGGCGCCAGTGCCGTAGTCATCGCTTCCGGGGAGCGAGCCAACGAACTCGGCATCGAGCCGTTAGCCCGAGTGGTATCCAGTGCGGTCTACGGCATCGACCCCCTCATCATGGGCGTGGCACCCGCATGGGCGATCCCGGCCGCGATCCGCCGGGCAGGGCTATCTCCCGAGCAGATCGACGTGTGGGAGGTGCACGAGGCGTTCAGCGCCCAGGCGCTCGGCGTACTGCGGGAGTTGCCAAACCAGCTGAATGGTTTCGCGGTTCCCGACGACAAGCTGACACCCAATGGCGGCGCCGTTGCGATCGGACATCCCTTCGGGGCTACGGGAACTCGCTATTTGTTGACGCTGGCGACCGAATTGCGTGAGACAGGCGCCCGTTATGGGGTGATTGGTATCTGTATCGGCTCGGGCCAGGCGGTAGCAGTGGTTCTGGAAAATGTTGGCGCAGAATAAAAGATGTATTGCGCGTAGCCGGCCGAACCTGCAAGAGCGAGTACACCCCGAACCACGCTAGACCGCACTGCTGGCGCTATGCGTCGAGCCGACCTGGCCTCCCCGCGCCGACACTGACAACACCCCCGTCATCTCCGTGAGAGATTTCTGGGCCACCCATATCGCGAGAGCCGGACATTCGGTAGGCAGCAACCGAGTTGTGGCACGAAGCCGCCCCTCGGCGCCGACCCCCGGTGGTCTTCACCCGGGTGAATCGGTTTCGAGGGTGATCCCATCTCACCCGGCCCGGCAGCAAGCTCGTAGTCGCCAAAGCGTTGCGGATCCTTGCCGCGCACGCACCCCCCTCCGGCAGAGCTGCTGTTCTCGCCGGCGGGGTCGCAGGACACCGTAGCCGAACCACGACGACGTCGGACAACCAAGAAGGGGCTCCAGTCGGTGAACCCGAGAACAGCACGGCGGCTTTGCGGAGGACAGTTGCCGCGCCGGCGGCTTACGAGTCGGGTTGCCCTTCACGTCGACAACGCCACCCCGAACCGGCGCTGCGGACACTGGCTGGTGATCTGATGGCGGCGGCATCGAACGTGGTTGTCGTCGGTGGCGCTGATGTCCCCGGTTCAACCTATATGCCCAGCCGCACAGGCCGCCTCAGCGCTGAAGTCGGTCGGAATGTCGTGCTCACCGAGCACTTCGTGACGGCGTTGGCCAGCTGAGTGGGACGCACACCTCAGGCCGCGGCGATGTGCGTGCGCGTGCGGAACCGCCGATTGTGGCGTATGGCCCAGTAATTGCTAACGAAGGGAGACGGATCTGATGGCTGTGAGCGAGACCAATGAGGCCAGTCGACGGACAAATCGTGTGTTACGAGTCGGAGCCGCACCACTCATCGCGCGGTACGGGCTGGTCGTCGTCATATCCTGGTTCGGCGCAATGAAATTCACCTACTACGAGTCCCACGGCGTTTCACCCTTCGTGGCCCACAGCCCATTTTTAGGCTGGGTCTATCACATCATGTCGATCAGCGCGTTCGGCCGAGTGTTGGGGACGGCAGAGTTGGTGACGGCAGCGTTGCTTGCGTTGAGGCCGTGGCATCCGAAGGCTTCGGTGATCGGCGCTGTGTTGGCAACGGCGTTCTTCCTCGGCACGCTCAGTTTTATGGTCAGCACCCCCGGGATTGGTGAACCTACCGCGGGTGGCTTCCCCGTCCTGTCGGCCAATGGTGAATTCCTCATGAAAGACATCGCGCTGCTGGGCTTGGCCCTGTGGCTGTTGGCGGACTCCATCGCCGCAACTCGACAACGTCGGCCTGACTCTCGGCCCGCGACCACAGCGGGCACCGGCGCCGGCGCCCCCGCTGTCGAGAGATGAACCGCGCAGCCGCTCTACTCATCACCACAGGAAGGCGCCGAGCGATGAGCACACCAATCCCCCGCCATTATGACCTGGTGGTCGTGGGGGCCGGCTCGGGCGGATACGTCGCCGGCATTCGCGCGGCCCAACTCGGTATGACCGTCGCGATCATCGAAGAACGCTACTGGGGCGGGGTTTGCCTCAACACCGGGTGTGTACCGTCAAAAGCCCTGCTGCGCAATGCCGAGATCGCCTCCATCCTGACCCATCAGGCAGACGAGTTCGGTATCCGCGGCGACATCCAACTCGACTACGCCCGTGCCGTGTCACGCAGCCGCGAAGTCAGCGAGGCCCGGGTCCGGGGCGTGCACTTCCTGATGCGCAAAAACAAGATCACCGAAATCGACGGTCGTGGCCACTTCAGCAGCTCGCACACGCTCGACGTACAGCTATGTGACGGCGGCACCACCAGCGTCCGCTTCGACAACGCCATCATCGCCACAGGCTCACGGGTGCGGATGCTGCCGGGGGTCACCCTCAGCGACAACATCGTGACCTACGAGCAGCAGATCCTCGACGCAACAACACCCGAGTCCATCATCATCATCGGCGCCGGTGGAATAGGCATGGAGTTTGCCTACATCCTCAACAGCTATGGCGTTGACGTCCAAATTCTCGAGTACGCCGATCGCGCACTCCCCAACGAAGACGCCGACGTGTCAAAGGAATTGACCCGTCAGTACCGACGGCGCGGAATCCCCATCCGTACGAACACCCGGGTGGGCTCGGTGATCGACCACGGCAACCACGTCACCGTTACCCACCATGACCGCAACGGCCACACCACCTCAGTCGACGCCGCCCGCGCGTTCATCTGTATCGGATTTTGTCCTAACGTCGAAAATCTTGGCCTCGACAAGCTCGGTGTACGACTCACGACAGGTGGGGCGATCGACATCGACGACCGCATGCGCACCTCGGCTCGCCATATCTTCGCGATCGGCGATGTCACCGCCAAAGTTCAACTCGCCCATGTCGCCTCGGCCCAAGGAGTCATCGCTGCCGAAACCATCGCCGGCGCCCCGACCATGCCCTTGGACTACCGCATGATGCCGCGCGTGACGTTCTGTCAACCCCAAGTCGCCAGCTTCGGCTACACCGAAGACCAGGCCCGCGCCAGCGGTTACGACATACGGGTAGCCACTTTCCCCATGCAGGCCAGCGCCAAAGCACACGGACTAGGCGAGCGCGCAGGCTTTATCAAAATCATCGCCGATACCGCGCACGGCGAGCTACTTGGGGCCCACCTCGTCGGCGCCGAAGTCAGCGAGCTACTCCCCGAGCTCACCGCCGCCCAACTCTGGGACCTGACCGCGGCCGAGCTGGCCCGCAATGTGCACACCCACCCCACGCTGGGCGAGGGACTACAGGAATGCTTTCACGCTCTGACCGGCCATGCCATCAACCTGTGACGCCGACAGCGAGCCGGGTTCGTGATGTCATCATCGTCGGGTCGGGACCAGCCGGGTACACGGCGGCGATCTACACGGCTCGGGCCGGGCTGGACACCCTTGTCATCGAAGGACACGAGCCCGGCGGTGCCCTGCTGGCCGCCGGGCCGGTAGACAACTACCCCGGTGTGGGCCCATTCGTCTCGGGTCCGGCGCTGGCTGACGCGATGCGGCGACAAGCACAGCACTTCGGCGCAGAGTTACGCCCGGGCTACGTCGACAGATTCGCTCTCGGCGACGAGCCCAAGACGGTCAGCATGAGCGATGACCGGCACCACGGCCGTGCCCTGATTCTTGCCATGGGCTCGGCCCCCCGGTCCCTCAAAGTGCCGGGCGAACGCGGGCTCATCGGCGTAAGCACCAGCGCGAAACGCGACGGCGCACAGTTCACCGGACGTGACGTCGCCGTCATCGGCGGGGGCGACGGTGCCGTTGAAGAGGCGCTCTTCCTTGCGCCGCTGGCCCGCCACGTCACCCTCATCCACCATCGCCCCCGACTCCGGGCATCAGCCATCGCCGTCGCTCGTCTGCGGGATCATCCCAACGTCGCGATCCTGACATCCATTGAGGTAGTGGCCCTACTCGGTGGCCCACACGTCAGCGGGGTGCGCATCCGCAGCACGCGCCACGCCGGCGATTCCACCATCGCGGCCGCGGCCGTCTTCGTCGCTGTCGGCCAGACGCCGTGCTCAGATCTCCTGATCGGACTCGTCGACCTCGATGCCGGCGGCCACATCCTGACCAAAGGCGCTACGACATGTACCTCCGCGGAGGGCGTATTCGCTGCCGGCGACCTGATCGACCGCCGCTACCGCCAAGCAGTCACCGCCGCCGCCAGCGGCTGCGCGGCTGCACTCGATGCCCAGCGCTGGCTGAGTCACCCGCATTGTCTCCCATCGGATTCCATCGCCAGGAAGGGAAAGATCCCTTCATGATCGGACCGCGGCCCATCACCGTGACCGATTACCACGGCATCTGCCGGCCCATCCGTGCCTTACCCGCAATGTCGGTCTGCGGCCTAGCCGACCCGTTTGCCTCGGGTGGTGGTTCTGCTGGTGCGTAGTCGGTAGGACTTGGTGCCGGTGTCGATGATGTGGGCGTTGAATGTGACGCGGTCGACGATGGCGGCGACCAGGCGCGGGTCGGAAGACGGTGCCCCATTCGCTGAAGGGCAGGTTGGTAACGATCGAGACCCAGGCGCGATCTTCGCGTTCGGTGATGATCTGGAAGAGCAATTCCGCTCCGCGAGAGTCGATTTGGACGTATCCGATCTCGTCGAGGCAGAGCAGATCCAGGCGTCCGTAGCCAGCCACGACGCGCGACAGGATCCGTTCGTCGGCGGCTTCGACGAGTTCGGTGACCAGTTGCGCGGTGGTGATGTAGCGGGCCCCGCGGCCTTGTTCGCAGGCCGCCAACCCCAGCCCGATGAGCAGGCTCGTTGATGAAGTAGGAGCGGAACACCCGCTCGCCAGCCTGATCGGTCAAGGCGGCGCTGCCCTCATGGACACAGGGCGCGCGCAAGTGACAGACTGCTGTCCACCGACGGGCTTAGGAAGTGATGCCGTGGATGGTCTTGAGATGGCCACCGCCGAACGCACGGACCTAGCTGATCTTCTGGAGACTCTGACGCCCGGGCAGTGGGAGGCGCCGTCGCTTTGTGAGGGCTGGCGGGTACGGGACGTGGTCGCTCACGTCATGAGCTTCGACGGGGTCAGTCTTCTCGGCATGTTTCGCCGCGCCATCCGGGGTCGGATCCTCCACATCAACCAGGTGGTTGTTGACGAACTCGCATCCCTCACTACCGAACAGCTCCTCCACAGGCTGCGGGCTCATCTGAAGCCACAGGGGCTGGCCACTATTCTCGGGGGCCGACTCGCCCTGCTCGACGTCACCATCCATCATCAGGACATCCGCCGTCCGCTGGGTATGCCTCGCCAGATCCCGGCTGAACGGCTGCGGTGGGTCCTGGGGGCCAGCTTGTGCAGCCCCGAACTGCCGGCGTGGCGCCTCGCCCGCGGTATACGCCTGACCCCGACCGACCTGGACTGGACTCACGGCTCGGGACCGGAAGTCACAGGACCGGCAGAAGCCGTGCTGATGGCGATCACCGGCCGGCGAAGTGCCATCGGGGAGCTGGCGGGCCCAGGGCAGCCGGTGCTGGCCGGTCGGCTCGCCCGCTGAGCCCAGTCGAGGTGGCAAGCGCACGTGGGGGGAATCGCGGGCCGGCCCTGTGTGTCATTCGCACCCTCTTCCCACCAGCGCATCCGGGGCGGCGGCGTTGGGATCCGTGACCCTCTCATCCTTGAACAGAATGGAGATCGCGCCTTTGGCTTCGAAGATCGCGAGGTGAATACGATCCGAGCTTTCGTGTCCGTGCTGTCGTAGCACAGCCTCGAGATCGGCAGTGGTTAGTCCGCATCGACGCAGGTTGCGTCGGTCGACGTGTCCGTTGCGGATCAGCACTTTCAGGGGCGGATCGATGAAACGTCGAATCGCCGGAATGAAGCGCAATCTCGCTAGTACCGCGTGGGCGGCAAGAAGGCTAATGAGCGCCGCGGTTGCGTTGAGCCACGAGGTATCGCTGGCAGTAGCAGCCCGACCGACGACGGCTCCGGCGGCCACTGCAGCGATCCAGTCGAATGGCGCGAATTCGGCGAGGGTGCGGCGCTCCATGAACCGAAACAGGATCGCAGCCGTGAGGAACAGCGCTGCGGCTTTGATCGCGGCATCGACGGCACCGAGCTGGTCACCGATCAGGGCTTGGAGTATTCGGTCCACGCCTGCCTCCGTTTCAGGGGTGAGTCATCGACTTTTGCCGCCTTATGCGCCGGCCTGTCCGGCGCTTCGCGACCTGGTGCCGACGTCTACTTGCCGCCGGATCCGACGATGGCGACGACCTCGATCTCGACGCGCTGGTTGGGCAGTGCGAGCGCCTCGACGCCCACCGCGGTCCACAACGGGAGCCTTTCGCCGAACCGCTTGCCGAACTGGTCCACCATCACTGACATGTGCTCATCACCGATGGATTCATCGGCCGTGGGGACATGGTAGGAGTGAATGTTCACGACGTCGCTCCAGCGGGCACCCGCCTCAGCGAGGGTCCTTTCAACGTTTTCGCACGCCTTGACGATCTCGTCCTCCAGGGATGTGGGCGACAAGGTGAAGTCTGCGTCCCAGCCGCCTTGGCCGGAGATCTCGATGCGATCGCCGATGCGTAGAGCTTGGCTGTAGTGGTTGCGGGTACGGGCGATCTCGCCGTATCCAGGGGTGTCGAAGAATTCGGGCGTGGCCATGCGGGGGTTTCCTCTCATCATTGATTCTTGGAGCCATGGTTGTTGCGATTGATGTGCTGTCGGGGAAGCGTCGTCGGTCCGGCCGTTGGGTGGTCATTGCCCAGATCAACGACCACTGTCGGTGCGCATCGGGTGAGATGTCCTCATCCGGCTGTGCAATTCACCCGGGTGGACGCCGGCGAGAAGACGGATCTGCGGTTGAAGCGCCCAGGACACTGCAATGGTTCCCCGACCGAAGACCGCTCAATTCTCATTGCCTCCCAGCGTGGTTGAGGTTTCGTCTCTGATGCTGGCGATCGCCGCCGCGTCCTCCACCGCGACCTGGTTGGCGGCCCGTAGGACAGCGCGCACATCGCCGGCGGGTATGACCGCGGCGCCGGAGCCATCGGCGAAGACGTAGTCGCCGGGACGGACCGCCACCCCGGCGATCACGACTGGACGGTTCACCTCATAGGGAGTGACGGTGTCGCCGCCCCACCGCGTTGTTTCGCCTCGGCAATAGATGGCCAGGTCGAAGCGTTCGAGCTCGGCGAAGTCGCGTAGCCGCCCGTCGGTCAGAATGCCGGCGAGCCGGTGGTTTCTGACACGGGATAGCTTTGTCCCGCCGCCCAGTGACGCATCGGTGTAGCCGTTGCTGGCCAGAACCAGCACGCGCCCGTCGGCGCCGCCTTCGATCGCGTCGTAGAACAACCTCTTGAAGTTGTAGCGCTCGGGCGGGAGAGCGGCGCGGCACGCGGGAAAGAAGGAGATGGTCACGGCGGGGCCGAAGAGCCGGCGTCCGGGAGTGGGACTCACCAGGTCCAGGAGATGACACCGATGTCGGTGCAGCCGCCCCATGGCGTCCACGATGTCGGCAGTGCGCACCCGACCGGCGAGTGCGTCGAGGGACTCCATCAGCTCTGGATCGGGACACGCCAGGACTGGGCGCCGCGGAAGTCGAGCCACACACCGGTGGGCGTTTGCACAAGCCGGGCCAGGACGGTTCCGCAGCACGGGCAGCGCACCACGATGCCGGGCCCGCGGTGATAGACGTGACTTTCGGCGAAGACCCTGGCGCGACAACATTTCCCGCATGTCAACGTCACGGTGGTGACATCGAATCCCAGCACTTCTGCGAAGGCGCCCGCGGCCGCGTTACCGTCGACGTGTGTTGGTTCGGTCATGACTTATCGTTCCTTCGTTCGTTGCTCGGGCCGAACCGCTCGGTCCGGATGGCGGACGGCTGATGCCCCTGCTCGATCAACGTCGCGGTGACCGATTCCACAAATCCGGTTGGACCGCAGACGTAGACGTGCCCACCGTCGGCGGGCACCCACTCCTTCGGCGCGAGGTCAGCGGGGCGGACCCGGCCGGCCGGCCGGATGGTCTGCGGCGCAGCCACCCTGGTGTAGACCAGCGCGATCTGCAGCCAGTCACATTCGCGCTCGAGCCGCTCCAGCTCTTGGGCGTAGTACACGTCGTCCGGACTGCGAACCGAATAGACCAACCGAAAGTCGGCGCTGCCCACCACTACCCGCTGTCGCAGCATCGCCATCAATGGCACGATTCCCGATCCGCCGCCGACGAGCAGGACCCGAACGTCCTCGTCAGGCCGCCAGGCGAACCAGCCGCCGATGGGTCCGCGGAGTTCGATCTCGTCTCCGGCAACAAGCCCGGTGAGGTAGGGCGAGACTTCCCCGTCGTCAATCCGCTGCACAGTGAGCTCGATGCGCTCACCGTCGGCCGGTCTGCTGAGTGAATAGCTGCGTTGCGCGCTGTACCCGTCCTCAGCGGTCAGCTTGAGATCAATGTGCTGGCCGGACAAGTGGCCGCCCCAGCCCGGCACGGCCAGCCCGATCGTTTGCGCCGACCCGGTCTCGGGCTTAGAGTGCACCACACGCGCGACCCGCCAGCGCAACTTCGGTTCCGCGTGGGAGTCCACAGCCGTCATCAATCCCCGGCGTAGCGTTGTTCGCGCCACGGGTCGCCGTAGCTGTGGTAGCCCAAACACTCCCAGAATCCAGGTGCGTCGCTGTCGCGCAGCTCAATGGATCTAACCCACTTAGCCGACTTCCAGAAATACAGGTGTGGCACCAACAGTCGCGCCGGACCTCCGTGTATCGCGCTAAGCGGTGCGCCCTGGTACGCGTAAACGATCCAAGCCCTCCCGCCACGAAGATCGCGCAGCGGGAGGTTGGTGGTGTAGCCGCCGTAGGAGCCGACCAGTGCGAATCCTGCAGTGGTGTCGATTGATTCGAAAAGTGTGTCCAGAGAAACGCCTTCCCATTCGGTGTCAAGCTTGGACCAGGTGGTGACGCAGTGGATGTCCACGCTGAGCCGCTCGCTGCGCAGGAGCTTGAGCTGTGCCCAAGTCCACGACTGTTCGGCGCCGAGCTCGTTGCGAATGGTGAATCGCCAGTCATCGAGATCGATCCGCGGAGTCGGTCCTGCTTGCAGGACAGGGAAGTCCGCGGTCAGATGTTGCCCGGGTGGCAGCTCGCGGGCGGCCTCACCGCGTCGCCCGCGAAAGCCCTTGTTGACGACGCTCATTGGTGCTCCGTTTCGTGGTGGTGATCATCCCAAATAGAGCCGGCGTTGGATCTGTCGTTGATTAGGACCGCTGGGATCACATACGGTGCCGCCGTATTGCTCCCGGCCGGCAGCGCCGTGGGAAGCCGCAATCTGTTCGCTGGCGCGGAGCAGGCCGTGCGTCGGCCGCCACAAACAGGAGTGGTGTCGTTGAATCTCATTGTGCTCCGACGGCCTTCGGTATCCGGACGACTTCGTTGGCCGCGAATTGGGCGTCGGGACCGGAAACGAACCCCATTGACAACACGGTGCGAGGAAAGAAGACGTCGGTGAGATATGCGAGTGCGACCGCCCAGCGGTTGACGAGACGGGGAAGTGCGTAGAGGTGGTAGGCGCGGGCGACAATCTTGGCGGGATAGCCCGATAGGTGCACGCCTAGCGGGTTGGCGACGGCGTAGCGCGGGCCCAAGTCGACGACCATGCCCTTGTCGCTGTGGCGGTAGTCCTTCCGCTCTCCGTACCCAAGGCTTGCGGCGACGTTGCGGGCCAACGTTTTACCCTGTCGGGTCGCGTGCTGGGCGGTGGGCGGGGCGTTCTTGCCGGGCTGGGTCAGGTCCGGAACGGCGGCGGCGTCGCCCGCGGCGAACACATCGGGGTGACCTGGCACCTGCAAATCGGTCTGTACCTTGAGCCGGCCCCGCTCGGTTTCCAAGCCCAGCGTGGCGATCAGCGGTGACGGGATCACGCCAGCCACCCACGCTACCGTGTAAGTGTCGATGCGCGAATCATCGGTAAGGACAACATGATCGGCGTGAACCTCCTTGAGGGTCGTGCCCAACCGCACGTCGATTCCACGCGAGCGCAGTACACCCATCGCCGCGTCGCCGAGCTTCCGCCCCAGCTCGGGCATGACGTGGCTGGCCAAGTCCAGCAACACAAACCGCACCGAGGCCCGGTCGAAGCCTATCTGCTTCGCCGCTGCGTCGGCGAGTGCGCGCAGCTGCGCGGTCAATTCGGAACCGGAATACGAAGCACCGACAACGACAATCGTGCGCCGCGCGGCCGCGCGCGCCTCGTTTTCCTCAACGTGAGCGAGTTCCAACTGCTCGATCACATGATCACGCAGATACAGCGCCTCGGCCGTCGACTTCAGCCCGTGCGCGTGGGTGGCCAAGCCGGGCGTATCGAACAGCCGCGTCACCGATCCTGGTGTCAAGACCAGCCGATCCCACGATAACGTCCTCACCCGGCCCTCAGGATCGGTCAACGAGAGCATATGCCGATCGAAGTCAACGCCGTCGACCCGCCCGCGCACCGCCCGCACGCCCCTGAGTGTTCCCGCCAGCGGAATACAGACAAACCGCGGGTCGACCAGCCCACCGGCCACATCCGCCAGCAATGGCGTGTACTGCAGGTAATCGACTGGCGAGACGATGGTTATCCTCACATCTGAGGCGCGCGCCCTGTCTAACCGTCGGACCAGGCCACGTGCACACTCGAAAGCGGCGAACCCGCTGCCGACGATCACAACCGAGGTGGAGGGTTCCGCCTTCTCCGGTTGGCGGTGAAGTGGGACCGCGTTCATATCTCTTCTCCTGGTTGGTATTCGGGTATTCAGATGGGATTGGGGGTCGATCGCACGGAGGCCTTGGTGTTCCTTGGTGGCCACGGCGTCCCGGACTGCGCCGTGGTAAACGGCATTGGCGCATGAGTCGCGTGGTCGAAGCTGCACAGGTTCGTCGGTAGTGAGCGTCGCCCGACCCTGGTCTATCTGTCATCACCCCTCAGCACGATTCACCCGGGTGATAACGCTCTTGCGGCCACCGCTACATCGGATCGGCTGCCCGGGCGCCGAGCGGCGCACTCTTCAGGAACGCGTCAGCGCCGCGCTGCCGCGCGCGCAATCATGGGTCGCGGCGCAGGGCGCGCGACTTCAACGGCTTCCGCGACGGGCGGAGGGACTCATTGGGTCGCGGGTCGCAGTTGCGCCGCGCCGAAGGACACACCGAAGCGCTCGCACCACAGGATTACGGCGCCGAGCGCGCCGGTGTCGGCAGCGTCGGGCACGGCGTAATCGGCGTTGCCGCGGTTGGCGCGTAGGCTCCCGAGGTCTATGTGTTTGCAACGCCCAAGGTTTCGCAAGGGGAACCTGGCATGGTCGACCGGTGCATCGCTGAGCCACACGCGTAGTCGTGGTCCCAAAATGGTATGCAGATTTTCCAGCCGCAGAATCTGCGCCCCGTCGCCCACGGTTAGCAGGCGCGCAACCCCGCTGGTTCGGTGGATGTGGCCGGTGAACTCGCCGCAGCGGGTCGTCTGCGCTCCAGGCGGCAGCCTGTCATCGGCGGTGGTCCTGATCAACAACAACTTCCACGGTTGCAGCCACCACAGGGCCACAGGCAGTCCCACCATCGCAATCGCCAGTCGAGCGACCCGATCTGGCATCAACCCGGAACCACAGAGCACTCGCCGGCCCAATTACGTTCGGGCATCAGTTCAGATCATCGCGGGCTATGAGCCGGCGCGCCGCCTCGGTGATCGAGCCGGACAGCGAAGGATAGATCGCAAGCGTCTGCGCTAGATCGTCAACGGTGATTCGGTTTTGAACAGCCATCGCGATCGGCAGTATCAATTCCGAAGCGATCGGCGCGACGACCACGCCACCAATTACCACGCCGCTGTCCTGCCGGCAAAATAGCTTTACGAAGCCCTGACGCAGCTCCGACATTTTCGCCCGCGCGTTGGTTTTCAACGGCAGCATGATGATGCGGGCCCGAATAGAACCATCGTCGATCGCGGCCTGCGAGATGCCGACCGTCGCGACCTCGGGGTGGGTGAACACCGTCGCGGCGACGGTGCGCAACCGGAGCGGACTAACGGCTTCACCGAGCGCGTGATACATCGCGATCCGGCCCTGCATCGCGGCAACCGAGGCTAACGGCAGTACATCAGTGCAGTCCCCCGCAGCGTAAATGCCCGCGACCGAGGTCCGCGACACCCGGTCGACCGCAATATGGTTGCCGGGCCCGGTTTCGATGCCCACGCGCTCTAAACCCAGCCTGCCGGTGTTGGGCACCGACCCAAGTGTCATCAATGCGTGGCTGCCCTCAACGGCGCGGCCGTCGGTCATCCTCACCCGCACCCCGTCGTCGGTGCGCCTTACGGTCTGCGCGCGAGCGTTCTTGATCAATTTGACGCCGCGCTGGGCGAATGATTCCTCGAGGACCTGCGCGGCGTCGGCGTCCTCGTACGGCAACACCCGCTCGCGGCTGGCCACCAGTGTCACCGTTACACCGAGTTCGGTGTAGGCGTTGGCGAATTCGATGCCGGTAGCCCCGCAACCCACCACGATGAGGTGGTCGGGCAACGAGTCCAGGTCGTAGAGCTGGCGCCAGGTCAGGATGCGCTCGCCGTCGGGGGGCGCCGACGGCAGGATCCGGGGGCTCGCGCCGGTGGCGATCAACACCACATCGGCATCGCGGATCGTGGTGCTGCCGTCGCGCTGGGTCACCTTGACGCGGTGACGCGCCAGACCGGGAGCCGCGTCGACCAGCTCGCCGCGCCCCGCGAGCAACTCGACGCCCACGCTCAGCAGCTGGGCGGTGATGTCCGCCGATTGTTCGGTAGCGAGCGTCTTGATCCGCTGGTGGATTTCTGCCAAGCGGATCTCGGCGTCGTCGATGTGGATGTCGAAACCCAGGCGGGTTGCCTTTCGCAGTTCGGTGCGCAGCCCTGTGGATGCGATAAAGGTCTTCGATGGCACGCAGTCGCAGAGCACCGCGGCGCCCCCGACCCCGTCGGAATCGACGACGGTCACGCGGGCTACGGCGGGACCTCGTGCAGCCGCAACCAATGCCGCCTCATAGCCGGCCGGGCCGCCACCCAGGATCAGAATGCGGGTCACCACAGCTGGAATTTCACCGGGTGGCCGGACGACAGGTCATCGAAGGCGCCATCCCTCGACGTCGCCGGCGTCTTCGTCGACGACGATATGCATGGCGGCTTCCTCAGCCGAGGCAGCGCCGCCGTCAATGCCAACGTCGTGGGCTAGGTACTCCGCACCCGGGTCCGTCGCATCGAAGGCGAAGGCGACGAGCCGACCTGCCCGCATGTCGCCAACCTGATCGTCGATTGGTTCACCATCGCTGTCGGCGCTGTCACCGATTCCGTCGCCATCCCACTGATCGGTCACGTCGGGCACCTCCCGGGCGAGCCGGCGTGACAGACTTTCATGGGTCCGCGCTTCCCTCGTGGTGAGACCCCAGGCCCGCAGTTCACGCGGGCGTTCCGGGGGCGAGTAGCCCTCGTCGAGGTCGATGCCGGTCTGTTCTGAGTCCAGGCTTTCTTCTGGTTCAAGCAGATGGGCCTGCACGTCGTCGAATTCAGATATCCCCATCAGCGCTGGCTCCGTCCCGTATCTCCAAGCTCGCATTCGCACAGCGAAGTTCGGCAAGAGATTGACATCATGCGGTCTCGGACAGTCGACGCCCGCTCGGCGGTGGTCTCATCCGAGCGCCTCAACAAGATCGCGGCAGGCGCGTTCACAGCGACGGCACACCTCGGCGCACACGCGGCAATGCTCGTGCTTCGGCGCATGCTTGTCGCACTCGTCCGCGCTTGTCTTACAGGCGGCGGCGCACGTTTCGAGCACCGTCTTGGTCAAGTTCGCGTCGTAGTCCGTGTGCCGGGATAGAACGCGACCGGTTGTCGCGCAGACATCCGAGCAGTCAAGGCACGTACGGATGCATTTGGTCAAGTGATAGACGTCCTCTTCACTGAGGCAGGCGTCTGCACACGCTGTGCAAGCTTGGTCGCATTCGAAACAGGCGTCGATACATGCGATTAGCTTGGCGATGTCTATCCGGCCCAGATCTCGTGGATAGGTCTCCAGCATTCTCTTGGCGGCGCTCACCATGTCCTCCTTGCTCCGGGCGATGGTTGTCTCTTCGGTGCGGGCCTTCCCCGTCCAGGGCACCGCGGGTGCGCGAGTCCGTTGCTGTGCTTCTTACAAGAACACGGCTGTGCGGGGGTAGACGTTGAGAGCATCGCGCGAAGGGGGGTGAACTGTCGTCGCCCACCTTCGTCATTCACCCGGGTGATAGTTGGAGGTGTGGATGGCGTCCGCCGATGTGCGGCCACGGCAATGACCGCCAACTTGATGTCGTAGGTGGCGCGGGCGCTCACCCGGATGAATTACCTCAGCGGATGATGACCACTCACCCCGCGGCGCTGGATGCTGGCACCAGATCGGTAACAGGAGGTGCTGTGGAGACGACGAGATACCCTACCTACGGCCATGCCCGCATCGGGCGGGGATCGGCCCTGAAAGCAACGCGCTTGAACGCCGGCGCAACCAAGACGACACCAGTTGCCGAAATGCGCGCCACACGCGACGTCACCGGTTCCTCGAGACGCTGGTGCGTCGATCAGGGTAGGACTTCCCTCTCGCACGTTCGCTACCCGACTCGGGCAAGCGGTGCCCGAGCTCCACGCGTGCCGATACTTTTCGCGATGGCAGGACCGTAGCGTGGGCCGCGTGAGCGCGGAATGCGCAATGACTCCGGATGTTCCGTTGAGCGTCGCATTTGAAAGCGCCGTCATCCCTCTCCTTCAGCCTCTGTTCCGGCAGGCTCTTCGGATGACCTCGAATCGATTGGATGCGGAGGATCTGGTGCAGGAAACATTGCTCAACGCTTATGTCGGTCTCCAGGCATTCGAACCGGGAACGAACCTCAGAGCATGGCTGCGCCGGATCATGACCAACACCCATATCAACAGCTATCGGAAGCAAAAGCGCCGTCCCACACAACATCCAACTGGTGAGATCACCGATCGGCAGCTGATGGCCGGTACGCCACGCACGCATGAGGTCCTACGGTCGGCCGAAGACCAGGCGCTCGAACTGCTGCCAGATCCTTACCTCAAGGCGGCAATGATGCTCTTGCCCGAGCCGTTTCGCACCGTCGTGTATTTTGCCGACATCGCGGGATACTCCTACAAGGAGATCGCCGCCATGACGGACACCCGGCAGGGCACCGTCAGTTCGAGGCTCAACCGCGGGCGAAAGCAATTGCGCGAACTACTATTCGACTCGTCGGTCGACCGCGAGCGCAGGACGATCGACAAGACCTCGACCAGATCAATCCAACAGCTTGCAATGGTCAACGGCGGCGAACCCAGCCGAAGGTGAGAGGAACGCCGACGTTGCGTATCCCGCTACACGGCGCCATCTCGGGGGCTGACAACCGCCCCGGCCCGCGTCGAAAAGCTCCGCGCACGAGTGTCGAAAATTATGCCTGGGAGATCAGGAGACGTTATGAACAAAGCGAGAGCCCGGCGCGCGGGTATAATTTCCCCGTCGTCGCGTTGGAATGTCGGCCTGATGCTACCGGCACCGGAACATCTGGCGTTCTATGCCGGCGTAGGTGCGATGGCCGTGTTCGGGCTCATGGAATGGCCCGTGGTCGCCGCCTTGTTGGTGGGCCACACGCTTGTCAACGCGCAGCACAACAAGGTCCTACAGTCACTTGGCGAGGCGTTGGAAGAGGCCTAGCTGCAACGGAAAATCTCGCGGCCGCTCGGATCAAGACAGCGACCGCGCTGGGATTGGACCCCAAACAATTGATGAAGGCCGAGCGCGATCGGCACGGGATTGAAGGCGGTAACCGCGCAGTCTTCACCGTTGCAGTGTCCGCGACCAGGACGCTGCGAACTTGGATACCCCGTCGTGTTCGAGCACATCGAATACATCCGGCAGATCGATACCGACCGAGGTCAGCCGGTCGAACACTTCCTGCGCATGCAACGCCTTGCCCGCCACGGTTTCACCGGCGATGATGCCGTGATCGGCCACCGCCTCCAGGGTCTCCTCAGGAATGGTGCTGACCGTGTTCGGCGCCACCAGTTCCGTGACGTACATGGTGTCGGGGTAAGCGGCGTTCTTGACACCGGTGGAGGCCCATAACGGCCGTTGCACGCGGGCGCCGGCGGCGCGCAGCGCGGCATAGCGCGGATCGGCCTCGAAGACCTGCTGGTAGCCCGCGTAGGCCAATCGCGCGTTGGCGACGCCGGCCTGCCCACGCAGTCTGAGCGCCTCATCGGTGCCGATCGCCTCCAGTCGCTTGTCGACTTCGGTGTCGATCCGGGACACGAAAAGAGATGCCACAGAGTGGATTTGCGATATGTCCAACTCGGCCTGCCGGGCGGCTTCGATACCGGCCAGATAGGCGTCCATCACCGATCGATGTCGCTGGACAGAAAAGATCAGCGTGACGTTGACCGAGACACCTTTGGCCAACGCCGCGGTGATCGCGGGCAGTCCGGCTGCGGTCGCCGGAATTTTGATGAAAACGTTGGGCCGGTCGACGACCTTCGCCAGCTCGACGGCCTGCATGACTGTCGCATCGGTGTTGTGCGCCAGCGAGGGGTCAACCTCGATGGAGACTCTTCCGTCGATGCCGTCCGAGGCCTTCCACTGCGGGTGCAGCACATCGCAGGCCATCCGCACGTCGTCGGTGATCGCCGTGCGGACCGCAGTATCGATAGCGGTTCCGCGGCCCGTCAGCTCGGCAATCTGTCCATCGTAGGCGCGGCCGTTTGTCAGTGCGCGCTCAAAGGTGGACGGGTTAGTTGTCACGCCGACAACGCTTCTAGTGTCGATGAGCTCCCGCAGCTTGCCGGACTGCAACAGGTTGCGCGACAAGTCATCCAGCCAGACCGATACCCCCGCCGCTGATAGGGCAGCCAAATTCGGGTTCTGGGTCATCCCGTCACCACCGCTACCCGGTCGCCGGGTAGCGCTGAAACCCACGCCTCAGCACAAACCGTGCCATAGAGCACCAATGGCGCGTATGCGCTCAACAGCACCCGCCAATCAGCTGGAATTGCCAGGTCCTTGTCTTCTGTTATCGAGCCCATGTCGTTATTGAGCCGACCCGGTCTGTTCGGCCGTGGCTGCTCGCGGGTCGGCCGCACCGTCGCCGCGGTTGGATAGCACCCACTCGGGACGGATGTAGTGGCAGGTGTAGCCGGACGGGTAGCGTTGCAGGTAGTTCTGGTGCTCGGCTTCGGCTACCCAAAACTCGCCGGCCGGGTTGACCTCGGTGACGACTGCGCCGGGCCAGCGGTCCGACCCTTCGACGTCGGCGATGGTCTGTGCGGCAATTTGCCTTTGCTCGTCGTCCAGATAGAAAATCGCTGACCGATAACTGGTTCCGACATCGTTGCCTTGCCGGTTCTTTGTGGTCGGGTCGTGGATCTGGAAAAAGAATTCCAGCAGTGTCCGATAGTCGGTCTCGTCCGGGTCGTATGTGATTTCGAGCGCCTCGGCGTGGCCGGGGTGATTGCGGTAGGTGGGATGTGTGTTGCTGCCACCGGTATAGCCGACCCGCGTGGACACCACACCGGGCAGCTCGCGGAACAGGTCCTCCATGCCCCAGAAGCATCCGCCGGCGAGGACGGCGATCTTGTTGTGGTCAGTCATGACTTCTGCTCACCGACGCTCTGGTGTTGGTCCGACACATCGAACAAGGGCAGATATTGCCCGTAACCCTGGGCTTCCAGGTCATCGCGGTGAATGAATCGCAGCGACGCCGAGTTGACGCAGTAGCGCAACCCGCCGGCCTCCCTGGGGCCGTCCGGGAATACGTGGCCCAGATGGCTGTCGGCGTGGGCTGATCGCACCTCGACCCGATCCATGAAATGGCTGCGGTCACGCCTCTCAACAACGAAGTCCGCGTCGATGGGCCGGGTGAAGCTGGGCCAGCCGCTTCCGCTGTCGAACTTGTTGACAGAGGCGAAAAGCGGTTCGCCAGAAACAATGTCAACGTAGATGCCGGGTTCATGGTTGTCGCAGTACTTTCCAGTGAACGGCGGCTCCGTGCCGCTCTCCTGGGTGACGCGGTATTCCTCGGGGCTTAGCGCGTCGACCGCGGCAGGGTTCTTGCTGTATTGGTGTGACACCTGATCTCCTTCATCCGCACAACCGTTATAAGTGCTGCGCTTGGTATTTCGAATCGTCCCGCGTCGTTGCTCAGTTGCGGCCGGCCATGATGCCGCCATCGACGTTGAGAATCGCGCCGGTGACCCAACTGGCCTCATCAGAGAGCAGGAACGTCACGGCGTTGGCCACGTCGGCCGGGGTGCCGACCCGTCCCAATGGGTGAAGCGGCGCGAACGTGGCCAAGGTGGCGTCGATCTCGTCCTTCGGGATGAAGCCTTCGTAGAGCGGCGTTTTGACGACGGCCGGCGCCACCGCGTTGACGCGGATCTTGTGCTCGGCGAGCTCGATGGCGAGGTTATGGGTGAGTGCATGCAGGCCGGCCTTCTGCATCGAGTACACCGACGACGGGGTCAGGCCGATCGCCTGATGTGCCCACATGCTGCCGATGTTGACGATGGAACCGCCCTCACCGCGGGCGATCATGCCCTCAACGACGGTCTGCGTCAGAAAGAACAGGGCATAGTTGAGCTCCATGTACGAGTCATATGTCAGAGCGTCGTACTCTAGAAACGGTTTGGGGACGAAGAATCCGGCCGCGTTTACGAGCAGCGTCGCGTCGCCGTGATCCTCGGAAAGCGCGCGCTGCACATCGGCGACCGCGGCACGATCGGTCAACTCCGCAGTGATCCCCCAGGCTTGGCCACCTTCGCCGGTCAACTCCGTCACGGTGTCATCGACCCGATCTTTCGACCGGCCGATGATCACCGCGCTGCCGCCGTGGCGCACGATATCAACGGCCGCTTGCCGGCCCATACCGGCACTGCCTCCGACGACGATGACCTTCTTGGAATCAAAGTGCATGGTGGGACCTTTCTGCTGCTCACTCTCGGTGGATCCTGCTGGACCTTTGTCTAGCAAGAACAGTTGTCGCCCTGGCGATTACATCCGGTGCCATGCGTACCAACCTCGAACTGATATCAATCTCCTGCCCGGCGGGGTGAGCTGTCATCACCCCGGCCTTGTTTCACCCGGGTGAGTTCTGGTGTGCCGCCATGGCCAACTGCTCAAACCCGATATTTGGCGGTATACCCAGCCAGGAAAGTGGGTTAGAGTACCCAGAACAAGCGGACGAGAACAAAGCGGTCGCAAATATCGCGCACCCAGCCAACGGGCTTCAACGTCTACTGCAGGCGACCCAGCCATCAGACTGCCATTGCAGCTCAGTCAGAACGCTCGTCCGCTGTCCAGGACAATAAGCATGTGCCGACGTGTACATGAAATAGCAAGGCCTGCAAGGGACTTACGGATTATCGCGATTGCCCGCGGCCTTCGGCGACGGTGAAGGAGTGTCAACCATGTACAGCCCAGATGAAGAAGTGGTGCTGATCACCGATGCCACGGCGTTGCCGGGCAAAGGAGACGACCTGCGGCGTGCGCTTGTCGAGTTGATCCCTCAGTCGCTGGCCGAGGCCGACGTCAGCACCTTCCGCCTCCACGAAGACCGTGATCGTCCGGGGCATTTCACGCTTTACCAGCGGTTCCGGAATCAGCACGCCGTCGACCTTCACGTTCAAACCAATCATTTTGCGCTCAGCGTAGAAGCCTTGGCCGAGTTCGCCGAGGGCGGCAAGCCCCAGGTCACCTTCTATCGTGTACTGAGTCGCTAAGCAGCTGTGATCCACTGACCGAGGCGGCTTCGCGTAACCGATCCTGACTTACCGCGGAAACCCCTCCGTCACCAGCAATTCCGCGGCACAGCTGAGGATGCGGTCACGCGTCGCTCGTCCGCGACTCGTCGCTGGCAGCTGGTCGCCAGCCGGGGAGCATGCCATCAGATTACGGGTTGATTGCCGACCTGGGGTCCACGCCCCACTACGGTTCGGGCGGGCGCGTGGGGGCAACACAGCTGTGGTGTTCAGGACTGTTGCGATCCTGGCGCCGGCGCGCAGGCCGGCTCTGGCAGGTCCAGATCAGCTTTGCTCAGACGGTAGACCTCAAGGGTCAGGTTGTAGTACTTGTCGGTCTCACCGACCCATTCCATTCCCACTCGCCGCGCCGTGGCCACCCCGCGACGATTGCCTGGCCGCACGACGGCGAATACCTCACTGACACCGACGTTTGTGAATGCTTGATGGGCCACTGCATGACCGGCTTCCGCACCGTAACCGTGACCCCACCGCGTGGGTGCCACCTGCCAGCCGATCTCGAGATCGGTGCGGCCGGGCGGCAGGGGGAGTAGCGCCACTCCGCCGATCAAGTCGCCAGAGTGTCTATCGGTAATCGCCCATCGGCCGAGGGGGAGGCCGGTCGCGTCGCTTTCGGCGATCCATGTGCCCAAGAGTTGGCGCATCGTAGCGTCGTCGGTGATCACTGGCAGCGCCGGACACAGCCAACGCGAAACCTCCGGCGCGCTGTATATCCCAAAGGCGGCGATGTCGTCGTCGAGCTGCCATGGGCGCAATAGGAGCCGGTTGGTCAGGATGCGTCTCGTGTCAGGATCCCATTCGACGTGGCGATGCTCATGCATTTGAAACTCCTGGGCTCTTTGGACGCATACTGGGGAAAGTCACCCAATTCTACCAATTTCGGCAAAGTAGGACCGACGTCCTCAGGCCCGTTGGGCCGCCCCCACTGCTGCGTGACATCCTGCTCAGGCGCCCAGCGGCCGCTCCCCGATGACCCGCCCGGCCCGCAGGCTCGCGACCTCGGCCACCGACAGGCCCAGACCGGCCAGTACTTCGCCGTTGTGCTGGCCCAGCGTCGGCGGGGCGGCATTGTGGTGGCGGGCCGGTCCGGGGGTGATGCGAAACGGCCAGCCGGGATAGCGGTGCGGTCCGGTGATCGGGTGCAGGAGTTCCTCGTAGTAGCCGCGCGCGTCGAGCTGGGCGCCAATAAGGACGCCGTCGTACATCCGGTCGCCGGTGATCACCCGCTCGGCCGGGATACCTTGTGTCTGAAGGGCTTCCACGACCGCTGATGCGGTCTGTGTGCGCGTCCACGCGGCGACCATCTCGTCGAACACTTCGTGGCCGAGCCGCCCGTCGTTGGGCAGCGACAGCGCGACCCATACGCCGTCCTCCGCGGTCGGGTAAACGCCTTGCAGGTAGCCGCGCTGCCGGTCGCCCCGGCGCGGGGACACGACGCCGGTCATCGAATACTCGATCACCGGTTCCGCGGTCACGCAGGCCGCGACCTCGATCTGAGCGATCTCGATCAGCTGGCCCTCCCCCGTTCGGCGTCGGTGCTCGAGGGCGGCAAGCAGTGCCACCCCCGCGTGCACGCCGACGATGGGATCGGCGGGGCCCTGCGGGTTGCACGGCGGACCGTCGGGGTAGCCGGTCACGGCCGACATCCCCGAGGTCTGCTCGAAGTTCAGCGCCCACCCGACGTAGTCGCGCCACGGGCCTCGCAGGCCGTATCCCGGCATCCGCACAACGATCACGTCGGGGTTCAGTGCCACCAGCGCGTCGTAGTCCAGGCCGAACTGCTCGACCACCCGGGGCGAGAAGTTCTCCACGACCACGTCGGCCTCCGCGGCGAGCCGCCGGGCGATGTCGAGGCCCCGCTCGGAGGTCAGGTCGAGGGTGAGGTCGCGCTTGTTGAGGTTGGTACCCTGCCAGATTGGGCTGCGTTCGTACCAGTCGTCGCCCTCGTAGGCGAAAGCGCCGGAGTAGCGGTGCCCGTCAGGCCGCTGGATCGACTCGACCTTGACGATGTCGGCGCCGAACGCGCCCAGGTAGCACGTCAGGTAGGCGCCGGCCCAGAACGTGGTCAGGTCGAGGACGCGCACGCCGGAAAAGGGCAGCGGCCCTTCGGTCGTGTTGAGCGAGCGGGCCTTGGTGGCCCACGGTTCGGGGCCCGTGCCCAGGTTCGGCGCCGGACGGGGTTGGGGCACCGGGGTTTTCGCGAAGCGGAACGGCGGCCCGGGTCGCTGGAACGACCACCCGGGCCCACCGGATTGCACGAAGAAACCGCGCTCGGCGTACTGCGGGCAGGTCGACACGGTGGCCCCGTCGTTGACCGGGGCGGCCGGGATGCGCAGGGCCTGAGCGAGTTCCACGATCTCTGCGACAGTCTGCTGGGCGAGCAACGGCTCCGCCTTGCGGAAGAATTCGTCGCGCTCCGGGCCGCCCATCATGATCGAGAGCTGATGCTCGCCGTACTCGGGCAGGCCGAGCATGGCACACACATCCAGCCAGTGCTGGCCGGTCAGGCAGTTGATGCCCACCCAGCCGTCGGCGCCCCGGACGACACCCAGCATGGGTGCCGACCGCAGGTTCGCGGGCAAGCCGAGGCTTTTCATGCGCTGTGCCATCAGCATCGGATAGGGCAGCGTCGACAGCAGCGCTTCGAGCTGGGAGACGTCCACCTCTCTGACCCCGCCGGCGGCCGGCAACCGCAACGCGGTCAGCGCGCCCAGCGCGCCGTAAACACCTGCGACGTACTCGGAGATGCGGGCGCCGACCTGCACAGGTGGGCGGTCCGGATCCCGGGCGCTGATCCATCCCGACGCCGCCTGCGCGGTCAGGGGTGTGGCTTGCCGCTGACGCCAGGGCCCGCACTGACCGAATCCAGAGATGCGCAGCAGCACCAGGTTTGGGTTCAGCCGGCTCAAGGCGTCCGGGCCCAGCCCCCGGCGTTCCAATATTCCCGGACCGAAGTCCTCGATGAGCACGTGCGCCTGCGTGATGAGCTCCCGGATCGCCGCCAGATCGCCCGGCTCGGCCAGATCGAGGGTGACGCCGCACTTTCCGGCGTTGAGGTACTCGAACAGTCCGGAGCGCTGTGGGTCGCAGACTCCCCCGGGGAACGGACCCCAGCGGCGCAACGAATCCCCGGCGGGCGGCTCTATTTTGGTGACCTCGGCACCGAGGTCGACGAAAAGCTTTGCGGCGTAAGGACCTGAGATCTCGTTGGCGAGTTCGACGACATGGAGCCCGGCAAGGGGACCCGTCATGCCGGGATCCCGATGGCCTTCACCTCCATGTACTGGTGCAGTCCGCTGATTCCGCCACTCTCCCGGCCGAACCCGCTCAGCTTGTAGCCGCCGAACGGCGCATCGCCCGGCCCGACGCCGTTGACCGCGACCTGACCGGTGCGCATGCGCCGGGCCACCGCGACGGCCCGGTCCACGTCGGTGCCCCACACGGCGCCGGAAAGCCCGTAGCACGAGTTGTTCGCGATCGCGACGGCGTCGTCGTCGTCGCGGTAGCGCAGCACCGACAGCACGGGCCCGAACACTTCCTCCTGTGCGATCGTCGAATTCGGTTGCACACCAGTGAGAATCGTCGGTTCGAAGTAGAAGCCGGTATCCAGGTCGGCCGGGCGGCCGCCGCCGGTCGCCAGCTTCGCTCCCTCGTTGACCGCGCCGTCGACGTGCGCCTGCACACGCTCGCGTTGCGCCGCGCTGATGAGCGGCCCCATCTCCACCGTCGGGTCCCTGGGGTCGCCGACCTTGACGTCGCGGGCGAGCTCGACGAGCCGGTCCACGACGTCGTCGTGCAACGAATCGGGAAGCAGCAGCCGGCTGTGCAGGATGCAGGCCTGCCCGGCGTGCAACGAGCAGCAATCGAAGAGCATCTGACGCAGCATCTCGTCGGTCAGCTGCGTGTCGTCGAGGATGATGCTCGCCGATTTCCCGCCGCACTCCAGCAACAGCCGCTTCATGGCGTCGCCCGCGGCCCGCATGACCTCGCAACCGACGGCGGAGCTCCCGGTGAAGCTGATCATGTCGATGCGAGGATCCGTCGTGAGCGATTTGGCGGCTTCGAGCCCCGAGGGCGTGACCACATTGACCACGCCCGGCGGAATGTCGGTCTCTTCGTCGATGATGCGCGCCAGCGCAAGGCCCGCGAGCGGCGTCAGCGGCGAGGGCTTGAGCACGACGGTGTTGCCCGCGGCCAGGGCGTTGTTCACCTTCATCACGTTGAGACAGTGCGGGAAGTTCCACGGCGTCAGGATCGACACGACTCCGAGCGGCTCGCGGCGCAGCAACGTCGTCCCGGCACCGATCCCGGTGACCGGCTCGTCGACCAACTTCGTCGCGAGCTGGGCCGCATGCATGGACATGTAGCCGGCGCCGTCGATTTGCATCATGCGCTCGACCCCGACGCAGCCCCACTCGACCTGGGACAGCGCGAAGATCTCGTCGGCGTGCTTGAGCAAGGCCGCACCCAGCTGGTTGAGGCAGCCGGCCCTCTCGTCGGGGCTCATCCGGCCCCACGGCCCGCTGTCGAAGGCCGCCCGCGCGGCGGCGATCGCCGCGCCGACCTGGGCGACACTGGCGTCGGGTGCGGTGCCGATGGATTCTTCGGTGGCCGGGTTGATGTCGTCGTAGCGACCGTCCTCCGGCTCGACCCATCTGCCGTCGATGTAGAGCTGATAGGTGTCGACAAGAGATCCCGGAGTTTGCAGCTCGGTCATGCGGTTCCTCACCCGAACGTCGGTCATCTAACCACTTGGTGTACACCCATGGCCGGGCGTCGTCAATCACTAACCACGCGAGTTACACACCATTTCCCCAGTGCCGCGTCGGTATTGACACCAGCAGGCGGCGCGCGGTAGACACAAGGCCGCAAGACACATCGTGCTAATATGTCTGATCTTCTGGCCAGGGAGGCCGCCGTGCGGACCACTTTGCCCGCTTCTTGGTTGCACTCCCCCGACTTCGAGGACGGCGATCCGCACCCGGCGTACCGCGAGCTGCGCGCGACCGCGCCGGTGTGCTGGAGCGGCGGCGCCTACGCAATTCAGCGTGACATCATCTCCATGGCCGGATTGGGCATGCCGAGCGCCCCGCGTGACCTTCGCGCCACCACAACCTAGGAGGACAGCAGCCAGTGACCGACTCAGAAACCGTCAGCGCCAAGGTGCGGGCCCTCGTCGGCCAGCCGACCGGCGGCACCGGAAAACCGTCGGTGGCGCCGGATCCGGTCAACCAGCCGATGATCCGGCACTGGGCGTACGCGATGGCCGACATGAACCCCGTCTACCTCGACCCCGGGTTCGCCGGGAAATCACGGTTCGGCGGCATCGTGTCACCGCCGGTGATGCTGCAGACCTGGACCATGCCGTCGCCGATCCTGGAAGGCATCGGCGAGCGCGGGGGCGCTCCCATCGAAATCAAGGGCAACCCAACGGCTTTCCTCGACGAGGCCGGCTACACCAGCACGGTGGCCACCAACTCGGAGTTCGAGATCGAGCGCTACCCACGCCTGGGCGACGTCATCAGCGCGACGACAGTGTACGAATCGGTCTCCGACGAAAAGAAGACGGCGCTGGGCACCGGCTTCTTTCTGACCTGGCTGACGACCTACACCGACCAGAACGGAGAAGTTCTGGGGCGCCAGCGGTTCCGTGTGCTGCGATTCCGGCCGGAGGGCTGATGGCCACCAGACTGGCGCCCGCCATCACCAAGGACACCGAGTTCTTCTGGAACGGGTTGCGGGACAACAAGCTTCTGATCCAACGCTGCGGCGGATGCGGACAGCTGCGCCACCCACCCCGCCCGATGTGCCCCCATTGCCGTTCCCTGGACTGGGACGCCGTCGAGTCGTCGGGCCGCGGCACCGTCTACAGCCACGTGATGCCGCACGAACCGAAGTTCCCGTTCTTCGAATACCCCTATGTCGTCGTGCTGGTGGAACTCGAGGAGGGTGTGCGGCTGGTATCGAACCTGACCGGTGTCGACCCGCCGGACGTGAGGACGGGGATGCCGGTCGAGGTCTACTACCAGAGTTTCGATAACGACCTGGTACTGCACCAGTTTCGGCCGGCCACGTAGGCGGGGGCCATGGACTTCACGTTCACCGAAGAGCAGGAAACAACCTGCAAGCTGGCCCACCGCGGCGCGACCTATTCGGAAGGACTACCATGACGACCACCGCGAGCCGCACCAGCACCCTGCGCTGGGCGGACATCTCCGTCGGCGACGAGGTCACCCCGCTTGACGTCCCGATCACCACGACGATGATCGTCGCCGGGGCGATCGCCACCCGCGACTTCATGCCCGTGCACCACGACCGCGACTACGCCAACAAGCAGGGGTCGCCCAACCTGTTCATGAACATCCTGACCACCAACGGCTACTGCGTGCGGTTCCTCACCGACTGGGCCGGGCCCGAAGCGATGGTCAAGAAGCTGTCGATTCGCCTTGGCGTGCCGTGCTTTCCGGACGACCCGCTGCGCTTCACCGGCAGCGTCACCGGAAAGACCGAGGGCGCCGGGGGTGAGAACTTCGTCGAGGTGACGCTCAAGGGCTCCAACAGCTTGGGCGATCACGTCTCGGGCACCGCGATCCTCAGCCTGCTCGACGGGGCGCCCGAAACGAGTCAAGCGTGAGCGGCTCGCTGCCCGGTGCGGCCGCCATCGTCGGGATCGGCCAGACCGAGTTCTCCAAGGAATCCGGCCGCAGCGAACTGCAATTGGCGTGCGAGGCGGTCAGTGCCGCCCTCGACGACGCCGGCCTGGCGCCCGGTGACGTCGACGGCATGGTCACGTTCACCATGGACTCCAGCGACGAGATCGACATCGCGCGCAACGTGGGGATCGGCGACCTGAGCTTCTTCTCCCGCGTCCACCACGGCGGGGGTGCCGCCGCCGGCACCGTGGTGCACGCCGCGATGGCCGTCGCCACGGGCGTCGCCGACGTCGTGGTGTGCTGGCGCGCCTTCAACGAGCGGTCCGGTTTCCGGTTCGGCGGCAGCGGACGCAGCATGGCGGAAACACCGTTGTTCATGGCGCACTACGCGCCGTTCGGATTGCTGACTCCCGCAGCGTGGGTCGCCATGCACGCACAGCGTTACATGTCGACGTACGGGGTCACCAACGAGGACTTCGGCCGCATCGCGGTGGTCGACCGCGCGCACGCGGCGCGCAATCCCGATGCCTGGTTCTACCAGCGCCCGATCACGCTGGAAGACCACCAGAATTCGCGCTGGATCATCGAACCGGTGCTGCGCCTGCTGGATTGCTGTCAGGAAAGCGACGGCGGGGTCGCGCTCGTCGTCACCAGCGCCGAGCGCGCACGCGACCTGCGGCAGCCGCCGGCGATCATCACCGCGGCCGCCCAGGGCGCGGCCGCCAACGGCGAGATGATGACCAGCTACTACCGCGACGACATCACCGGCCTGCCCGAGATGGGCGTGGTCGCGAACAGGCTGTGGCGTGACTCGGAGCTCAAGCCCCAAGACATCCAAACCGCCTTCATCTACGACCATTTCACGCCGTTCGTGTTCACCCAGCTCGAGGAGCTCGGGTTCTGTGGGCGCGGCGAAGCGAAGGACTTCGCCACCGTCGAGCGGCTGTCGCTGGGTGGGGATTTCCCGATCAACACCAACGGCGGCCTGCTCGGCGAGGCCTACATCCACGGCATGAACGGCATCACCGAGGGGGTGCGCCAGGTGCGCGGCACGTCCTACAACCAGGTCGACAACGTCGAACACGTCTTGGTCACCTCGGGCACCGGGGTACCCACCAGTGGGCTGATCCTGGCGCCCGCCAACTGAGGGGAACCATCATGCCGAAGCTCGCGCTGCTGACCGCCCACGGCGGGCCCATCGAGCTGGCCGAATTTCCGTTGTCCACCCCGGCACCCGGGACGGCGGCGCTCAAGTTGCGGATGGCCGGCATCTGCGGGTCCGACAGGCACATCTTCCATGACGACTGAAGCTTCCGCATTGACACAGGCGGCCGATACGCGCGAGCTCATCGTGGAATCCGCATACGCCTGCTTTCGCAAGCAGGGGCTGCAGAAGGCGACGATTGTCGACATCGCCCGGACGGCCGGCGTGTCCCGCAGCACCATCTACGAGTACTTCAGCGACAAGCGCGCCATCATCGAGGCGTGCGCAGAACACGCTTCCGAGTGGTTCTATCGCGAGATGTCCAGAGCCATGGATCGGGGCGGCTCGCTCGAAGAAAAGTTAAGCCAGGCGGCTGTTTTCGTGACCCAGGCCCGGCGGTCCATCGCCTCCGAGAAGTACTTCGACGAGGATGCCGTCAGCCTGTTGCTGACCAAGGACGCCGCCGTGCTGCTGCGCGAATGCGTCGATTTCTTCGCGCCCTACCTGTTGGCCGCCCGCCTGACCGGCGAGGTGCGCAAGGATCTCGACATCGAGGCCGCCGCGGAATGGTTTGCGCGCATCCTCTTCTCGCTGTTCAGCACGCCGTCCTCGATCCGGGACATGGACGATCCCGAAGTGGCGGCCGAGTTTGTGCGCGCGCACGTGGTGCGCGGTTTCGCGGGCGACCGCCCGCGGCGGCGTTGAGTGTGCGTCCAGGGTGGGGGTTGCCGGCGTGTCGCCGCCCGGCGTTCACACTCGAAGCCGTGAGCGCACAGTCG
>NZ_LZIE01000003.1:0-1764 GCF_001667155.1 Mycobacterium sp. 852002-53434_SCH5985345
GTGATCAGCGGCGCGGCGGCCGCGGTGGCGGGGAGACCTCGCCGGGCGTCCCGAATCCATGCGGCGGCCCGGGCGGGCCGGGCGGCGGCGCAAACCCGAAGCCGCCCATGGGCCCGCCCATCGGCGGGGGCGGCGGTCCGTGCTGCAGCGCCATCATCGGCGGTGGCCCGGGCGGCAGCGGCGGCCCGGGCGGTCCGGCGCTGATGATCCAGGCGAAGGCGATCGCCGCGATGGTGCCCGCCGCGCCGATCAGCGCGCCCGCCACCCCGACGCCGACCACCACGCCGGTGGAGTGGCGGCGAGGCTCACTTGGGGGACGGGCGGCCGGCGGCACGGGTGTTTGGGCGTCGATGTCGTCGTTTGTGGTCATGGCACCGGACGGTAGGAGTCGGAACTGAAGTAGACCTGAAGAAACGGGTGTCCCGTGAGTCACTTCTGTCACCAGCGAAGGGTGAGCGACGTTGTGCCCGCCTCACAGCGACATCGCTAGGACTCCGCCCCGCGGAGCGGGCTTGTCGCTCTGAGGTGGGCACTTCGTCGCATCCCTGGGTTCTGCGATTGATGGGGCTCCGGTGACGGAAGGGTCCGGGGGACCGCTTCAGCTTGATTTCAGAACCGGCGCCGACAATGGGAGGCATGACGAACAGCTCCCGGGTCGCCGCCGGCCGGTTCAGCGTCGGCGCGCCCCGGGTCCTGGTGGTCGAAGACTCCGAGACGATTCGCGAAATGGTCAGCGAGGCGCTCACCGACGTCGGCTACCACACCGTCGGGCGTTGTGACGGCGACGGGCTCGAGGAGGCGCTGGACGGGCTGCGGCCGGACCTGGTGGTCCTCGACGTCATGCTGCCGGGGCGCGATGGATTCGACCTCATCGGCGTCATTCGCGACTGGGGCGATGTCGGGATCGTCCTGATCACGGCCCGCGACGGCCTGGAAGATCGGCTGCGCGGCCTGGACGGCGGGGCCGATGACTACGTGATCAAACCGTTCGAGCTGGCCGAACTGGTGTCACGGGTCGGCGCGGTGTTGCGCCGGCGCGGACGGCTGCCGCAAGTCGTTCAGATCGGCGACCTGATGCTCGACGCCGACGCCGGCGTGGCCGCGCGCGCTGGTCGTCGCCTCGACCTGACGGCAACCGAGTTGCGGCTGCTGGCCTTTCTCGTGGAGCAGCGCGGGCGCATCGTCAGTGCCGGCCAAATCCTGAACGCCGTGTGGGGGTACGACGCCTACGACCCCAACCTGGTCCAGGTGCACGTGAGCGGTTTGCGGCGCAAGCTCGAAGCCCACGGGCCGCGGATACTGCACACCGTGCGCGGCATCGGCTACCGGCTGCAACCCCAGCGATCATGACGACTCGGACTCCCTCCCTGCAGCGCCGGGTGACGCTGGTGGTGGTGGCGTTGCTGACCCTGCTATTGGTGGTGCTCGGTGTCACCGTCGACGTCAGCCTGGGCGTCCTCGCCCGCAGGAACCTGCACGATCGGCTGCTCGCGGCGGCGTCGCGCGCCGAGACGCTGGACGCCGCGCGCACCTCGCCCGAGCTGTTGGCCGCCGAACTGAACGGCGGCGGCGTGCGCGCGCTGCTGGTCACCGCCGACGGCGCCACCTACGGCGATCGCGGCATCAGTCCCGACACCGTCGCCGGGCCCGTGGTCCCGCCGCCCTTTCCGCCCGCACCACCCTTTGCGCCACCGCCGCCGATGATGCCGCCGATGGCGCCCGGGACGAACTTCCCCCCGCCCGGCATGCCGCCCTGGCCGCGGA
>NZ_LZIE01000004.1:0-2435 GCF_001667155.1 Mycobacterium sp. 852002-53434_SCH5985345
GGCATCGTGCTGTCGATCGCGGAGTAAGTCACAGCCGCCACTTGCGTCTCCGCGCCGGAGGACTCGACGATTTGCCCACCTCATAGCGACAACGCGCCGCCTCACGCAGAGCCAGCACGCGCTGATGGATTCGGTGCTCGGTGGAGCGTGGGATGGACCTCGGTCCGTACCGGCCGCGGCCGACGCGACGCACCCTTTCCCGGCCGATCTCCCAACGCAAGGCGTCCGAGATGACCTTCGAGGCCCGACCGGGGACCTGAAAACCCTGCCGGGTGAGAGCTTCGATCATTTCGCCGATGGTCGCCGGCCCATTGTGGGCGATGTACGTCGTGAGGACATAACGCAGTTCGATTCCCTGAAGGTTCATCGCCGCACCATCGCATACCCGTGTGACACCCGGCGTTGTCGCTATGAGGTGGGCAAATCGTCGAGTCCTCCGGCGCGGAGACGCAAGTGGCGGCTGTGACTTACTCCGCGATCGACAGCACGATGCCGTCCAGGATGTCGTGTTCGCTGACGGTCAGCTCGTCGATGCCGGCGCGGGCGCGCAACTCGCGCGCCAACTCCTCGACCACGATCGCACCCCCGCCGATCACGTCGGCACGGCCCTCGTGCATCGGCGGCAGCGCCGCACGTTCGGATCGGGGCATCGCGATCAACCGCTCGCACACCGCCAGCAGATCGCCGCCGGGGACCCGCGAAAGATGAATGGCCGCAGAGTCATACGTCGTCATGTGGTGGGCCAGCGCGGACAGCGTGGTCATCGTCCCGGCCAGCCCGACCCAGGTCCGCGCCCCCTCCACCGGCACGACGCCCAGCGCGACCTCAAGACGTTCACGTACCACCGCGCGGGCCGCCTCCACCTCGTCGGGCGTCGGCGGGTCCGAATGCAGGCAGCGTTCGGTCAGCCGGACGCAACCGATGTCGGCCGAGTAGCTCGCCACCACCGCGTCGCCGCCGACTACGATCTCGGTAGAACCGCCGCCGAGGTCGACCACCACGAAAGGCCCTGCAGCAGGGTCCAATTCGCCTACGGCTCCACGGAAGGAAAGCGCCGCCTCTTCGGCGCCGGTGATCACCTCCGCCACCGCGCCCGGCACCACAGCGCCCAGCACATCGGCCGTCATCGCAAAGAAGACATCACGATTGGCGACGTCGCGCGCGGCCGACGTGGCCACCATCCGCACCCGCTCGACGCCGTGGCGCTCGAGCAGCGACGCGTAATCGGTCAGAGCGCCGCGGGTTCGGGCGATCGCCTCCGGCGCGAACTCGCCCGTCGCATCGACGCCCTGCCCCAGCCGCACGATCCGGGTCTCCCGATGCACGTCGCGCAGCCGGCCGTCGCTCACATCGGCGATCAGTAAACGAATCGAGTTGGTGCCGCAGTCGATTCCGGCGAGTCTGCTCACCATTGGCCCGCCGGCAGAACACCCGACATTGAAGGTTCGGGGGCCAGGATCGCCAGCGCCTCGTCACCGAGTGGATTGCAACCGGGCCCCTTGGCCAGCGAGTGCGCGATCAGCACGTGCAGGCACTTGACCCGGTCCGGCATTCCGCCGCCGGAAAACGTTGTGCCCAGCGGTTCGATCGCGTCCCGTTCGGCCAGATACGACTCGTGCGCCCGCCGGTACGCGGCCGCCAACTGCGGGTCATGCCGCAGCCGCTCGGTCATCTCACGCATCAGGCCCGTCGTTTCCAGCTTGCTCGCGGCCGCGGTCAACACCGGATGTGTCAGGTAGTACAGCGTCGGAAATGGCGTTCCGTCAGGAAGTCTCGGTGCGGTCTTCACCACGCCGGGCTCGCCGTTGGGGCAGCGGTAGGCGATTTCGAGCACGCCGCGCGGCCAAGCCGTCTTCCAAGCCGTCCCAAACCGCGAAGCAGCCCGGCGCGAGGTCGGTCGAGCATGTCGTCGAGCCCATCAAGCGACAGGCGGTCGAATCGGTCGAACAGCGGTCCGAGCAGCGGCTGGGATTCACCGCGCGGCGGGCGGCGGTGCTCGCCGCGGTCGTCTGCGTGCTGACGCTCACCATCGCCGGCCCGGTGCGGACCTACTTCGCACAGCGCACGGAGATGAATCAGTTGACGGCGAGCGAAGCCGCGTTGCGCGCTCAGATCGCCGAACTCGAGCAGAAGAAGGCCAAACTCGGCGACCCGGCCTACATCGCCGCGCAGGCCCGCGAGCGGCTCGGCTTCGTGAAGCCGGGCGACATCCCCTTCCAGGTCCAGCTGCCGCCGACCGCGGCGACACCTTCCGAGCCCGGAAGCCAGGCGGCGAAACCCGCCAACACCGATCCCTGGTACACGTCGCTCTGGCACACCATCGCCGACGCGCCACACCTGCCGCCGGCCAATGTTCCCCCGGCAGAACACCCGACATTGAAGGTTCGGGGGCCAGGATCGCCAGCGCCTCGTCACCGAGTGGATTGCAACCGGGC
>NZ_LZIE01000005.1:0-64244 GCF_001667155.1 Mycobacterium sp. 852002-53434_SCH5985345
GCTCGCCGAAAAAGGCTGGACCACCCGCACCAACGCCCGCGGCGAAACCGAATGGCTACCACCACCACACCTCGACCGCGGACAACCCCGCACCAACAGCTATCACCACCCCGAAAGAATCCTCCGCGACGGTGACGACGACGAACCCGATTGACGCAACGCCCAGCTTCGCCGCGCGCGGCAGCTCAGAACGCCGCTAGCTCACTCCCGCGCGGCCGCCTTCTCCAGCTCGGTGAGCGCCGGCTCGATGCGGTCGGCCATGTCGTCGATGTCGTTGGCCACCTCGGGCGTCGTCACGAAACCGAAGTCCAGATAGTCGGTGTAGGAGAAGCAGGTGATGTTCAGGGCGACGTCCATGACGGGCGGCCCAAGCGGCACCAGCGAATCCAGCCTGGCGCCGGCCATGTACAACGGGAACGGCGGACCCGGCACGTTGGAGACAACCAGGTTGATGGGGGCCAGGTTTCGCGACAGCCCGCTGGCGGTGTAGGCCCGCGCGGCCAGCCCGAGCAATCCCGGCGGCGTCGTTTCGGTCAGCCCCATGATCTGGTGCGCCGACAACGCCTTGGCCATCAGCTTGGCGTTCTGGGTGCTTTCGTGGATGGCCCGCAGCCGCTCGGCGGGATCGTCGACGTCGGTGGCCAACGAGACAGTCATCGAGCTCACCTGGTTGCCGACGTCGTCCTTGTTGTCGTCGGTGCGGGTGGAGACCGGGATCTGCGCGATGAGCGGCTTGGCCGGCAGCTCGCCGCGCTTCTGCAAGTACTCGCGGGCCGCCCCGGCCACGAGCGCCAGCACCACGTCGTTGAGCTTGACGCCGTAGGCATCTTTGACGGCCTTGGCCCGGGCCAGTTCGACGCGGCACCCGGTGATCCGCCGGTGCGGCGTCACGGGCGCATTGAACCGGGTCTTGGGCGCCTCGAAGTAGCGCGGGGGCCGGCCGCTGCTCACACCCAGCGCGGCGATCTGCTGGCGCACGGTCTGCTCCATCAGCCGGGCGATGCGGAAGGGCGTCTTGACACCGAGGTTGATGAGCGCACCCACCGCGCGCCGCTCCAGGCCCGGAATCTTCGATCCCACCAGCGATCCCACCGTTTCCTGTTGCGGCGGCCGCGGTTCCGGCGTGACATCCAAAAGAATTTCACCCAGGCCGGCACCCGAGACGCCGTCGACGATGGCGTGGTGCATCTTGGTCAGCGACGCGACCCGGCCGCCCTCGACGCCCTCGATCACCCACATCTCCCACAGCGGCCGGGCACGGTCCAGCTTGTAGGACATCAACCGGCCCACCAGCTCCTCGAGCTCGCGGCGGCCGCCGGGCGCGGGCACCGCGATGTGCCGGATATGGAAGTCGACGTCCAGGTCCTCGTCTTCGACGAACCACGGCCGGTCCAGCCCGAGCGGCGCGCCGGTGACCCGCCACCGCAGCTGCGGCAGTTCGGGCAGCCGCTCGATGATCAGTTCGCGAAGCCGCTGGAAGCTGTACTCGGGTGTTTCCTTCGGGTCGCAAATCGCCAGTGCGCCCACATGCATGTGCCAGCCCGCAGTTTCGGCCGACCAAAACGCCGCATCAACGCTTGAAAGCCGTTTCATCCCCCGACCGTAGCCCCCGCCTACTCGTTGCGAACAGCAAATGACGCGACCAGTTACGCGTCTTCCAGCAAGTCCGGTGTCACCGCCGACTCGGTGTCCGGAATGCCTTCGATCTTGGCCTTGCGGTCGGCCATCGACAGCAGCCGGCGAATGCGCCCCGCCACAGCGTCTTTCGTCATCGGGGGGTCGGCGAGGCGGCCGAGCTCCTCCAGCGAGGCCTGCCGGTGCTCGACGCGCAGCTTGCCGGCCGAGGCCAGGTGGTCGGGGACGGTGTCGCCGAGGATCTCCAGCGCGCGTTCCACCCGGGCGGCGGCCGCGACCGCGGCCCGCGCCGAGCGGCGCAGGTTGGCGTCGTCGAAGTTGGCGAGCCGGTTGGCCGTCGCCCGCACCTCGCGGCGCATCCGGCGCTCCTCCCAGATCAACCGGGTGTCCTGGGCGCCCATCCGGGTCAGCAACGCGCCGATCGCCTCGCCGTCGCGCACCACCACCCGATCGGCGCCACGCACCTCGCGGGCCTTGGCGCTGACCCCGAGCCGGCGCGCCGCGCCCACCAACGCCAGCGCGGCCTCCGGGCCGGGGCAGCTGACCTCCAGAGCCGACGACCGTCCCGGCTCGGTCAGCGACCCGTGCGCGAGGAAGGCTCCGCGCCAGGCGGCTTCGGCGTCGGCGACGCTGCCGCCCACGACTTGGGCGGGCAGACCGCGCACGGGCCGGCCGCGGTTGTCGAGCAGTCCGGTCTGGCGTGCCAGCGCCTCGCCGTCGTTGGCCACCCGCAGCACGTAGCGGGTGGTCTTGCGAATCCCGCTGGCCGACAACACATGCACGACCGCGTTATAGCCGTAGAGCTCGAAGATGTCCTTGCGCAGTCGCCGCGCGACGTTGCCCAGGTCCACCTCGGCCTCCACGACCACCCGACCGCCGACGATGTGCAATCCGCCGGCGAACCTCAGCAGGGACGTGACCTCCGCGCGACGCGCACTGACCGATTTCACGACCAGGCGGCTGAGCTCGTCCTTGACTTCGGTCGTCATCGCCACGCGTCGTCACTCCTCGGTCCGCTGCCGCCCGGTCCATCTCCACCGGTCTGTGGACTTGCACCGTCGACCCGAATTTCCGCGGTGGCCGTGACCGGAGGCGCTCCCGGACCCTTGTGGGCCGCCCGGACCCCGTCCAGGGCCGCCGCGAGTTT
This sequence comes from Mycobacterium sp. 852002-53434_SCH5985345, assembly GCF_001667155.1. Taxonomy (NCBI): domain Bacteria; kingdom Bacillati; phylum Actinomycetota; class Actinomycetes; order Mycobacteriales; family Mycobacteriaceae; genus Mycobacterium; species Mycobacterium sp. 852002-53434_SCH5985345. The sequence goes on from NZ_LZIE01000005.1 coordinate 2,783, forward strand.
GCCTGGATCATGTAAAGGTGTACCAGGTCGGGCCACGTCGGCGAAGTGGACCTCGGCCGAAAGCAGCGTCGCCGTGCGGCGCAGGTGCTCCCGCTCCCGCTCACTGGGCACGCGCTCGGCGTCGATGATGATGTCGTGCACGGTGAACCCCGGCGCGTGCTGGGCCAACACGTGCAGATGACGCTCCACGGAGAAGCCGGCCGTCTCCCCCGGCTCGGCCATCAGGTTGAGCACCAGCGCCCGCCGGGCGGTGGTGGCCCGCAGCGCCGCCGCCAGACCCGGCACCAGCACGTGCGGGATCACGCTGGTGAACCACGAGCCGGGACCCAGCACCACCAGGTCGGCGGCCATGATGGCGTCGACGGCCTGCCGAGTCGCCGGCGGATCGGACGGCAGCAGGCGCACCCGCCGGACCTTGCCCGGTGTGGTGGCGATCGCCACCTGGCCTCGAATCAGCCGGAATATCCGCGGATCGGTCTCCAGGCCGGACACGTCCGCCTCGATCTGCAGCGCGATCGGACACATCGGCAGCACGCGGCCCTTGACGCCGAGGATGCGGCCCAGCTCGTCGAGGGCGGCCACCGGATCGGCCAGCACCTCCGACAGCCCGGCGAGCAGCAGATTGCCGATCGGGTGCCCCGCCAACGCCCCGTTGCCGCCGAAGCGGTGCTGCAGGATGGTCGCCCAAAGGCGCCCGTGTGGGCTGTCGGATGCCAAGGCCGCCAACGCCATTCGCAGATCACCCGGTGGCACGACATCCAATTCGCTGCGCAGCCGCCCGGAGGAGCCACCGTCGTCGGCGACGGTCACCACGGCGGTGACGTGCGGAGTCAGCCGGCGGGCCGCGGACAGCGTCGCGTACAGACCGTGCCCGCCGCCCAGCGCGACGATGCCCTGATTCGTCGGCGCGTTCATTCGCGACCCAGATCCCGGTGCAACACCCGCACCGAAAGTTGAGCTTCGCCCTCATCGGCCTTGAGGACCTGCATCAGCGCCTCGGCGATCGCAACGCTGCGGTGCTTACCACCGGTGCAACCGATGGCGACCGTCATGTAGCGCTTGCCCTCCCGGCGGTAACCGTCGACGACCAGAGACAGCAAGCGATGGTAGGCGTCGAGAAACTCCGCGGCCCCGGGCTGACTCAACACGTATTCGCTGACGGCCGGGTCTTGTCCGGTGAGCGGGCGCAGCTCGTCGACCCAGTGCGGGTTCGGCAGGAACCGCACGTCCATCACCATGTCGGCGTCCATCGGCAGGCCGTACTTGAAGCCGAACGATTCGACGGTGACGCTGATCGATGTGCTGGCTTCGCCACCGAACGCGCGCTCGATGCTCTCCCGCAAGCCCCGCACCGACAGCGTCGACGTATCGATGATCAGGTCGGCCGTAGCGCGCACCGGGGCCAGCATCCGGCGCTCGGCGGCGATGCCCTCGGCCAGGGTCTGGTCGCCCTGCAGCGGATGGCTGCGGCGGTTCTGTTCGTAGCGGCGCACCAGCATGTCGTCGGATGCCTCCATGAACACCACCCGCGGGCTGATGTTGCGGGTGGCCAGCTCGTTGCGCACCTCGTCGAGGTCACCGGTGAAGCCACGCGACCGCGCGTCCATCACCACCGCCAGCCGGGTGATCCGCGACCCCGCGTCCATGCCGAAATCCACCATCCGCGTAATCAGCTGGGGCGGCAGGTTGTCGGCCACATACCAGCCCAAGTCCTCGAGCACCTTGGCCGCAGTACCCCGCCCGGCACCCGATAGCCCGGTCACCAGAACCACATCGATGCCGGCCGGGGCATCTCTGGTGTGGCCCTCCGCCAATTCACCCGTCATTCGGCTTCTCCGGGCGGGTCAGGTCGCAACGCCTCCAGGACGGCGGTGGCGGTGGCCACACCGATACCGGGAACGGCCGTGATCTGGTCGACGGTGGCCTCCTTGAGGCGGGCTATGGATCCGAAATGGGTTACCAGCGCCTTGCGGCGATGCTCCCCCAATCCTGGCACCGAATCCAGCGCCGAGGCGGTCATTCGCTTGGATCGCTTGCTGCGATGGTAGGTGATCGCGAACCGGTGCGCCTCGTCGCGAATCCGTTGCAACAGATATAGCCCTTCGCTGTTGCGCGGCATGATGACGGGATCCGGCTCGGACGGCACCCATATCTCTTCCAGCCGCTTGGCCAGGCCGATCACCGCGACGTCGGTGATGCCGAGGTCTTCGAGCACGGCGCTGGCCGCGTTGACCTGCGGGGCTCCGCCGTCGACGACGTAGAGGTTGGGCGGATAGGCGAATCGGCGTGACTTTCCCTCGGGCGAAAGCATATTCGGATCGTTTTGTTCACTCAGGTGTCGCGCGAACCGGCGCCGTGTCACCTCGGCGATCGAGGCAACGTCGTCAGAGCGCCCCTGCCCGGCGGCTTCGCGGATCCCGAAGTGGCGGTAGTCGGACTTGCGCGGCAGGCCGTCCTCGAACACCACCAACGAGCCCACCACGTCGGTGCCCTGCACGTGGCTGATGTCGACGCATTCGATGCGCAGCGGCGCATCGGCCAACCCGAGGGCTTCCTGAATGTTCTGCAGGGCAGCCGATCTGGCGTTGAAGTCGCCGGCCCTTCTCAGCTTGTGTTGCTGCAGCGCGTCTTTGGCGTTGCGCTGCACGGTTTCGGCGAGCGCCCGCTTGTCGCCGCGGCGCGGCACCCGCAGCGCGACCCGAGAACCGCGCAGGCCGGACAGCCAGCTGACCAATTCATCGGAGTTGGACGGCAGGCAGGGCACCAGCACCTCGCGCGGCACCGGGTTGGCGGCTTCGTCGGCCCCTTGGTTGTCCTGGCCGCCCAGTTCGGCCTGCTCGCCGTAGAACTGCGTCAGGAACTGCTCGACCAACTGCTCCTCACCGGAATCACCTGCCTCCGCGGACTTTTCGACGATCCAGCCGCGCTGACCGCGCACCCGGCCGCCGCGGACATGGAACACCTGGACCGCCGCTTCCAGCTCGTCGTCGGCGAAGGCGACCACGTCGGCGTCGGTGCCGTCACCGAGCACCACCGCCTGCTTTTCCATGGCGCGCTTGAGGGCGCCGAGGTCATCACGAAGGCGCGCGGCCCGCTCGAAGTCGAGTTCGTCGGAGGCCGCGTGCATGCGCTGTTCCAGCTCGCGGGCGAAGCGGTCGGTCTTGCCGGACAGGAAGTCGCAGAAGTCGTCGACGATCTGGCGGTGCTGCTCGGCGCTGACCCGCCCGATACAGGGCGCCGAGCATTTGTCGATGTAGCCGAGCAGACACGGACGGTCGATCTGCTTGTGCCGCTTGAACACACCGGCCGAACAGGTGCGCGCCGGGAACACGCGGGTGAGCAGGTCCAGCGTCTCCCGGATCGCCCACGCGTGGGAATAGGGCCCGAAGTACCGGACGCCCTTGCGCCGCGGGCCGCGGTAGACCATCAGCCGGGAAAATTCTTCGTTGAGGGTGACGGCCAGCACCGGGTAGGACTTGTCGTCGCGGTAGCGGACGTTGAAGCGCGGGTCGAACTCCTTGATCCAGTTGTATTCGAGCTGCAGCGCCTCGACTTCGGTGTTGACCACCGTCCACTCGACCTTGGCGGCGGTGGTCACCATCTGCCGGGTTCGCGGATGCAGGCTGGCGACGTCGGCGAAGTAGGACGTCAGCCTGCTCCGCAGGCTCTTGGCCTTGCCGACGTAGATGACTCTTCCGTGCGTGTCCCGGAATCGGTAGACGCCTGGCTCGACCGGGATGGACCCGGGCGGGGGGCGATACGTGGCGGGATCTGGCACCCATCCAGGCTAGTAGTCGCGAGAGGGGTGCCGGCCCGGCGGGAGCACCGCCCGGCATGCCGGATTCGGCACCCCGGGCTTCGAGCCGCCCCGCGCTTGCCGCCCGTAACGCATTCGAGCGCTTGTTCGATATACAGGTCGGCCGCCGAGGGATCCGTCATTTCCCAAAAGGGCCGTCGACCTCGGGTTACGACGAGTAACCGACCGTGTGGACGGTTTGGGCGGCTCTTGTTCTGGTTACCAAGGGGGTAGCTGGACGTTACAGTGGGTGGCAATCAATGGAGGGAGTCCACAGATGTTCAAGCGCTCGTTGACCAGGCTCGCGATCGGCGTTGGCGGTCTGGCATTGGCGTCGACCGCCGCCGCCGGGGTCGCATCCGCTGCCCCCGATTACGGCCCGATGATCAACACGACCTGCAGCTACGACCAGGCGATGCGGGCGGTGCATGCGGAAAACCCGATGGCCGCCCAGTACCTCGACCAGTCGCCGCCGAACCAGCAGTTCTTGCAGCAGTACCTGGCGTCATCGCCGGATCAGCGCGTGAACCTGCTGCACGCCATCGAGCACAACCAGGGTGCACAGCAGGCTTTGCCGATCTTCCAGCAGATGATGACCGACTGTAAGAACTTCTGACGCATCCACCTGACGGGCTATCCGTGCGCGCACGGGTAGCCCGTTCAGTGGGTAGGCAGGTCGGGCCGATACCGCGCCAGTAGCGACCGCACGGAGTCCATGGCGTCGACCGCGCGCTCCTTGTCGACGGCCTGGATGGCCATCACCGGGATGTACTCGTCGTCGGGCAGGTCGATGCGCGCCCAGCGGTTCCCCACCGGGAACGAGACACCGGCGACGTCCGGCCACTCGATCAATTTGTCGCCCAGCAGGTTACGCACCGATATGCCGGCGGCCCCGACGCGCAACCGGGGCCGGGCAAACAGCAGCACCACCCCCGCGAGAACCAGGCCGAGCAGCGCCATCGCCACCTGGTCGCTGGTCTGGAATACCACCCCGGTGGATCCGACCTTGAGTAGAAAACCGATCGCGATGTGCACCGCGGCGATGGTGAAGGCCGCGCCGTAGGCGAACATCGGTGTGCGGTGGGGACGCAGTACGACGTCCCACCCCTGGCGCTCAGTCACGACCGAGCGCGCAGGTCACGCAGCGTCAGCGCCGCGGTCAGGGCCGCCCCGGCGGCCTGGGCGCCCTTGTCCTCGACCGACTCCGGAAGCCCGGCGCGATCGAGCGCCTGCTGTTCGGTGTTGGTGGTCAGCACCCCATTGGCAACGGGCGTCGACGCGTCGAGCGCCACCCGGGTCAAGCCCTGGGTCACCGCATCGCAAACATACTCGAAATGTGGTGTTCCGCCGCGTATCACGACGCCCAGGGCGATCACCGCGTCGTGGTTGCGGGCGAGCTCCTGCGCCACCACCGGGAGCTCGATCGCGCCGAGCACGCGGACCACCGTCGGGTTGTCGATGCCCGACTCGGCGGCCACCTTGCGCGCGCCCGCGAGCAGGGCGTCGCAGATCGTGCTGTGCCAGGTGCTCGCCACGATGCCGAGCCGCAGACCGGACGCGTCGAGCGCCGGGATTGCCGGCTCCCCGCTACCGCTCACAGAGCGCCACCGAATTCGCCTGGCAGATGAACCGATTCGTGAAAGTCGTCGAGGCCGGCCAGGTCATGGCCCATCTTGTCGCGCTTGGTCATCAGGTAACGGATGTTCTCCGCGTTGGCGCGCACCGGCAGCGGCACCCGCTCGATGATGTGCAGGCCGTAGCCGTCCAGCCCGACCCGCTTGGCCGGGTTGTTGGTCAGCAGCCGCATGGAGCGGACGCCGAGGTCGACCAGGATCTGCGCCCCGATTCCGTAATCCCTTGCGTCGGCTGGCAATCCGAGTTTGAGGTTGGCGTCGACGGTGTCCTCGCCGGCGTCCTGCAGCTGGTAGGCCTGCAGTTTGTGCATCAGACCGATACCGCGGCCCTCGTGGCCGCGCATGTAGAGCACGATGCCGCGGCCCTCCCGCGCGACCATCGCCATCGCGGCGTCGAGTTGGGGCCCGCAATCGCACCGGCGGGAACCGAACACGTCACCGGTCAGGCACTCGGAGTGCACCCGGACCAGCACGTCGTCGCCGTCGGCGTTGGGCCCGGCGATCTCGCCGCGCACCAGCGCCACGTGTTCGACGTCCTCGTAGATGCTGGCGTAGCCGATGGCGCGAAACTCTCCGTGCCGGGTCGGTATGCGGGCCTCGGCGATCCGCTCGATGTGCTTCTCGTGCTTGCGCCGCCACTCGATCAGATCGGCGATGGTGATCATCGCGAGGTCGTGCTCGTCGGCGAAGACCCGCAGCTCGTCGGTCTGCGCCATCGAGCCTTCGTCCTTTTGGCTGACGATTTCGCAAATCGCGCCCGCGGGTTGCAATCCCGCCATCCGGGCGAGGTCGACGGCGGCCTCGGTGTGGCCGGGGCGGCGCAGGACGCCGCCGTCCTTGGCGCGCAACGGAACCACGTGACCGGGGCGCGTGAAATCGTTGGCGATGCTCGCGGGATCTGCCAGCAGCCGCATGGTGGTGGCGCGATCGGAGGCCGAAATACCGGTGCCCACACCATTCTTCGCGTCGACGGTAACGGTGTAGGCCGTCCCGTGCTTGTCCTGGTTCACCGCGTACATGGGCAGCAGCCCGAGCCGGTCGCAGATGGCGCCGTCCAGCGGGACGCACAGGTACCCCGAGGTGTAGCGGACCATGAACGCCACCAGCTCGGGCGTCGCCTTTTCGGCGGCGAAGATCAGGTCGCCTTCATTCTCGCGATCCTCGTCGTCGATGACGACCACGGCCTTTCCGGCCGCAATGTCGGCAACCGCCCTCTCGACGGAGTCCAACCTCGTCATCGTCGCTACCTTGCTGTCTCAGGGGTCCGCGGGAAGAGCCCAAGTGTTGCATTCAGTATGAACCACCGCGGGAGGCCCGTTATCGCGATGCTGTTCACAGCGACCGCCGGCGCCCGCGAACCCGGGAGCTTGCGTATGTATACATACGGCGCGCAAAGGTCGACAATGGGTGTCATGGCGAGTCGAACCGCCAGGATGATTGCCGCGGCCTGCGGTGGCGTCGCCACGTTGGCCCTGACGCTCGGCGGTGTCGGCGGAGTCATTGGAGCCAATGTTCCGGACACGCACATCGACGCGGACCCTTCGCCGACCGTGGATCCGGCGCCTGCGGCGCCGGACGACCAATGCTGTGACCCGGTCCAACCCCAGGCGGCTGGCTGGCACTGCATCATCGGCCTGAACTGTGGGCAAATCCGCCCCCGTCCGCGGTCGCCCACGCCCGCCGCTCCCAGTGCGCCGCAGCAATAGGCCGGCGGGGCAAAACGGCTCCTGATCCGGTGCCAGCAATCTAGGCTGAGCGGATGAAAATCGCGGTAAGACTGGCGGCACCGGCCGTGACCTTGATGTTCGCGGCCGGATTAGCAGCGGGCGTCGCCTGCCCGCAACGGGCGACGGCCGATGCGTGCGCTGACGTCGGCGGTCGGCATGTGAGCGTCGGCGGGTGCACGGACCCGGGGCGCTGGGGTAACTGGGTCCTTCCGGCCGGCGCGATGACGGTCCCGCCACCCGACGCACCACCACCGTGCTACACCCCGTCCGGCGAGCCGTACTGGACGCCGCCGGGCGAACCCTGCTGAGCGAACCGGGGTGGGGCGGACTTTTCCGAACGCGACCTAACGCGGGGTGAGCAACCGCTCAACGTATTTGGCGATCACGTCGACTTCGAGGTTGACCTGCGTTCCGACCGGAGCGCGGCCCAGCGTGGTCAGCTCGCGGGTGGTGGGGATCAGCGAAACCTCGAACCAGTCCCCCGGTCCGGCACCGAGCCCGGAGACCGTCAATGAAATGCCGTCGACGGTGATCGACCCCTTCTCGACCACGTAGCGGGCCACCTCCGCGGGGATCTCGATCCGCACCACTTCCCAGTGCTCGGACGGCGCCCGGCTCACCACCTGGCCCGTCCCGTCCACGTGCCCCTGCACGATGTGCCCGCCGAGCCGGCTGTTGACCGCGGCGGCGCGCTCCAGGTTGACCGGGCTGCCCACCTGCACGGAGCCCAGGTTGGACCGGTTGAGGGTCTCGGCCATCACGTCGGCGGTGAACTGGCCGTCCGGCAGCAGCTCGACGACGGTCAGGCAGACGCCGTTGACGGCGATCGAGTCGCCGTGCCCGGCGTCGGAGGTCACGATCGGTCCGCGGATGGTGAGCCGGGCGGCGTCGGCGAGCATGTCGCAGCCGGTCACCTCCCCGAGCTCCTCGACAATTCCGGTGAACATTCCATCAGGTTATCGGCCGTCCGGATGCCGTAGTCGCACTGGTGAGCAGGCCAAAGCTTCAGCGCCGGGCCGACACCGCGGCCCCACGTCTCCCAAGCCGGTCATGGGCACCCACTACGATGCAAGATATGCAGACCCGCCGCCGTCTATCGGCCGTCCTCGCATCCCTGACCCTCGCCACCGCCTTGATCGCCGGCTGCTCGTCGGGCTCAAAGCAGAGCGGCGCCCCGCTGCCCGACGGCACGACCCTGGTCAAGCAGTCGGCCGACGCCACCAAGAATGTGAAGAGCGTGCATCTCGTGCTGAGCATTCAGGGCAAGATCCAGGGGCTGCCCATCAAAACGCTGACCGGTGACCTCACCACGGCGCCGGCCACCGCCGCGTCTGGCAACGCCACGATCACCCTTGGGGGATCCGACATCGACGCCAACTTCGTGGTCGTCGACGGAAACCTGTACGCCACGCTGACGCCCAACAAGTGGAGCGACTTCGGAAAGGCGTCCGACATCTACGACGTGTCGGTGCTGCTGAACCCGGACACCGGGCTTGCCAACGCGCTGGCGAACTTCACCAACGCCAAGGCCGAGGGCCGCGACACCATCAACGGTCAGAACACGATTCGCGTCAGCGGCAACGTCTCGGCGGATGCGGTGAACAAGATCATGCCCCAGTTCAACGCGACGCAGCCGGTGCCGAGCACCGTGTGGATCCAGGAGACCGGTGACCACCAGCTGGTCCAGGCCAACATGCAGAAGAGCTCCGGCAACTCCATCCAGGTGACGCTGTCCAACTGGGGCGAGCAGGTTCAGGTCACCAAGCCCCCGGTGAGTTCATGAGTTCGCAGACCGGCCGCCGCGTCGCCATCAGCGCCGGCAGTCTGGCGGTTCTGCTGGGCGCCCTGGACGCCTATGTCGTCGTGACGATCATGCGCGACATCATGAGCGACGTTCACATCCCGATCAACCAGCTCCAGCGCATCACCTGGATCATCACGATGTACCTGCTGGGTTACATCGCCGCCATGCCGCTGTTGGGGCGGGCCTCCGACCGGTTCGGCCGCAAGCTGGTGCTGCAAGTCAGCCTGACCCTGTTCATGGTGGGGTCGGTGGTGACCGCGCTGGCCGGGCACTGGGGCGATTTCCACCTGCTGATCGCCGGCCGCACCATCCAGGGTGTGGCCAGCGGCGCGCTGCTGCCGGTCACGCTCGCCCTGGGCGCCGACCTGTGGGCACAGCGCAACCGCGCCGGCGTGCTGGGCGGCATCGGCGCCGCACAGGAGCTCGGCAGCGTGCTGGGCCCGCTGTACGGGATCTTCATCGTCTACTTGTTCCACGACTGGCGCTACGTGTTCTGGATCAACGTCCCGCTGACCCTGATCGCGATGGCGATGATCCAGTTCAGCCTGCCGTCGCACGAAAAGGTCGAGAACCCTGAGAAGGTCGACCTGGTCGGCGGTGTGCTGCTCGCGGTCGCCCTCGGCCTTGCGGTCATCGGCCTGTACAACCCGCAACCCGACGGCAAACAGATCCTGCCGAGCTACGGTCTGCCGCTGGTCATCGGGGCGGTCGTCGTCGCGGTGCTGTTCCTGCTCTGGGAACGGTTCTCGCGCACCCGGCTGATCGAGCCGGCGGGGGTGCACTTCCGCCCGTTCCTGGCCGCGCTGGGCGCATCGCTGGCGGCGGGCGCGGCGCTGATGGTGACGCTGGTCGACGTGGAGCTGTTCGGCCAGGGCGTGCTGCAGATGGACCAGACGCAGGCAGCCGGGTTGCTGCTGTGGTTTTTGATCGCGCTGCCGATCGGCGCGGTGCTGGGCGGCTGGATCGCCACCCGGGTCGGCGACCGGGTGATGACCTTCATCGGGCTGCTGATCGCGGCCTACGGCTACTGGCTGATTCACTTCTGGCGCCAAGACGTGTTGAGCCAGAAGCACGACATCTTCGGGGTCTTCAGTGTTCCCGTGTTGCACGCCGACCTTCTGGTCGCCGGCGTGGGCCTGGGCCTGGTGATCGGCCCGCTGACCTCGGCCGCCCTCCGGGTCGTTCCCTCGGCCCAGCACGGCATCGCCTCCGCGGCGGTCGTGGTGGCCCGGATGACGGGCATGCTCATCGGTGTGGCCGCGCTGAGCGCGTGGGGCCTTTACCGGTTCAACCAGATCGTCGCCGGGTTGACGGCCGCGATACCTCCCAACGCCTCGCTGCTGGAGCGGATCGCCGCGCAGGGGACGATGTACCTCAAGGCGTTCGCCATGATGTACGGCGACATCTTCAGCGCCACCGTGGTCATCTGCATCGTGGGTGCGCTGCTGGGCCTGTTGATCGGTGGCCGCAAGGAACACGCCGAGGAAACGGAAGTGCCCGAGCCGCAAACGATCTCATTGGGCGAGCGCTAGGCGCTCCTACTCGCCGCGCGGCACCAGGCTGAGCAGCAGATCCGGGCCCACGCGGTCGACTCCGTCGAATTGCCAGCGCAACGCCCGCGCGATGGTGGGCACCCCGACGTCGTTGACCGCCGAGACCGGGCCGCCGAGCAGCATCGGCGCGACGTAAACCAGCATGCGGTTGACCGCCCCGGCCCGCAGAAACGCGCCCGCGAGGGTGGGGCCGCCCTCCAGCAGGACGTCGGTGCGGTCCGAAAGCGCCTTGATCACCTCCATGGGATCGTGCGTGCGAATCACCATGGTCCGCGAATCGTCGTTGAGAACCTTTGCCTCCGGCGGTATCTCGCGCATGCCCACCACCACGCGCAGCGGTTGCCGGTCGGCCAGCGAGCCGTCGGGCAGCCGCGCGGTCAGCACCGGATCGTCGGCCAGCACGGTGCCGGTGCCCACCACGATCGCGTCCGCGGCCGCGCGGCGGCGATGCAGGTCCAACCGCGAGGCCTCGCTGGAGATCCACTGACTGGTGCCATCGGCGGCCGCGCGGCGGCCGTCGACGCTGCTGGCGTACTTCCAGGTCAGGTGCGGCAACCCGGTCCGCTGCTTGTGCAACCACTCCCGCAGCGGTCCACCGGCCACTTCGTCGGCCAGCACCCCGGAGGTCACCCCTACGCCCGCTTCCGTCAGCCGGGCCGCGCCCCCGGCGGCGATCGGGTTCGGGTCGGCGACGCCGTAAACCACCGCGCCCACCTTGGCGTCCAGCAGGGCGTTCACGCACGGTGGGGTCTTGCCGTGGTGGTTGCAGGGCTCCAGCGTGACCACCGCGGTCCCGCCGGCCGCCAGCTCGCCGGCCCGCCGCAGCGCCAACACCTCGGCGTGGTCGCCACCGGCGGGTTCGGTGCCGCCGACTCCGACGACCTCGCCGTCGACGTCCAGGATGACGGCGCCCACCGGCGGATTCGGATAGGTGGCGCCCTTGACGTGGTTGGACTGCTCGATCGCCAGGCGCATGGCCGCGTCGAGGCCGCCGGCGGGTTGGTTCATCGGCGCAAGTGCGGCGACGCGGCGGCGGCCTGCCTCCGCAGCGCCACGATGGCGGCCTCCGGGTCCTCCGCGCCGTAGACGGCCGAGCCGGCGACGAAGCAGTCGACGCCGGCCTCGGCGGCCTGCTCGATGGTGTCGTCGTTGATGCCGCCGTCGATTTCGACCAGGATCGTCAGCTCCCCCGCGTCGATCAGCTTGCGCGCGGTGCGGACCTTGCTCAGCACCTCGGGGATGAAGCTCTGGCCGCCGAAGCCGGGCTCGACCGACATGATGAGCAGGGTGTCGAACTGCGGCAGGATTTCCAGGTACGGCTCCAGCGGGGTTCCCGGCTTGACGCTGATGCCCGCCTTGGCGCCCGCGGCGCGGATGTCGCGCGCCACCGCGACCGGGTGGTCGGTGGCCTCGGCGTGGAAGGTGACGTTGTAGGCGCCCGCCTCGGCGTAGCCGGGCGCCCATCGGTCGGGGTCCTCGATCATCAGATGGCAGTCCATCGGGATGGCCGTGGCGGTGAGCAGGCTCTCGACCACCGGCAGGCCGATGGTCAGGTTGGGCACGAAATGGTTGTCCATCACGTCGACGTGCAGCCAGTCGGCGCCCACCACCGCGGCCGCTTCGTCGGCCAGCCGCGAGAAATCGGCGGACAAGATGGACGGCGCGATCAGGGGCCTACCGGTGTTACCAGGCATGTGCGCCACACTACTGAGCCGCGCCGGACGGTTCACGCTTCGCGGCGCAGCGCGGCGGCGAACATCGCGTCGGTGCCCTGCCGGTGCGGCCACAGCTGGACGTGCGGCCCATCCCCCAGCCCGGTGACGGGATCGAACAGCGGCCGGGTATCCAAGGCGCACACCGGGTGCCGGCGCAGCGCGTCGGCGACCACCCCGACGGTTTCGGCGAGGTGGGGCGAGCAGGTCGCATAGAGCACCACACCCCCAGGCCGGGTGAGCGCGATCGCGGCGCCCAGCAGCTCGCGTTGCAGCTTCGTGAGCGTCGGCACGTCGGCCGGCTGCCGCCGCCACCGCGCCTCGGGTCGGCGCCGCAACGCGCCCAGCCCGGTGCACGGCGCGTCGACGAGCACCCGGTCGAAGGTCGGCTCGAGATCGGTCTGCCGCCCGTCGACCCGCAGCACGTCGACCGGGAGCCCCCGGGTGTTCTCGGCCACCAGGTCGGCGCGGCGCGGGTTCGGCTCCACCGCAGTGACGCGGGCCCCGGCACCGGCGCCCAAGGCGGCCAGCAGCGCGGTCTTGCCGCCCGGTCCGGCGCACAGATCGAGCCACCGTCCGGTGTCGTCCTCGACCGGTGCCAGCGCCAGCGCCCGCGCCACCAGCTGGCTGCCCTCGTCCTGGACCAGCGCGGCGCCGTCGCGCACCGGCGACAGCCGCCCGGGGTCGCCGCCCGGCAGGTACACCGCATAGGGCGAATACCGGCCGACCGTGCCACCCACGGCGTCGGCCAGTTCCGCGGCCGTCAGTACCCCGGGACGGGCCGCCAGGTGCACCTGAGGCCGTTCGTCGTCGCTGGCCAGCACCGCGTCGAGCTCGGCCGCGGCAGGCCCCAACGCGTCGGCGAAGGCCTGCGCGATCCAGCGCGGGTGCGCATGCATGAAGGCGGCATGCCCGACCGGATCTCGCGACGGGTCGGGCGCCAGTTCCCCGACCCAGGACTTCTCGTCGCGCGCGGAGATTGCACGCAGCACGCCGTTGACGAAACCCGCTCGGGCTGAATCGAATTCGATGCCGGCCTGCTCGACCGTGGTGGACACCGCGGCGTACTTGTCCACCCGGGTACGCAGCAACTGGTACGTGCCGAGCCGTAGCAGGTCGAGCAGCACCGGGTCGATAGTGTCCGGCGACCGGCCGGCGGCGGCGCCGATGACCGCGTCGAGCAGGCCCCGGGTGCGGCAGGTGCCGTACGTCAGCTCGGTGGCGAACGCGGCATCGCGGCCGCTGATCCCGCGCTCGCGCAGCAGCGCGGGCAGCGCCAGGTTCGCGTATGCGTCGCGCTCGCTGACCGCCCGCAGCACCTCGAACGCCGCGGCGCGCGCGGGGTCGAGCGGCTTGCGCCGCTTGCCGTGCCCGCGAGCCGGCGGTCGGGGCCGGCTCACGTCGCCCGCACAGCGGAGTCGAGTCGGGCACCGCGCGCCCAGTCGACGGCATTCATGCGTTTCTTTCCGGGAGGCTGTATCTGGCCCAGTCGCACGGCTTGCGAACCGGTGCCGATCCACACGCCTTTACGGTCGACGTGAATAGCGCCGGGCGCCAACGATTCTGGGCCGTCCGCATCGACGTGCACCGGACCGAGCTTGACGCGAAGGTCGCCGATCAGCGTCCAGGCGCCCGGGCTGGGCGTCACCGAACGGATCCGGCGCTCCACGACGAGCGCCGGAAGGTCCCAGCGCACCCGGGCCTGCTCGACGGTGATCTTCGGCGCGATGCTGACGCCGTCGGCGGGTTGCGGCCGTGGCGTCAACGTCTGATCGGCGATGCCGTCCAGCGTGGTCGACAGCAGCGCCGCACCCGAAACAGCCAGCCGCTCAAGCAATTCGCCCGCGGTGTCGGTGGGCCGGATCGTCTCGGTGACGACGCCGTAGACGGGGCCGGAGTCCAGGCTGGGCTCGATTTGGAACGTGGTCGCCCCGGTGATGGCGTCCCCGGCCGCGATCGCCGCCTGCACCGGGGCCGCCCCACGCCAGGCCGGCAGCAGCGAGAAATGCAGGTTGATCCACCCGTGCGGGGGCACCGCGAGCAGTCCGTCGCGCAGCAACGCACCGTAGGCCACCACCGCGCAGCAGTCCGGCGCCAACTCCGACAGCTCGGCGACGAACTCCGGCGCGTTCGGCCGCGCCGGTCGCAGCAGCGGGATGCCACGGTCGAGCGCTTCGCGGGCCACCGGCGAGGGCTGCGGCTTGCCGTGCCGGCCGACGGCCGCGTCGGGCCGGGTCAGCACGGCGATCACCTCGTGACGCGGCGAGTCGATGAGGCGGCGCAGCGCGGGCAGCGCGGGTTCGGGGGTGCCGGCGAAGACAAGGCGCACCGGCACAGTCTAGAAAGCCCAGACGGCCGCCCCACCCGAAGTTGCCCGTGTACATTGTTTCTAACGCATACTATTGCTACAGGTCACCATCTCGCTCGGTGGCCGAACTGCCTTGCTAGGGACGACGAGGTCGAGTGGGCAGCCCTTTCCTTACCTTCAAGGAGGTCTGATGACTCTCGACACCACGATCAGCGATGCCGCCCCCCATCGCGCGGTATGGGCTCTCGGCGACTACGCCCTGATGGCGGAGGAAGTGATGGCCCCGCTGGGTCCGGTGCTGGTCAAGGCCACCGGCATCGGGCCGGGCATGCGAGTGCTCGACGTCGCGGCCGGCTCGGGCAACATCTCGCTTCCGGCCGCCGCGACGGGCGCCGCCGTGGTCTCCAGTGACCTGACGCCCCAGCTGTTGCAGCGGTCGCGGACCCGCGCCGCGGCCCGGGGCCTGACGATCGACTACCGGGAGGCCAACGCGCACGCGCTGCCGTTCGGCGACAGCGAGTTTGACGCCGTCATCTCCGCGATCGGCGTGCAGTTCGCGCCGGACCAGCAGCGGGCCGCCGACGAATTGGTCCGGGTCTGCCGGGCGGGCGGGACGATCGGCCTGATCAGCTGGACCCCGGACGGGTTCTTCGGCCGCATGCTTGCCACCATCCGGCCGTACCGGCCCAGCCTGTCGCAGGCCGTGCCGCCGGCCGCGCTGTGGGGACGTACGGGCTACGTCACCGGATTGCTCGGCGAGCGCGTAGGCCCGGTGACCGCGGTGCGGGGAATGCTGGAAGTGAACCGGTTCGACGACGCCGAGGCGGTGCACACGTACTTCAAGAACCACTACGGTCCGACGATCGAGGCCTACGCGAACATCGGCCACAACCGGGTGCTGGCCGCCGAGCTCGACGCCCAGCTGGTCGAGCTCGCGCAGCACTACCTCTCCAACGGCACCATGCATTGGGAGTATCTGCTGGTCACCGCCGAGAAGCGCTAGAGGTCGAGCTCGGCATCCAGGTGCACATCCGGTTCGCCGCCGGCGGCGGTGAACGCGGTCAGGGCCCGCACCAGCCCGTGGCGTTCCGGCGGCGGCATCTTCTCCACGATGGTGGCGATTTCGTTGCGCCGGTACGCGGTGACCTGACGAACGACCTCCCGCCCCCGCTTGGTCAGCGCGGCCAACAGCTCGCGACGGGACGTCGGGTGCGGTAGGCGATCGATCAGCCCTGCCGCGACGAGTCGGTCGACCATCCGCCCCGTTGCGGATGGTTGCACGCCGAGCAGACCGGCCAGGGTGGCCAAGTTGACCGGGCCCCGATTGGACAGGATCACCAACGTCCGGAATTGCGGGATCGTGATCGTCTCGTCCACCTGACCGATCGAGCGCGCCGAAATGGCAACCAGCAAGCGGGAAGCCGTCAGCAAAGCGTCAGTGATGACGTCCAGCGACTCGTCCGCAGTCGTCGCGTTGTCCGCTGCCATGTCGCCCCTTCTCCGGACCGTCTCCGGCATATCGGCGGCTAAAGATCAGGAAGTGTAACAACCTTCCAATGTCGTACCCAGGGATTATTTCCGACGCATACTATCCCCTCGGGCAGGATTTGGCGAGGTCACCCGATGTGCAGGGGGTCGATCTGGACCCGGACCGGCTCGTGGGTCTGGCGGGCGGACAGCACGCTCACACCGCGACGCAGCGCCGCGGCCAGCGCCAGGCCCTGCTCTCGCCGGGCGCGCACCAGCATGCGCGTCACGGGGACGCCGGCCGGTGTCCCCGCCGGGCGGCGCACACCCGCCGGCAAATCCACCGGCCCCAGCACGTCGGCCCCGTCCGGCAGCCCGGCCTCGTCGAGCAGTGCCGCCACCGCATCGGCCGCGCCGTCGAGCGCCGCCATATGCACGCTCGGCGGCAAGCCCACCTCGGCCCGAGCCGCCAGGTCGGCGTCCGCGTGACCCACCGGATCCCAGCGGATCAGCGATTGGACTGTGGGAATTGATGATTCGGCCACCACCAGCACCACCCCGCCTTCGCCGCGGGGACGCACCAAGGCGGCGGCGGTCATCCAGCGCCACAGCGCGTCCTCGGCGGCACGCAGGTCTTGTCGCCCCAGCAGCGCCCAGGTGTCCAGCAGCAGTGCCGCGCCGTAGCCGCCCGCCGCGCCGGGTTCCGCCCCCGGGGTGGCCACCACCAGGGCCGGGCCGGCGGCGACCGACGGCACGACACCTTCCCCGGACGAGGTGACCACCGCGGTACCGGGAAACGCGCGCCCAAGCTCCTCGGCGGTGCGGCGGGCCCCGACGACCACGGCGCGCACCGCGTCCGAACCGCAGCGCGCGCACCGCCGCGTCGGGTCGATGCGCCCGCACCACCGGCAGATCAGCGCCTGGCCGCCCTCCTGCAACGACAAGGGGCCCGTGCAGTGCCGGCACCGGGCGATCGTGCGGCAGCGCGCGCAGGCCAGCGACGGGACATACCCGCGCCGCGGCACCTGCACCAGCACCGGCGCCCCGGCCTCGAGCGACGAGCGGGCGGCGCGCAGCGCGATCGACGGGATGCGCGCGGTGCGCGCGGCCGGGTCGCGTTCGTCGGCGTAGCCCGTGTCGTCGAGGGCGACCACCCGCGGCGTGCGGGCGCGCACCACCGCCCGGGTCGCGACGATGTCATGGGCCCACCCGCTGCGCACCAGCGCCTGGGCTTCTGCAGTGCGCGCGTAACCACCGATCAGCGCCGCACAGCGCGCCTGATGCGCCCGCAGCATCGCCACCTCCCGGGCGTGCGGGTAGGGTGCCCGCGGCTCGGCCAGTGAATCGTCGGCGTCGGCCCACACCATGACGAGGCCCAGGTCGCTAAGGGGCGCGAAAACCGCGCTGCGAGTGCCGATCACCAACCGTGCCTGACCGCGCAGTGCCGCGAGCCACCGCCGGTAGCGGGCGGCCGGCCCCAGCCCGGCCGAAAGCGCCACCACGCCGCTCTCGTCGATCCGCGCGGTCGCGGCCCGCCACAGCGCGTCCAGATCCCGCTGATCGGGCACGATGCCCAGCACCGCCCGTCCGGCGCGGATGGTTTGCGCGGCCGCCTCGGCGAATCGGTCCGCCCACGACTCCCCCGGCAGCGCCTGCCAGACGGCCCGCGCG
This sequence comes from Mycobacterium sp. 852002-53434_SCH5985345, assembly GCF_001667155.1. Classification (NCBI taxonomy): domain Bacteria; kingdom Bacillati; phylum Actinomycetota; class Actinomycetes; order Mycobacteriales; family Mycobacteriaceae; genus Mycobacterium; species Mycobacterium sp. 852002-53434_SCH5985345. The sequence continues at coordinate 20,455 of NZ_LZIE01000005.1, forward strand.
GCCCGGGACTCGGCCAGGGCGGCCAGGAACTGGGCGCCCCGGGCGTACCCCTCCCACGCCGACGGGTCGACGGGCGCGGGCACGGGCAGCCGGTGGGGCGCCGTCGGTTCCCGTTCCACCCGGGCGTGCCGGGCCGGCACCGCCAGGCGCAGCACGTCCGGCCGGGTCCCGGCGTAACGCGCCGCCACCGCGTCGACCAACCGGCGGATCTCCGGTGTCAGCACGGGTTCGGCTGACACGACGCGGTCCAGGTAGCCGAGCTTGCCCTGGTGGTCGGTGTCATTGCGGCGCTCCAGCACGAACGCGTCCACCAGGCGGCCGTGAAACCGCACCCGCACCCGCGCCCCGGGCTGGGCGTCGTCGGACTGCTCGGCCGAAACCAGGTAGTCGAACTCACGGTCCAGGTGCGGCACCGAGAGCATCGGCAGCACCCGGGCGATGGGTTCCACCTGCACGGGTGTGCGCGCGGCGCCGCTCACGGCACCCCGCGTCGAAACAGGTTGCTGCTCAACGCCTTTACCGTCCGGGTCAGCTTTCGGCCGGTTCCGGGGTAGCGGCGTCGGCCGGTGCCTCACGACCGAAGAAGAACCCGGCCGTCATCAGGATCAGCGCGGCGGCGTAGGACCACCAGATCGGCACCGCCAGTGCCTCGTTGCCCAGGATGAAGCGGCCGATGGCGATCAGCGAATCGGACGCCGCGAAACACACCGCCCCCACCGCCGTCCAGATCGTCGGCAGCTGCGCCACCAGCGCGGCGCACACCATTGCGGTCAGCACGAGGATGTAGGCCGTCACCGGAAGCCTCAGTTTGTCCAGATGCGGCCAGAACCACGCCAGCAGCGCGATGGTGGCCAGGCACATGGCCACCACGGCGGCGATGCGCGGCTTCGACGGACGCCTCGCCGCCAGGGGCAGGAGCGCGCCCAGGAAGCACAAGTGCGCCAACAGGAATGCGCCCAGGCCCACTACGAAGGACGGCTCCCACCACGGGATCGCCAGCGCCCAGTCGCCGATGGCCGACAGCAGCAGCGCCGGCATCAGCCACCGCCGCTCGCGGACGACGGCGTGGCCGACCGCGGCGGCGGTCAGCAACAACGCCATCGACGCCTTGAACAGCGGCTGGAGCACCCAGTGCCCGGTCAGCTCGGTTCCCGGCGGCGAACCCAGCGCCAACACCGTCAGGTAGACGCCATAGCCGAGCGCCGCCCAGCCGGCCACCACCCAGCCGCCGAAGACCAGACGCGGTGCGTACGGTACGTCCATGCCAAGCTTGGATAACACAGCCGACGAAAAGCCCGCGATCGACCCCATCCTGCAGAAGGTACTGGATGCGGTTCCCTTCCGGCTATCCGCCGACGACGGTGTTGATGCGGCGCGGCAGCGGTTCCGCGACCTGCCACGCCGGCCACTGCATCCCGAGCTGCGCGTCGAAGACCGCGCCATTCCCGGTCCGGCAGGGTCGATCGGCATCCGGATCTATTGGCCGCCAATCGATTCGGGCGTGAGCACCGGTAGTATCGCGCCGCCCGTCGTGCTGTACTTCCACGGCGGCGGGTTCGTCGTGGGTGACCTCGACAGCTACGACGGCACGGCCCGCCAGCACGCGGTGGGCGCCGACGCGATCGTGGTGTCCGTCGACTACCGGTTGGCGCCCGAGCATCCCTACCCCGCCGCCATCGAAGACGCTTGGGCCGCAACGCTTTGGACCGCCGAGCACGCCGGCGAATTGGGCGGTGATCCGAATCGGTTGGCCCTGGCCGGGGATTCAGCCGGCGGAACCATCACGGCCGTAACGGCACAGCGGGCGCGTGATAGCGGCGCACCGCTCATCGCGTTCCAGCTGCTGTGGTATCCCTCCACCATGTGGGACGCCTCGCTGCCGTCCTTCACCGAAAACGCCGCCGCGCCGATCCTGGATGTCAAGGCCGTCGCCGAGTTCTCGCGTTGGTACGCGGGCGAAGTCGACTTATCCGCCCCGCCACCGGGTATGGCGCCGGGACGCGCCGCGGACGTGTCCAACCTGCCGCCCGCCTACATCGCCGTCGCGGGTCACGACCCGCTGCGCGACGACGGCATTCGGTACGGCGAGCGGCTGGCCGAAGCGGGCGTTTTGGTCGAGGTGCACAACGCCGAGAACCTGGTGCACGGCTATCTCGGTTACGGCGGTGTGGTGCCCGCGGCCACCGCCGCGATGGAACGCGGGTTGAGCGCCCTGCGAACCGGGCTGCGCGGGTAAATGTGGGGCGTACGGTGAATCCATGACGGAGCCCACCTTCGCCCGACCCGGCATCGATCCGACGTTCAAGGCGTTGCTCGACGCCTTCCCGATGACCTTCAGCGCGGCCGACGGCGTGGAGGTTGCACGCTCGCGCCTGCGGTTGCTCCAGGTGCCGCCCGAAATGCTGCCGGACCTGCGCATCGAGGACCGCATGATCGGTCACGGGGGGCTCACCGACATCCCCGTGCGCATCTACTGGCCGCCCCTGGAGCCGGAGGAGGCGTTGCCCGTCGTCGTCTTCTACCACGGCGGCGGCTTCTGCCTCGGCGGCCTGGACACCCACGACCCCCTGGCCCGCGCGCACGCCGTCGGCGCCGAGGCCATCGTGGTGTCCGTCGACTACCGGCTGGCGCCCGAGCATCCGTTCCCGGCCGGGGTCAACGACTCCTGGGCGGCGTTGCAGTGGGTCGCCGAGCACGCCGCCGAGCTGGGCGGCGACCCCACCCGCATCGCGGTCGCCGGCGACTCGGCCGGCGGCAACCTGGCCGCCGTGATGGCGCATCTGGCCAACGAGAACGCCGGACCCGAGCTCAGCTTCCAGCTGCTGTGGTACCCGGTCGTCACCGCGGACCTGTCGCTGCCGTCGTACACCGAAAACGCCAACGCACCCATCCTGGACCGCGACGTCATCGACGCGTTCCTGTCCTGGTATCTGCCCGACCTCGACATCAGTGACCCGACGGCGCTGCCCGTCACCCTCGCCCCGGCGAACGCGACGGACCTGTCCGGGTTGCCGCCCGCCTACATCGGGACCGCCGAACACGATCCGCTGCGCGACGACGGGGCGCGCTACGCCGAGCTGCTGGACAGCGCCGGCGTGCCCGCGGAATTGAGCAACGAACCGAACCTGGTGCACGGCTACGCCAGCTTCGCTCTGGTGATACCCGCGGCCGGCGATGCCACCGACCGGGGGCTGGCCGCACTCAAGAAGGCACTCCACCCCTAGGCGGACACCGATGAGCAGCACTCCCGACTACCACACGCTGATCGTGGGCGCCGGCTTCTCCGGAATCGGCGCCGCCATCAAGCTCGACAACGCCGGACTGTCGAACTATCTCGTCGTCGAGGCTGGCGACGGGGTCGGCGGGACGTGGCACTGGAACACCTATCCCGGTATCGCCGTGGACATTCCGTCGTTCTCCTACCAGTTCTCCTTCGAGCAGAGCCCGGATTGGTCGCGGACCTACGCGCGGGGGCGCGAGCTCAAGGCGTATGCGGAACACTGCGTCGACAAATACGGGCTCCGATCCCGAATCCGGTTGAACACCAAAGTGCAAGCCGCCGAGTTCGACGACGAGCATTGCCTGTGGCGGGTGCAGACCGACCCCGGCGGCACGGTGACTGCCCGATTCCTGATCAGCGCCTGCGGGGTGCTCACCGTCCCCAACCTGCCCGACATCGACGGCGTGGACAGCTTCGGCGGCATCACGATGCACACCGCGCGCTGGGATCACGACCAGGACCTGAGCGGCAAGCGCGTCGCGATCATCGGCACCGGCGCCTCGGCCGTCCAGGTCATTCCCGAAATCGCGCCGATTGTCAAGCAGCTCACCATTTTTCAGCGCACCCCGATCTGGTGCTTCCCCAAGCTGGACGTCGCGCTGCCCGCACCGGCCCGCTGGGCGATGCGGATCCCCGGGGGAAAGGTCGTGCAGCGGTTACTGAGCCAGGCCTTCGTCGAAGTCACCTTCCCGATCTCCGCGCACTATTTCACGGTCATCCCGCTGGCCAAGAGGATGGAGTCGGCGGGGCTGGCCTATCTGCGCAAACAGGTTCACGACCCGACGGTGCGCGATCAACTCACCCCGCGCTACGCGGTCGGCTGCAAGCGCCCCGGCTTCCACAACGAGTACCTGGCCACGTTCAACCGGGACAACGTGCGGCTGGTCACCGAGCCGATCGACAAGATAACGCCGTCGGCCGTGGCCACCACCGACGGCGCGGACCACGAAGTCGACGTGCTGATCCTGGCCACCGGGTTCAAAGTGATGGACCCCGACGACGTCCCGACGTTCGCGGTCACCGGAAGCGGCGGCAAATCCCTGAGCCGGTTCTGGGACGAACACCGGCTGCAGGCCTACGAGGGCGTCAGCATCCCCGATTTCCCCAACCTGTTCACGGTGTTCGGCCCCTACGGCTACGTCGGCTCGTCATATTTCGCGCTCATCGAGACGCAAACCCACCACATCGTGCGGTGCCTGAAACGGGCCGAGCGCCAGGGCGCGACGCGCGTCGAGGTCACCGAGGAAGCCAACGACCGGTACTTCGACGAGATGATGCGCCGACGGCACCGGCAGATCTTCTGGCAGGACAGCTGCCGGCTCGCCAACAGCTACTACTTCGACAAGAACGGCGACGTGCCGCTGCGCCCCACCACCACGGTGGAGGCCTATTGGCGCAGCCGGCGGTTCGACCTCGACGACTACCGATTCACCGGCTGACGCCGGTGCCCGCGAACGGACGCAAAATCACCGTTTGCCTTGGTGATTCACGCGATTTCGGGTCTTATCGTCGAGTCCCCTAGACGGCGCGCTTGAGGTCGTCGACCTTGTTCAGCTGCTCCCACGGCAGCTCGATGTCGGTGCGGCCGAAGTGGCCGTAGGCGGCGGTCTGCGCGTAGATCGGGCGTAGCAGGTCCAAATCGCGGATGATGGCGCCGGGACGCAGGTCGAACACCTCCGGGACGATCTTCTCGATCTTGACCGGGTCGACCGTGGCGGTGCCGAAGGTCTCGACGAACAAGCCGACGGGGGCGGCTTTGCCGATGGCGTAGGCCACCTGCACCTCGACCCGCTCCGCCAGGCCGGCGGCGACGATGTTCTTGGCCACCCAGCGCATCGCGTAGGCCGCCGAGCGGTCCACCTTGGACGGATCCTTGCCGGAGAAGGCGCCGCCACCGTGGCGGGCCCACCCGCCGTACGTGTCGACGATGATCTTGCGGCCGGTCAGCCCCGCGTCGCCCATCGGGCCGCCCAGGACGAACTTGCCGGTCGGGTTGAAGAGCAACCGCGTCGACGAGGTGTCCAACGTGTCGTGTGCCAAATCGTCGAGGACGGTGTTGACCACCTTTTCCCGGAGATCGGGGGTCAGGGTGTGCTCCAGGTCGATGTCGGCCGCGTGCTGGGTGGAGATCACCACGGTGTCGAGGCGGACCGGAACGTTGTCCTCGTATTCGATGGTGACCTGAGTCTTGCCGTCCGGGCGAAGGTAGGGCAGGACGCCGTTCTTGCGCACCTCGGTCAGCCGCCGGGACAGGCGGTGGGCCAGCGCGATGGGCAGCGGCATCAGTTCGGGGGTGTCGGCGATCGCGTAGCCGAACATCAAACCCTGGTCACCGGCGCCCTGCGCGTCCAGCGGGTCCTGCTCACCCTCGACCCGGGCCTCGTAGGCGGTGTCGACGCCCTGGGCGATGTCGGGCGATTGCGCGCCGATGCCGATGTTCACCCCGCACGACGCCCCGTCGAAACCCTTGTCCGACGAGTCGTAGCCGATCTCGAGGATGCGCTCGCGGACCGTGTTGGTGATGTCGGCGAATGCCTCCTTCGCCGTCGTCGTCACCTCGCCGACGACGTGCACCTGGCCGGTGGTCACCAGCGTCTCGACCGCGACACGTGAGCGGGGGTCCTGCGCCAGCAGGGCGTCGAGGACCGAGTCGCTGATCGCGTCGCAGATCTTGTCGGGATGTCCCTCAGTCACCGACTCACTGGTAAACAGGCGACCATTTTCGCTCACAATCTCAATCCTTCCGAATAATTAGTTAGCCGAATTATATCGGCGGGCGTCGTCCGGCCAGCACCTGGCCTGGCGCCACAGGAGAACCGAACCTTATTACCCGCCGCCATGCAGGAACGTGGCGATCGCATCCACGATACGACTGGCCATCAGCGTCTTGGAGCCATGCTGCAGTGCGGACTCGGTGCCGTCGGACGCGAGCAGCCACCCGTCGTTGCTGTCCACCTCGAACGCCCTGCCGTCGCCCACCGCGTTGACCACCAACAGGTCGCAGCCCTTGCGGCGCAGCTTGGCGCGAGCGTGAAACAGCACATCGCCGTTGGCATCGCCCGTCTCCGCGGCGAACCCGACGATGGCCCGCATGTTGGGCAGCTCGCCGCTGGCGCGTGCCCGCACCGCGCCGGCCAGCACGTCGTCGTTGCGCACCAGCTCGATCGCCGGTGGCCCTTCGTCACCCTTTTTGATCTTGGCGGCGGAAACCTGCGCGGGCCGGAAGTCGGCGACGGCCGCCGCCATCACCAGCACGTCGGCCGCGGGGGCGTGCTTGGCCACCGCGTCCCCGAGCTGCTCCGCGGAGCTGATGTGGACCACTTCGACGCCGGCGGAACCGATCAGTCCGGCGGTGTGACCGGCGATCAGGGTGACCTCGGCGCCCCGCTGGGCAGCGACGCGGGCCACCGCGTAGCCCTGCTTGCCCGAGCTGCGGTTGCCGATGAAGCGCACCGGGTCGATCGGTTCGCGGGTGCCGCCGGCGGTCACCAGCACCTTGCATCCGGCGAGGTCGTAGGGAAGCGCGTCGTGGCGCTCCAGCAGCAGCTGGGCCAGCGTGGTGATCTCCTCCGCCTCGGGCAGCCGGCCCGAGCCGCTGTCGGCGCCGGTGAGCCGGCCGAACGCGGGTTCCAGCACCACCGCGCCACGGCGCCGCAGCGTCGCCACGTTGTCGACGGTCGCCGGGTGCAACCACATCTCGGTGTGCATCGCCGGCGCGAACAACACCGGGCATCTCGCCGTGAGCAGGGTCGCGGTCAGCAGGTCGTCGGCGCGGCCGTGCACCGCGCGCGCCAGCAGGTCCGCGGTGGCCGGCGCCACCAGAACCAGGTCGGCCTTCTGCCCGAGCTGGACGTGCGGCACCTCCGGGACGTTCTCGAAAACCCCGGTGTGCACCGGCTGGCCGGAGAGCGCCTCGAACGTGGCGGCCCCAACGAACCGCAGCGCGGATTCGGTGGGGATGACGCGGACCAGGTGGCCGGCCTCGGAGAGCTGACGAACGACCGTGCACGCCTTGTAGGCGGCGATGCCACCGGAGACGCCGACGACGATCCGTTTACGGTCCACAGCCTGCCCGGCCCCGTCCTAGTTACTCGCCCTCGGTGTGCTCGAGCAGGTCGGCGTGGATTTCACGCAGGGCGATCGACAGCGGCTTCTCCTGAAGCCCCGGCTCGACCAGCGGCCCAACGTATTCGAGGATGCCCTCGCCGAGCTGGTTGTAGTAATCGTTGATCTGGCGGGCCCGCTTGGCGGCGTAAATCACCAGGGCGTACTTGCTCGACACGCGGTCCAGCAGCTCGTCGATGGGCGGGTTGGTGATGCCCAGCGGGGTGTCGTAGGCGCCCTGCCCTCCGGCAGAGGGGTCAAACCGATCGGGGACGGCGGCCAACGCGGCGTCGGACTGCGGAATGGTCACTTAGGTCAATCTCCTCAACGTTCGAAGCGGTCAGAGCCCCGAAACGGCTTAACTACCGCTGGCAATTCGATGCTCAGTCTCGATTGGATCTGGTCTGACTGGTCTGGCCGGGCGCTTCATGCCGAGCCGGCGCAGTTTCCACCAGCAAGGATACCAATTCTGCGCACGCAGACTCCAATTGACTGTTGACCACGACCTCGTCGAAGTCGTCCTTGGCCGCCATTTCGACGCGGGCGGTCTCGAGGCGGCGCCGCATGGCCTCCGGTGTTTCGGTGCCGCGGCCGACCAGCCTGGACTCCAGATCTTCCCAGCTGGGTGGGGCCAGGAAAACGGTGATGGCCTCGGGCATCGCCTTCTTGACCGCCCTCGCGCCGGCCAGGTCGACCTCGATGAGCACCGGGATCCCGGCTGCGGTGGCGGTGCGCACCGGCTCGGCCAGGGTGCCGGATCGGTGCAGTCCGCCGTGGATGTCGGCCCACTCCAGCAGCGCGCCGTCGTCGATCAGCTGCTGGAAGCGGGCGGGGCTGACGAAGTGATAATCGACGCCGTCGACCTCGCCCGGCCGCGGCGACCGCGTCGTGGCCGAGACGCTGAAATGCAGGCCCGGTATCCGCTCGCGCAGGCACCGGACCACTGTCGACTTGCCGACCGCGGAGGGACCGGACAGCACGACCACGCGTCCCTTGCCCGATGGCGTGGGACGCGTCCCGTGCTCGACGTCCGGTCCCCCGCCGGCGCTCACTGGCGCTCCCGGGCCGGTGCGCCCACAGGGCGGGTTGGCCGAGGCCGGGTTAGGAGCCGAACTTTTCCAGCAGGGCCTTGCGCTGCCGATCGCCCAGGCCGCGCAGGCGGCGGGTGGGGGCGATCTCCAGCTCGGTCATGATTTCCTGTGCTTTGACCTTGCCCACCTTGGGCAACGCCTCAAGCAGCGCGGAAACCTTCATCTTGCCCAGGACTTCGTCGGTCTCGGCGTCCTTGAGCACCTGCGTGAGGTTGGTGCCGCCGCGCTTCAGCCGGTCCTTGAGCTCTGCTCTCGCTCGACGTGCGGCAGCCGCCTTCTCCAACGCGGCCGCGCGCTGCTCGTCGGTCAACTGGGGAAGGGCCACGATTCCTCCGTATCTGATCAATCAATCTCAATCGATCGCTTTTTGTCTGCGCCGGCACTTCAGCCAGCGCAGACGACCGTACTCAGGCCTCCTGACGAAATCTAACCCGACCCCCTGGTTCGGGGGGCAAACTCCCAGCATGAGCCCCGCGCGCGGCCCGAAAATCCGGTTCGCCGGACGCCACCGACGACGTCCGCGACTGGTGCCGTCCCGCCGGTCGCAGCGCCGTGTCGGGCGCCAAAATCAGGGCTCTGAGCTGCGGTTTTAGCGCACCGGAGCGGCGCGGTGGCCGTCGCCGGGGCGGCGGCGAAGGGCGGTCTCGACGGCCGGAAACCCCTCGTGCCGGGGATCACGCATTTTTCGTCGCGTGTCGCGCGTGTCGCGCTGATGCCTTCCGGCGCGCTTCGACCAGGTGACGATTGCTGGTACCAGCCCCAGCTAATACCGGCCGGGTTACCATCTAGCGGTGTCGAACCTGCGGATCCGTCAGGCCGCTGAGCTGCTCGGAGTCAGCGACGACACCGTCCGGCGATGGATCAACCAAGGATCGTTGTCGGTCAGTCACGACGCGGCCGGCCGCAAGGTCATCGCCAGCGAGGACCTGGCCCGGTTTTCCCGGACCAACGCGCCCGCCCCGCCGCCGGACCCGCTCAGCATCGGCAGCTCGGCCCGCAACCGCTTTGTCGGCCTGGTCACCAAGGTCACCAGCGACAAGGTGATGGCCCAGGTGGAGATGCAGTGCGGGCCGTTCACCGTCGTCTCGCTGATGAGCACCGAGGCCGCCGAGGAATTGCAGCTGCGGCCCGGCAGCGTCGCCGTGGCGGTCGTCAAGGCCACCACGGTGATCGTGGAGACCGCCCGGCCCAGCACGTCGATAGCGTCGGACTGACGCGCGCCTGGGGCCTCGGGCGCGACCCCGGTGGCGTTTCCGGTGCGCAGGGGCCCAGACGGCGCCCAGCGGGGCGTCTAGAGGGCTGCCAGATAGGCCACCGCGTCCAGCATCCGCTCGCCGGCCGCCCTCAGCTCGGGGACTCCCGGCCCGGCGCGCAGCACCTCGCGGGCCACCGCGGGCAGCAGCTGGCCGGGATGCGCCCCACCCAGCCCGGCGAGCGCCTCGGGCCGGCCGCCCTGCACCCCCAGCCCCGGCACCAGGACCGGTCCGCCCAGCGCGCTGAGGTCGGGTGCCTCGAGGACCGTCGCGCCCACCACCACGCCGACGTATCCGGGCCCGGCCGGCGTGGCGGACTTGTTCACCACCGCCGCCTGGTCGACGACCAGCTGGGCGACCGTGCGGCCGTCGAACGTGGCGCGCTGGACGGTCGCCCCCTCGGGGTTGGAGGTGGCCGCCAGCACGAACACGCCACGATCGTGCGCGGCGGCGGTCTCAAGCAGCGGCCGCAGCGAGCCGAACCCCAGGTATGGCGAGGCGGTCACGGCGTCGGCGGCCAGCGGCGAGTCTCCCGCCCAGGCGGCGGCATACGCCGCCATCGTGGTGCCGATGTCGCCGCGCTTCGCGTCGGCCAGAACCAGCACGCCCACCGACCGCAGGGCGGCGATGGTGCGTTCCAGCACTGCGAACCCGGCGGCGCCGTAGGGCTCGAAGAACGCCACCTGGGGCTTGACGACGGCGAACCCGGCGAACGCCTCGACGCAGATGTCGCAGAACGCGGCCAGTCCGTCGGCGGTGGTCGGCAAATCCCACGCGCGTAGCAGCTCGGGGTGCGGGTCGATGCCCACACACAGCGGGCCGCGTTGCGCCTTGGCCTCGGCCAGCCGGAGGCCGAACCGCGTCACCGGATGCCCTCGCTTGGTGCGGCGCCCTGCCCGATGAGGCTGTGCAGTTCTTGCAGGGACCGCACGCCGATGTCGCCGCGGATGCCGGCCTCGATGCCCTGGATGGCGGCCGACGCGCCCTGCACCGTCGTGACGCAGGGGATGTTGACCGACACCGCGGCCGAACGGATCTCGTAGCCGTCGATGCGGGGGCCGGAATTGCCGTAGGGCGTGTTGATCACCATGTCGACCTCACCGGCCTTGATCGCGTCGACGGCGGACACCGCCGGGCGGCCCGGCTGCGCCGGCTCGAAGTGCTTACGCACCTCGTCGCAGGGAATCCCGTTGCGGCGCAACATCTCCGCGGTGCCCTCGGTGGCCAGGACGCGGAAGCCCAGGTCGGCGAGGCGCTTGACGGGGAACACCAGCGACCGCTTGTCCCGGTTGGCGACCGAGACGAAGATGGTGCCCTCGGCCGGCAGCGACCCGTACGCGGCGGTCTGGCTCTTGGCGAAGGCGCTGCCGAAGTCGCGGTCGATGCCCATCACCTCGCCGGTCGACTTCATCTCGGGGCCCAGCAGTGAGTCGATGGCGGCCCCGTCGGCGCGGCGGAAGCGGTGGAACGGCAACACCGCCTCCTTCACCGCGATCGGGGCGTTCTGCGCCGCGTGGGCGCCATCCCCGGAGGCCGCCAGCAGGCCTTCGGCGCGGAGCTGGGGAATGGTGGCGCCCAACATGATCCGGGCGCACGCCTTGGCGAGCGGGATCGCGGTGGCCTTGGATACGAACGGCACCGTGCGGCTGGCGCGCGGGTTGGCCTCCAGGACGTAGAGCACGTCGTCCTTCAGGGCGTACTGCACGTTGAGCAGCCCGATCACCCCGATGCCATGCGCGATGGCCTGCGTCGCGTGGCGCACCTTCTCGATGTCGCTGCGGCCCAACGTGACCGGCGGCAACGCGCACGCCGAGTCACCGGAGTGGATGCCGGCCTCCTCGATGTGCTCCATGATCCCGCCGATGTAGACCTCGCTGCCGTCGCACAGCGCGTCGACGTCGATCTCCACCGCGTCCTCGAGGAAGCGGTCGACGAGCACCGGGTGTTCGGGTGAGAGCTCGGTGGCGCGGGTGATGTAGCCCTCCAGCGTCTCCTCGTCGTAGACGATCTCCATCCCGCGTCCGCCCAGCACGTATGACGGTCGCACCAGCACCGGATAACCGATCTCGTCGGCGATCCGGCGAGCCTGCGCGAAAGTCGTTGCCATGCCGTATTTCGGCGCCGGCAAGCCGGCGCCCAGCAGCACGTCGCCGAAGGCGCCGCGGTCCTCGGCCAAATCGATCGCCTCCGGCGGGGTGCCCACGATCGGGACCCCGGCGTCGGCGAGGCGCTGCGCCAGCCCGAGCGGGGTCTGGCCGCCCAGTTGCACGATGACGCCGACCACCCCTGGGCCGGCGCCGGCCGACTGCTGCTCGGCGCGGACCACCTCGCAGACGTCCTCGAACGTCAGCGGCTCGAAGTACAGCCGGTCGGCGGTGTCGTAGTCGGTGGACACCGTCTCGGGGTTGCAGTTGACCATCACGGTCTCAAAACCGGCCTGGCTCAACGTGGTTGCCGCGTGCACGCAGCTGTAGTCGAATTCGATGCCCTGCCCGATGCGGTTGGGTCCGGACCCGAGGATCAGCACCTTGGGCCGCTCGGTCTGCGGGGCCACCTCCGTCTCGGCCGCCGGGTCGAGTTCGTAGCTGCTGTAGTGGTAGGGCGTCTTGGCCTCGAACTCCGCCGCGCAGGTGTCCACCGTCTTGTACACCGGGTGGATGCCCAGCCGCGAACGCAGCGAGCGCACGCCGTTCTCCCCCGCCAACTCGGGCCGCAGCGCGGCGATCTGGCGGTCCGACAGCCCGTTGTGCTTGGCCCGGCGCAGTAGGTCGGTGTCGAGCACCGGGGCGTCGAGCAGCTCGGTGCGCAGCTTGCCCAGCTCGCCGATCTGGGCGACGAACCATGGGTCTACGCCGCTGGCCTCGGCCACCTGCTCGACCGAGGCGCCCAGCCGCAGCGCCAATTCGATGTCGTAGAGCCGGCCCTCGGTCGCGGTGCGCAGCCGGTCGAGCACCTCGTGGACGTCCCCGTCCGGGTCCGGCTTGGTCCAGAAACCCGCACGGGTGGTCTCCAGCGATCGCATCACCTTGCCGAGCGCCTCGATAAAGTTGCGGCCCAACGACATTGCCTCGCCCACGGACTTCATCGTGGTGGTCAGGGTGGGGTCCGCCCCGGGAAACTTCTCGAACGCGAACCGCGGCGCCTTGACGACGACGTAGTCGAGTGTGGGCTCGAAGCAGGCCGGCGTTTCCTTGGTGATGTCGTTGACGATCTCGTCGAGGCTGTACCCGATGGCCAGCTTGGCCGCGATCTTGGCGATCGGGAAGCCGGTGGCCTTGGACGCCAGCGCGCTGGACCGCGACACCCGGGGATTCATCTCGATGACGATCAGCCGGCCGTCGGTCGGGTTGATCGCGAACTGGATGTTGCAGCCGCCGGTGTCCACCCCGACTTCGCGCAGGATCGCGATGCCCAGGTCCCGCATCCGCTGGTATTCCCGGTCGGTCAGCGTCATGGCCGGCGCGACGGTGACCGAGTCACCGGTGTGCACGCCCATCGGGTCGAAGTTCTCGATCGAGCACACCACGACCACGTTGTCGTTGCCGTCGCGCATCAGCTCGAGCTCGAATTCCTTCCAGCCGTAGATCGACTCCTCGATCAGCACGTTGGCGCTGGGGCTTTCGGCCAGGCCGGCGCCGGCCATCCGGTCGACCTCCTCGACGGATCGCGCCATGCCCGAGCCGAGGCCGCCCATGGTGAAGCTGGGCCGCACCACGACCGGCAGGCCGAGTTCATCCACGGTCTCGCGGACCTCTTCCATGGTGAAACACACTCGGCTGCGGGCGGATTCACCGCCGACCTTGGCGACGATGTCCTTGAACATCTGCCGGTCTTCGCCGCGCTGGATGGCGTCGATGTCGGCCCCGATGAGCTCGACACCGTGCCGCTCCAGCGCCCCGTTCTCGTACAGCGCGACCGCGGTGTTGAGCGCGGTCTGCCCGCCCAGCGTGGCCAGCAGCGCGTCGATCTTGTTGCCGCGCTCGGCCTGCTGGGCGATCACCCGCTCCACGAACGCCGGGGTGATGGGCTCGACGTAGGTGTGGTCGGCGTACTCCGGGTCGGTCATGATGGTGGCCGGATTGGAGTTGATCAGGCTGACCTGCAGCCCCTCCGCTCGCAGCACCCGGCAGGCCTGGGTACCGGAGTAATCGAATTCGGCCGCCTGGCCGATGACGATCGGCCCCGAACCGATCACCAGCACGTGACGCAAGTCGGTGCGACGCGGCACTAGCGCCCCCTTTCGCTTTGTTGGGCGGCCATCAGCTCGATGAATTGGTCGAACAGGTATTCCGCGTCGTGGGGCCCGGCGGCGGCCTCGGGGTGATACTGCACCGAGAACGCCCGCCCGTCAGCGAGTTTGACGCCCTCGACCACACCGTCGTTGGCGCAGGTGTGGCTGACGACGGCCTGCCCGAACGGCGTGTCGAAGGATTGGCCCGCCTCGCCTTCCAGCGCGAAGCCGTGATTTTGTGCGGTCACCGCCACCCGCCCGGTGGCGTGGTCCATGACCGGGATGTTGATGCCGCGGTGACCGAAGACCATCTTGTACGTGGACAGGCCCAGCGCCCGGCCCAGGATCTGGTTGCCGAAGCAGATGCCGAACAACGGTATCCCGGCGCCCAGCACCTCGCGGGTGAGCGCGACGACGTGGTCGGCGGTCGCGGGGTCGCCGGGACCGTTGGACAAGAACACGCCGTCGGGCTTGATGTCGGCGATCTGCTCGAAGCTCGTCGACGACGGCAGCACATGGCTGCGGACGCCGCGGCGCGCGAAGTTCCGTGGGGTGTTGGTCTTGATGCCCAGGTCCAGCGCGACCACCGTGAAGCGTTGCGGTCCTTCGGGTTCCACGATGTAGCGCTCCGGGGTGCTGACCTCGCCGGCGAGGTCGGCACCCAGCATGGACTGCTGCCCCCGCACCCGCTCCACCAGCTCGGCCGGATCGGCGAGCGCCGCACCGGAGAACACCCCCGCCTTCATCGATCCGCGGGTGCGCAGGTGGCGCACCACCGCCCGGGTGTCGATGCCGGCGATCCCGACGATGTGCTGGCGCACCAGCTCGTCCTCCAGGGTGCCGGTGGCGCGCCAGTTGGACGCGCGCGGCGACGGGTCGCGCACCGCGTAGCCGGCGACCCAGATCTTGTCGCCCCGGCTCTCACCGTCCTCGGTGTTCCAGCCGGTGTTGCCGATCTGTGGCGCGGTGGCCACCACGATCTGCCGGTGGTAGCTGGGATCGGTCAGCGTCTCCTGGTAGCCGGACATGCCGGTGGAAAACACGGCCTCGCCCAGCGTTTCGCCGACCTTGCCGAACGGCGTGCCGGTGAAGACCCGCCCGTCCTCGAGTACCAGTAGGGCCTTGTTCGTCACGCTGCTTCCTCTTTCAGCCACTCGGCGTAGTCGTCGCGGTGGTTGGCGCGAAAGCCGGTGTCGATCTCGACTCCCGATGGCAGCCGCCACCGAATCGCCAATATCCCGATCCGGGCCGGCGCCCTGCCTCCCATGCTGCGCTCCATCCGGATAGCGCTGATCGAGTCCTCCGGAATCCAAATCGGTTTGGCCCGCAGCCGTTCCACCATGATTCCGCCGGAGTAGCGGGTCAGCACCCCTTTGCTTCGGTAACCCAGATCGCCGGCCGCGATCCGCTCGTTCCAATCCGGCGCCATCATGGAACCGCAATAGTGGCCGCGGGTGGTGGCGATCACCGCGCCCACCTGGTCGGGCACGTCGGGCAGGTCGCCGATCAGCTCCGCCTGCCGCAGCGAGCGGCGCCGCCAGCCGCGCATCATCAGCTGGATCACCACCGCGATCACCACCACCAGCACGGCCGCGAAGATCAGCGACCCCACCAGCGTGCCTGAATTCATACCGGGCACTTCCCGTCTCGAGCGGTGACCTTGCCGCGCAACAGGGTCGCCGTCACGGTGGCGGGCAGGGCCATCGACTCGAATGGCGTGTTGGCCGACCGGCTGGCCAGATCCGATCCGGCGACCGTCCAGGTGGCGTCGGGATCCACCACCGTCAGGTTGGCCGGCTCCCCCACTTCCAGCGGGCGGCCGTGATCGGGCAGCCCGACGATGCGCGCGGGGTTTTCACTCATCACCCGCGCGACGTCGCGCCAGGTCAACAGCCCGGGCGTCACCATCGTCTGCACCACGACCGACAGCGCGGTCTGCAGACCCAGCATGCCGGGTCGGGCAGCGGCGAACTCCACGCACTTCTCGTGCTCGGCGTGCGGGGCATGATCGGTGGCCACACAGTCGATGACACCGTCGGCCAGGGCCTGGCGCAACGCCACCGCGTCGGCGGCCTCGCGCAGCGGCGGGTTGACGCGATTGCGGCCGTCGTAGCTGGCCAGCCTGCCGTCGTCGAGCATCAGGTGATGCGGGGTGACCTCGGCGGTGATCGAGATCCCTTGTTCCTTGGCCCATCTCACGATCTCGACGGTGCCCGCGGTGGACGCGTGGCAGATGTGGACGCGGGCGCCGGCGTCGCGCGCCAGCAGCGCGTCGCGGGCGACGATCGATTCCTCGGCGGCCCGCGGCCATCCCGAAAGCCCCAACCGGGCGGCGGTCGGTCCCTCGTGGGCGACGGCGCCGACGGTCAGCCTGGGTTCCTCGGCGTGCTGGGCGATGAGCACCCCCAGGCCGGTGGCGTACTCGAGGGCGCGGCGCATCACCAGCGGGTCGTGCACGCAGATGCCGTCGTCGGAGAACATCCGGACCTGGCCGGCCCCGGCCGCCATCATGCCCATCTCGGTGAGCTCGGCGCCGGCCAGTCCGACGGTGACGGCGCCGACGGGGTGCACGTCGACCAGGCCGACCTGTTGGCCGCGGTGCCACACGTGGTCGGTGACCACCGGGCTGTCGGCGACCGGGTTGGTGTTGGCCATCGCGAACACCGCGGTGTAGCCGCCCAACGCCGCT
The DNA here is from genome assembly GCF_001667155.1 of Mycobacterium sp. 852002-53434_SCH5985345. NCBI lineage: Bacteria > Bacillati > Actinomycetota > Actinomycetes > Mycobacteriales > Mycobacteriaceae > Mycobacterium > Mycobacterium sp. 852002-53434_SCH5985345. The sequence continues at coordinate 37,103 of NZ_LZIE01000005.1, forward strand.
GCGGCCGAACCGGTTTCGATGTCCTCGGCGTACTCGCGGCCGGGTTCGCGCAGATGGGTGTGCAGGTCGACCAGTCCCGGCAGCAGCACGTGACCGGTGGCGTCGACGACGTCCGCGGTGTCGGGAATCTCAAGGCCCGCACCGATTTCGGCGATCTGGCCGTCATCGACCAGCACGTCAACCCGATCGCCCTCGCCGTACAATCGGACCCCGCGGATCAGCACGCTCATGCCACGCCCTCTTCTCCTGCGGATTCCGCTCCCACCAGCACATGGAACAGCACCGCCATGCGCACGTGCACACCGTTGGAAACCTGTTGCAGCACGGCCGATTGCGACGAGTCGGCCACCGACGACGCGATCTCCATGCCGCGCAGCATCGGCCCAGGGTGCAGCACTGCGGCGTGGCCGGGCAGCATGGCCTGGCGGCGATCGGAAAGCCCGTAGCGGGCGGAGTATTCGCGCACCGACGGAAAGAAGCCGCCGTTCATCCGCTCGGCCTGCACCCGCAGCATCAACACGGCGTCGGCGGCGGGCAACTCGGCGTCGAAGTCGCCTGTCACGGTGACCGGCCACCCGTCGACCCCGACCGGCAACAGCGTCGGCGGCGCCACCAGCACCACCTCGGCGCCCAGGGTGTTCAGCAGCATGACGTTGGAGCGGGCGACCCGGCTGTGCAGGATGTCGCCGACGATCACGATGCGCCGGCCCTCGATGCCGCCCAGGCGCTGGCGGATGGTGAGCGCATCCAGCAGCGCCTGCGTCGGGTGCTCGTGGGTGCCGTCCCCGGCGTTGATCACCGACGGCCCGGAGTCGTTGCCGGCGCACGTCCAGTCGGCGAGCAGGTGCGCCGCCCCGGACGCCGGATGACGGATGATCAGCGCGTCGGCGCCGGCCGCCCGCAGTGTCAGCGCGGTGTCGCGCAGCGACTCCCCCTTGCCCACCGACGATCCGGCCGCGCTGACGTTGATGACGTCGGCGCTCATCCACTTGCCGGCCACCTCGAACGACACCCGGGTGCGGGTGGAGTTCTCGTAGAACATCGTGATCACGGTGCGGCCGCGCAGCGTCGGCAACTTCTTGATCTCGCGGCCCACCAGCGCCTCGGCGAACCGGTCCGCGTCGTCGAGGATGGCGGTGGCCTCGTCGCGGCTCAGGTCGCCGGCGGCCAGCAGGTGACGCGTCATCGCGAGATCACCACCCCGTCGCGACCGTCCTGCTCGGACAGCAGCACGTGCACGCTCTCGCCGCGGGAGGTGGGGACGTTCTTGCCGACGTAGTCGGCCCGCAGCGGCAGTTCGCGGTGGCCGCGGTCGACCAGTACCGCCAGCTGCACCACCCGCGGACGGCCGACGTCGCGCAGCGCGTCCAGCGCGGAGCGCACCGAGCGCCCGGAGTACAGCACGTCGTCGATGAGGATCACCAGCGCGTCGTCGATGCCGCCGGCGGGGATCGAGGTGGCCTCGAGCGGCCGCGGGGGCTTCTGCATCAGGTCGTCGCGGTAGAGGGTGATGTCGAGCCCGCCGTGGCCGACCTGAACACCGCTGTACTCGGCGATGTTGGTGGCCAGGCGGTTGGCCAGGATCACGCCGCGGGTCGGGATGCCCAACAGCACCACCCGCGGCGCGTCGGGATTATCCAGAGCGGTCTTTTCGGTGATCTGGTGTGCGATACGGGAAATGGTGCGACCCACGTCGGCCGCCGACATCAATTCCCGGGATTCGCGGCCCACGCCGCTCTCACCCAAAGCACCCATACGAGACTTGACCTCCTTCTCCGCCTCGCCGGACGGATCGTTAAAGGATGTCGACTGCCCGGCAGCGTAGCACTTCTTCGAAGGCGCGCCGGTGCGAGGCACGGGTGGTGCCGTCCCCGAACACCCGCTGAGCCCCACCCGTCCCAGGTGTCCCGCCGCGCTCGGGTTTCGCCCACCGCAGCGAAGGGACTTCGACCGCGCTACCCGCGAGTCTCAGTGCGCAGCCGCCGCTAGGTGCAGGGGTATTGCCCGTTGAGCAGACAATTCGACGGCGGCGTGAAGGAACCGCTCACCACGCCTCTCAGGCCACCCGTGGCTGAACCACCCGGTGCGATACTGCGATTCCAGTTCGCGGGGGTGAGAACGAAGTGGGTGCCCGATTGGGTGATGGTGCTGTTCCACGTGTGCACGACGGATTGTCCCGCCGGCATGTCGAAGTCAAGCCGCCAATCGGTCAGCGGCGCCATGCTCAAGTTGGTGACGGTGAAGTTGGCGATGAAACCGGTCTGCCACGCATGTTCCACCGACAACGTCGCCGACGCCGCAGCCGCATGAGCCGCGGGGCTCACGGCGAGTCCCATCGCACCAACCAGCAGTGCCGACACGGATACGTGAACCGCTGCGCGCCAGCGCTTCACGTATTTGCTCAGTTCGGCCATAGCAGCCAACAGTAGAACCACGCGGCCGAGATGGGCCGGCGCAGCGCGGGCATGCTGCCGGACCTTTGCCCAACCGAAACCGTCATGAAATTTTGGCCGGGAGACAACGGCGCGCTGGCCTGGGGACGGGCAGGATTCGTGGCCGCCGCACTGCGCCGCCAGCAGTATGACCTACCGCGTGCTGAACCGGCGAGCACCCTGGGTGAATGAGTGAATAGCGCCCCATCCGGTGACCGAACTAAAATCAACCCACGCGATCAGCATGATCAACGCGGCTATCGGTGTTGCCGCATCGAACGGGGGGCTCGCCCCCTGTGCGCCGTAGGCAAGGGCTGAGGATGCAAATCGTATTACTGATCTCCGGCGCCGCATTCATCGCCGCGGCGTTGGCCGTTACCATCCGCCGTCTCGTTCAGTCGCCACCGCGCTCGAAGCCCAGAGCTGCGACGTGCGCCACCGTGTTGCAGTTGGTAGCAGTTGCGGCATTCCTGGTGTTGGCCGCTCAGAACATGCACAGCCACAAAACAATTTTCTGGTTGCAAGTGGCAACCCTCGCGTTGATGGCGATCAACGTTGTTGTGACCCTGGTGCTACAGGAAAAGCCTCAGAAGCCTTCAGCGTAGGGGCGCCCTCTCAGTTGCGGCGGCTGCGTTTCCACCGAGCCTTCAGAGTCGCCTTGCCTAGTCGCCTCAACGGTGATGTCTCATCGGCCCGCTGACGATCTCTGACCAAACCTGCCGCTCGCCGCGGCGGCGGGATTTCGGACCGGGTCTTCGCCCGCGGCCGAGAAGACAGTACGTTCGGGTGGTGAGGAGCGAGGAGTTCTGGGTCAACCGCCGCGATGCCGGTGACGCGGTGGTGTTGCAGGTCAGTGGTGTGGTGGACATCATCACCGCGCCCTCGCTCGCCACGCATATAGACATTGCCCTGGCCGACACGCCCGCGGTGCTCGTCATCGACCTCACCGAGGTCGATTTCTTGTCCTCTGCCGGCATCACCGTGCTGGTCGAGGTGCATCGCCTGACCGAGAACAGCCCGACGTCACTGCGGGTGGCCGCCGACGGCTCGGCCACCAGCCGGCCGCTGCGCATCGTGGGCCTCGACGAGTTCATCGACCTCTATCCCACCGTTGATGAAGCCTTGGCCGCGGCTCCCCCGGACCCGACGCTAACCTGATTCGGGTGAATCTCGACGCCAATGCGGCCTCCATCCGCGAAGTGTGCGACGCGGGACTGCTCGCCGGTGCGCTGACGCTGGTGTGGCAGCGCGGAGAAGTGCTGCAGGTCAACGAAATCGGTCATCGCGATGTGGACGCGGGCCTGCCGATGCAGCGCGACACGCTGTTCCGGATCGCGTCGATGACCAAGCCGGTCACCGTCGCGGCGGTGATGAGCCTGGTCGACGAGGGCAAGCTGACGCTGAAAGACCCGATCGTGCGCTGGGCGCCCGAGCTGGCCGACGTGCGGGTGCTCGACGACCCGCACGGCCCCTTGGACCGGACGCATCCGGCGCGGCGCGCCATCCTCATCGAAGATCTGCTCACCCACACCAGCGGCATGGCCTACGGATTCTCGGTGTCCGGGCCGATCGCCAAGGCCTACGTGCGGCTGCCGTTCAACCAGGGCCCGGACGCCTGGCTGGCCGAGCTGGCCAAGCTGCCGCTGGTGCATCAGCCGGGCGACCGACTCACCTACAGCCACTCCATCGACCTGCTGGGCGTCATCGCGGCACGCATCGAAGACAAGCCGTTCCACCAGGTTCTCGACGAACGCGTGCTGGGCCCGGTGGGCATGCCCGACACCGGGTTCTTCGTGTCCCCCGAGGCGCGCCGGCGCGCCGCGACCATGTACCGGCTCGACGGGCAGGGCCAACTGCACCACGACGTGATGGGGCCGCCGCACATCACGCCGCCGTCGTTCCCCAACGCGGGTGGCGGCCTGTGGTCGACCGCCGACGACTACCTGCGGTTCGTGCGGATGCTGCTCGGCGACGGAGCGATCGACGGCGAGCGGGTGTTGTCACCCGAATCCGCCCGTCTGATGCGCACCGACCGGCTCACCGACGAACAGAAGCGGCACAACTTCCTCGGGGCGCCGTATTGGGTGGGCCGCGGCTTCGGCCTGAACCTGTCGGTGGTGACCGATCCCGCCAAGAGCGCGCCGTTGTTCGGGCCGGGCGGCCTCGGGACGTTCAGCTGGCCGGGTGCCTATGGGACGTGGTGGCAGGCCGATCCGAGCGCCGACCTGGTCTTGATCTATCTCGTGCAGAACCTGCCCGACATGTCCGCGGACGTGGCGGCGGCCATAGCCGGTAACACCTCGCTGGCGAAGCTCCAATCGGCGCAGCCGAAATTCGTCCGCCGCACCTATCAAGCGCTCGGCCTCTAGCGCCGTGGCCGATTACCCACCCGACCGCATCACCGGGCCGCGGCTGGTGCTGCGCCGGCCCGTGCTCGACGACGCCGGGGCACTCTTCCAGCGGGTGGCCCGCGACCCCGAGGTCACCAGGTACCTGATGTGGGCACCGCATCCCGACGTGGCGGCGACACGGCGGGTGATCACCGAAAAGCTCAACGCCACGGCCGACGAGCGGACCTGGGCGATCGAGCTGCGGCACAGCGGTGAGGTGGTCGGGCTGGCGAGCTGCCGGCGTCCGGTGCCGCACTCGGTCGAGATCGGTTATTGCCTGGGTCGACGGTGGTGGGGCAAGGGTCTGATGGCCGAGGTGCTCGACATGCTGTTGACCGCGCTCGACAGCGACCGGTCGGTGTATCGGGTGTGGGCCACTTGCAATGTGGAAAACGAGCGTTCGGCGCGGTTGCTGCAACGGGCCGGTTTCGTGTTGGAGGGCCGGCTGGCCCGCCACGCGGTCTACCCCAACTTGGGGCCCGAGCCGCAAGACAGCCTGCTCTACGCGAGGATTCTGCGCTGAGCACACTCGAACACCGCTGCCCGGGTTCGTCGAGCGCGATTACGGAGCGGCAGTCACCTCCCGATTCAGCGTAAATTGTGATGGCGCAGCGCTTTTCGGGTTGCCCGGTCCCGACGGTCGCAGCCGGGTGGGCACCAGCGGGACGGCCGCCAATGGGAACAGCGCGCAAAGCGCCCAGGCGGGCGGGTATTCGGCGGCGACGATCAGCGCGCCGAACAATGGTGGCCCTGCGGCGGCCATCAGTCGCTGAGTGGTGTTCTGCACGCCCAGGGCGCGCCCGCTCCAGAACGGGCCGGCGAACTCGGTGATGGCGGTGGCCTCGAGCCCATTGTCGAGCATCGCGATCACCGTGACGGCGGCCATGAGCAACACGTCGTAGCCCGACCCCGTGCCGTCGGTGAGGGCGAGCAGGAGCAGCGCCAGCGCGGCGGCGATGGCGATGGCGCGGACCGGCCGCATCCGCGAGCCGACGCGGTCCGACCACCGCCCGACCGCGATTCGGCCCAGCGCGCCCAGCAGCTGGCACACGGTGACCAGACCGCCGGCGGCAGCGACCGACCAGCCATGGCGATTCATCAGCCACACGAGCACGAACGTCACGGTCACCGTTTGCGGCATCATCAGCAGGGCGCCTACCGAGTGAATCCGCCACAGCACGAACGACCCGCGATATGGACTCGCCAGTTCCGTGTCGGTGGCCGCCTGGCGCGATTTCCGCGGCGGATCGACGATCCCCAGCGCGCTGGCCGCAGCCGCCACCGTGCACATGAGCGCGAGGAACATCAGCCCCGAACGGGGACCATGCTCGGCCAGCTCCGGAATCACCAACGCGCCCAACGCGATACCCAACGGCTGCGCGGCCTGGCGGATGCCCATCGCCAGGCCGCGTTGGTGCGCCGGGAACCACGCGGACACCAGCCGCCCGCCGGCGGTGTTACAGCTGGCCGCGGCCATCCCACCGAGAAAGAGGAAGACAGCGATGGCCACCATCGAATGGGCCGACGCCGCGGCGTAGGCCGCTGCCGCCGTGAGCGCCGAGCCCGCCGTCAGCACCAGCCGCTCGCCGACGCGGTCCAGCACCCAGCCCCAGAGCACAAGTGTCACCACCATCCCCCAGCTCGGCATGGACGACACCAGGCCGGCTTCCGTCAACGGGATGCCGCGGCGGCCCTGCAGCGACGGGATCAGGAACGCAACGCCATTGATGAACAGGAACGACGTCGCCGTCACCCCCAAGGAGACGATCATGACCGACCAGCGCGCGCCCGCGCCCAGTTGGCTCACGCTACCCGCCCCGGAAAGCATGCAAACCATCGTGGCACGACGTTCACCCGGCGCCTGGCGCCAAGAGCGCTGTAACTTATTGAACGCTAAGGCAATTGACACAAAAATCTCAGCGTCTACGCGCCGGCCGCCATCGCCCGAACTGCGAACTGTATTGTGCACCCGGCTGTTTGGGGCCCGGGCGGGACGGCCATCCGAGACCGCGATTCACAGTGTGGACACAGCGCTTTCTTATCCGCGCACTCAGCGTTTTCTCAGCGCGACTACCCTAGGAAGGCATCAACGACGACACCGGAAGACGACTGTGGATGAGTGACGTTTCGCGGCAAGCCCTGACCAAAGTGCCAGCAGTCACCCTGGGTTTCTGGATCATCAAGATCTTGGCGACCACGTTGGGCGAGACGGGCGGCGACACCGTCACGATGACGCTGAACTGGGGCTACGCGGCCGGGGTCGCCCTTTTCGGCGTCGCGCTGGTGGTGCTGGTTGCCGCTCAGATCGTCGCCAAGCGTTTCCACGCGAGCCTGTACTGGGCGACGATCGTGGCGTCGACGACGTTCGGCACGACGCTGGCCGACTTCGCCGACCGATCGCTCGGCATCGGTTACACCGGCGGGTCGCTCCTGCTGCTGGGTTGCCTCCTGGCCACCTTGGGCCTGTGGCGTTGGTCGGAGGGCACCGTGTCGGTCACCACCGTCTCGACGCCGAAAGTCGAGGCCTTCTATTGGGCGACCATCACGTTCTCGCAGACCCTGGGCACCGCGCTGGGCGACTGGCTCGCGGACACCCGCGGATTCGGTTACGAGCGTGGGGCGTTGGTATTCGCCGCCGGCCTTGCCGTCGTCATCGCGCTCTACTACTGGACCGCCCTATCGCGGGTCGCGTTGTTCTGGGTTGCGTTCATCCTGACCCGCCCATTGGGCGCGACGATCGGCGACTTCATCGACAAGCCGGTCGCCGACGGCGGCCTCAACCTGAGCCGCCCGCTGGCCTCGGCCGTGCTCGCGGTGATCATCGTGGCGTTGATCGTGGTCTTGCCGCAGCGTCCGGGACACCACCCCGGCGCGGCCCACGAAGAGGCGTGATGGCATGAGAGTCCTTCTCGTCGAGGACGAAGCGCGGCTGTCGGCCACTCTCGCTCGGGGGCTCAGGGCGGAGGGATTCGTCGTCGTGGCCGTCGGCACGGGCGTCGACGGCCTGCGGGAGGCGGTCGACACCGGCTTCGACGTGGTGATCCTCGACATCATGCTGCCCGGCCACAGCGGATACGAGGTGCTGCGCCGGATGCGGACGCAAAACGTGTGGACGCCGGTCCTGATGCTGACCGCCAAGGACGGTGAGTACGACGAAACGGACGCTTTCGACCTGGGAGCCGACGACTACCTGACCAAACCGTTCTCGTTTCGGGTGCTGGTGGCGCGGCTGCGCGCCCTGATGCGCCGCGGCGTGCCGGAGCGGCCCACGGTGCTGACCGCCGGATCGCTGCGCCTGGACCCCGCGCGGCACACCGTCCACCGCGACTCGACCCCGATCACGTTGACCCCCAGGGAATTCGGGGTGCTCGAATTCCTCATGCGCAACAAGGACATGGTCGTGACCAAGGCCGAGATACTGCGCAACGTGTGGGATGCGCACTACCGCGGGCCCGACAACGTGGTCGAGGTCTACGTGGGATATCTGCGTCGCAAGATCGATATTCCCTTCGGCACCAACACCATCGAAACCATGCGGGGCGTCGGTTACCGGCTGCTGTGCTGAGGGTCGCGTAACGGCAGGGACACCACCATCCGGGTTCCGCCGCCCGGCCGGTCCTCGATCGTGACCGAGCCGCCGTGAGCGGCGACCACCTCGGCGACGATCGCGAGGCCCAGGCCGGCTCCCCCGCCGCTGCGGGCACGGTCGGAATCCAGACGCACGAAGCGCTCGAACACCCGGGTTCGGTCGGCCGGGGAGATCCCCGGGCCGTCATCGCTGATGGTAACGATGGCCGTCCCGTTGCCGCTGCCGACTTGTACGGCGACACGCGAAGTAGCGTGGCGGACAGCGTTTTCCACCAGGTTGCGGATAATTCGCGAGATGGCCATCGGGTCGCCGGTGCAACGAACCGGACGGATGTCGGTGTCGATTGCGCAGCGACCCTCCCGTCGCACGCGGGTGACCTCGACATCGGCGACCTCATCGAGGGCCAGTACTTCCTTGCGCCGCACCAGGCTCTGCTCGTCGGCGCGGGCCAGCAGCAGCAGGTCTTCGATCAGCGCGTGCATGCGTTGCGCCTCGGGAAGCAGCGTGTTGACCGCCAACTCGGCGTCGAGCAGGTCTGGATGGGCCTCGGCCACTTCCAGCCCGGAGATGATGGTGGCCAGCGGGCTGCGCAGTTCATGCGACGCGTCGCCGATAAAGCGCTGTTGCGCACGGTGGCCGGCTTCGATACGGGACAGCATCCGGTTCATGGTCACCGCCAGAGCCGCGATCTCGTCGCGGCCATTGGGTACCGGCACCCGCTCGGCCAGGTCGGAGGTCGAGATCTCGGCCACGCGCGCGCGGATCGCGTCCACCGATCGCAGCGACCGGCGAACCAGCAAGAACGTCGCGACCGCCGCCCCCGCGATGACGATGGGCGCACCGGCCGCCAGGAGCAGGGCGACGGTCCGCGCGGTCTCCTCGACCGCCTCGCTCCCCCCGCCCACGAGCACCGTGTATTCGCCGGACGGGGTTGCGACCCGCTGACCGCTGACGCGCATGTCGTCACCCGCCACCGCGTCGTCGGGCAGACCGCGACGCAGCGCGAAGTCGAACCCGCTCACGGGAACGAGCGGCGTGGCGGGTGCGGAGCGCGACCGCTTGACCACCCGCCCGTCGGGGGCGATCACTTGCACGGCGACCACCCTCGGGTCGGTGGTCAACAGGGCGTTGTCGAGGCCGGCCGGCGGCTCGGCCTGCAGCGCCTTCGCCAGGTCGCGAACTCGTTCGGCGGCGGCATAATCGACGCCCACCAGTAGCGACCGGTACAGAATCGCGTCCAGCCCCGCACCGGCGAGGGCGAGGGCGCAGAGCACGACGACAGCCGACACGGCGGCCGAGCGAGCGGCGATGCCCCAGTGCGGGAGGCGAGGCGACAACACCCCTCCGATTCTGCAGGGCCGCGCCCAACCGGGAAACATCGAGGTCAGCCCTCTTCTCAGCGGCTTCTCAGCGATCGGCTCCTACGCTGACACCGTCATGTCTGGTACTGCACGCCCGGCGCGTCACAAGAACCGCGCGACCACCCGAATGCTGGTCTACGCCGCCATTGCCGTTGGATTGGGGCTGGTGGCAGCGGTGCCCGCGGGCGCCGACCCGGGCGTGTTCAGGACCCTCAGCTGCAGCTGTCCGGAAACGGCGCCGGCCGGCAGCCCGGCCCGCAGCGACGAGATCACCCGAGGGATCCGGGCAGGCGAGCTCGGCTGGGCGCAGCCCGCACCCCCACACCCGGCCCCGTCGCGCCCCTAGCCGCCGGCACCTTCGCTGACGGCTCGCGCGACACGGTCACCATTGCCGGTGCCGTTCATCCCCGTAGCGTCCGACGGCAACTCGAACGAGGGATACGCCGTACCCACCGCCGCCAGCGCCGCGTTCCGCTGGGCCTCCATCCGCGCCAGCGCCGTCTCGGTGAACACCGACAGCCCCAGGTCGGGGTTGTAGCCGTGTATCTCCTTCACGTCCAGCTGGGCCAGGAAGTAGATGATCTCCTTGGACACCACCTGACCGGGGACCAGCACCGGGAAGCCGGGCGGGTAGGGCACCACGAACGTGGTGGACACCAGCGTCTTGCCCTCCGCCAACCGCCGGCCCGCCATGCCGATCAGCACGTGCTCGCGATCGGACTCCTCGTATCCGGCGTAGAAGGCCGACCGCATGTCGCCGAAGATGCACGCGTCCACCGGCCGGAAGGCGACGTCGAACTCGCTGAAGTCGGGCAGGTGCGGCAGGTCCTGCGTGATCTCCTCGACGTGACGCTCCTGCAATGCCCGGTCGGCGACACTGGCGGCGTTCTCGGCGCGGTCGAAATCGATTGCCACCCTGCGTAATACGTCGAGGAGATAGTGCACGCTCGACCAGGTCACACCGATGGTGAAGATCAGCAGCACGCTGTTGATGGACGTCTTGTTGATCTGGATGCCGAATCGGTCCATCAGGATCTTTTCGCGGAAGTCGTATCCGTTCATCCCCGTCTTGCCGACGAACAAGGTCACCCGCGTCGCGTCCAGCACGAACTGATCGGACCGCCACGCCTCATTCCACTCGGCCAGCGCCCCCTGCCGGACCTCGCGGTAGGAACTCACCGACGACGCCCGAAACTCCTCGGGCACCAGGTCGGACTCGTCGAGGATGCGGAACCACTTGCTGATCAACCGGTCTCGGCGCACCCGGTGGCGGAATACCAGCGCCATGTCGTAGGTCTGCCGGACCAGCTGGAAGCCCTCGATGTCGACCTGCCGGCGCGCCAGGTCCAGCGAGGCCAGGAGTTGCTGGTTCGGTGAGGTGGAGGTGTGCGTCAGGAACGCCTCACCGAAGGCGTCGCGGGCCAGCGCGTTGAAATCCTGGTCCCGGACGTGGATCATCGACGCCTGCCGCAGCGCCGACAGCGACTTGTGCGTCGAATGTGTCGCGTACACGCGGACCCGCGCACGGGCGGGGTCGGGCAAGAGCGGGCGGTCGACCCACTCCGACCGATCGGCACCTTCCATCGATGCCGCCCAATCCCGGTACTCGGCAGCGTATTCCGGCGACGCCAGCATCTTCTCGAGGCGCTCGGCCGACACCATCGCCGTTCGCTGCCGGGCCCAGGGCACGGCCGTGGCGAACGCGTACCACGCCTCGTCCCACAGGAAGCAGATATCCGGCTTGATGGCCAGCACCTCCAGCATGACCTGCAGCGGGTTGTAGACCACGCCGTCGAAGGTGCAGTTGGTCAGCAGCAGCATGCGCACCCGGTCCAGCTGGCCGGCCGCCTCGAGATCCAGCAGCGTCTGCTTGATCGTGCGCAGCGACACCGCCCCGTAGATCGCGAACTGCGGCAACGGATAAGCATCCAGGTACAGCGGGTAGGCGCCGGCCAGCACCAGCCCGTAGTGGTGCGACTTGTGGCAGTTGCGGTCGATCAGCACGATGTCGCCCGGCCGGGTCAGAGACTGGACGACGATCTTGTTGGCGGTGGACGTCCCGTTGGTGACGAAATACGTGTGGTCGGAATTCCACGTGTGCGCGGCCTTATCCATCGCCTTCTTGATGTTGCCGTGCGGGTCGAGCAACGAGTCCAGGCCGCCGGATGTGGTCGAGGTCTCGGCCATGAAGATGTTGCGGCCGTAGAACTCGCCCATGTCTTGCAACGACTTCGAGTTGAAGATGCTGGCACCGCGCGCGACGGGCAGCGCGTGGAATTGGCCGACCGGTGCCGCCGCATACGCCCGCAGCGCATCGAAAAATGGCGTGGCGTAACGATTTCGAAGCCCTGCGAGGACGGTGCTGTGCAGGTCGGTGACATCGTTGAGCCGGTAGAACGTCCGGTCGTAGACGTCGGGCTCGGTGTCATCGCCCGCCGCGATGGACTCGTCGGTCAGCAGATACAGGTCGATGTGGGGCCGCAATTCGCGGATCCATTCGCCACACTCCACCCAGTCGTTGGCGCGGTCGGGAATATCCACGTCTTCGTTGGCCCCCAGCAGGGTGTTCATCAGCGGCAGCCGGTCTCGAGAGCGCAGTGGCAGGTCGTCGCGGATGATGGCGGCCTGGATCTCGCCGTTCAGGGCAACCGCGGCGATCGCGTCTTCGACGCTGGGCACCACCAGGATCTCGAACTGCACGTCGTCGGACGGGTTGCGCAGGTCCCGCAGGCATTCGGCCAGGCAGTCCGGGGCCGTCGCCGGCGCGTCGTCGGCGAGCAAGACGGTGTAGAACTGCTGTTGTTTGGCCTGGGCCACCAGCTCCTGGTCGGCCAGCGGCGCCGAGGTGTCGAAAAGCCCTGCGCGGTCGCCGTATTCGCTCAGCAGCCGGACGGCCATGGAAACCTCTTCGGTGAGCCGCACCGTGGACAGGCTCTCGAGGTGCGCGCGGAAGGTCGCCAGGTTCGCCGCACCCGGATACAGCCAGTAACGCTCGTAGGCGGCGATGCGGTCCATCAGGCGCTTGACCCGGGCCACGTCGTGGGTCTTGTCGAGCCCGGCCAGGTCGACCTCGGCGAGGTGGCGGCACGCGTCGTCGAGCAGATTCCAAGTGTCGACGCGGGCGTAGGACGGGTTGGCCACCGCCGCCAGCGCGGAGACGCGGAGTCGTCGCGGCTGGGTGGTGTATCGAGTCATGACCTCACCTGTTCTTCTGAGCGACTTGTATTCTCACCCCGCCGCGCTGCCCGCGTGATCGTTTCGCGTGAGCTCTCCTCAGCTGTTCAGCTCGTCGTCATCCTCGTCGGCGTCCACGATGCGCCGGTTGGCCCGCGTGCTGTCCACCCAGCGCAGGACCGGAAGCTCCCAGCGGCGGGCCGGCAACTCGGTGACGTCGGACAGCGATCGCACCACGGACTGGGTCAGGCCCATGAGCGCGGCCATCACGGGCAGCAGCGGCTGCAGCGGCCGCGCGGCGGTGCGAACCGTGCTGATGCGGCGGGCCACGATCAGCCGCTCGACGCAGTGATACAACCAGGCGCCCACCGCGAGCGCGTAGATCGACAGCGCCGACGCGACGATGGTCCAGCCGAAGGCGGCGCAGACCACAGCACCCAGCACCACCGTCGCGGCCAGCAACCCCGCGACGACGGCGCGCAGCTCCAGCCGGGTCACGCCTGGTGTTCCTCGGTTTCCGGCGCGCCGGCCGCACGGATGCGCACCGCCTCGGCGGCCGCCCGGATCTGCGGGGTCACCAGCATGACCTGGCCCAGCACGCCGTTGACGAAGCCCGGCGAGTCGTCGGTGGACAGCTCCTTGGCCAGTTGCACGGCCTCGTCCACGGCGACCGGCTCCGGCACGTCGTCGGCGTAGAGCAGCTCCCACACCGCGACCCGCAGGATGGCGCGATCAACGGCGGGCAGCCGGTCCAGCGTCCAGCCCTGCAGGTGCGAGCTGATCAAGTCGTCGATATGGGCGGCGTGCGCACCGACGCCCCGGGCGGCCGCGACCGTGTACGGCTGCAACGGCGCCACCTCGGAGTTCGCCGCGGCCAGGGTGGCGCGCCCGTCGACGACCTCGGCCGGGCCCAGCCCGCGGGCCTCGGCCTCGAACAACAGGTCGACGGCACGCTTGCGGGCCTGATGGCGCCCCCGGACGGGCCTGCTCACGCGTTGACGCGCCCCAAATAGCTGCCGTCGCGCGTGTCCACCTTCAGCTTGTCGCCGGTGTTGATGAACAGCGGCACCTGAATCTCCGCCCCGGTCTCCACGGTGGCGGGTTTCGTGCCGGCGCTGGACCGGTCGCCCTGCAGGCCCGGCTCGGTGTGCGTGACCTCCATCTCGACCGACACCGGCAGCTCGAGGTACAGGGGGGCCCCGTTGTGGAACGCCACCTGCACCGGCAGGCCCTCGAGCAGGAACCGGGCGGCGTCGCCGACCAGCGACTCCGGCAGCGGGTGCTGCTCGTAGTCCTGACTGTCCATGAACACGAAGTCCGAGCCGTCGCGATACAGGTAGGTGGCGTCGCGCCGGTCGACGGTCGCCGTCTCCACCTTCACGCCGGCGTTGTACGTCTTGTCGACGACCTTGCCGGAAAGCACATTCTTCAGCTTGGTGCGCACGAAGGCCGGGCCCTTGCCCGGTTTGACGTGCTGGAACTCAACGATCTGCCAGAGCTGGCCGTCGATCACCAGCACCAGTCCGTTCTTGAAATCGGCGGTGCTTGCCACGGTTCGGTGTATCTCCTAGAGGATGGACAGTCGTTCGCGACCTGTCTGCAATTTGTCCGTCAGTCTAAAGCGCGACGCGGCCCACGCCCGCGCGTCGGGTGGCGGCGGGAAGCTCCCGGCTTAAGGGCCGGCCTCGGCCGGCTCGCTCGGCGAGGGCCGCAGCGGCCTGATCATCGTCAAGAAGGGGACATTGAGCTTTCTCCCGCCGGAAAACGGCACCGGGACGGGGAAATACACGATGTCGATCTCCAGCCGCAGCTCCCGCAAGGGCTGGGCGTTCAGTTCCCACCGAAAGTCCCGCAAGCGCGCCAGCCCACGCTCGATTGGCTCCACCCCATTCACGCCACCCGACTTTACCCCCGGCCGCCGGCCGCCGAACCGCGCGGTTCGCCTAGGCCAGAACCGCGAAATCCTTCGGAAACCGGGTGAGCAACTCCGGCGCCTGCCCGCGGGTCGCCGCCGCCTCGCCGGGCACGACCAGGGTGTCCTCGATGCGCACGCCGCCGCGGCCCGGCAGGTAGACGCCCGGCTCGACGGTCACCACCGAACCGGCCAGCAACGTGCCGGTGGACGTGGCGCCGATCCCCGGCGCCTCGTGGATCTGCAACCCCACGCCGTGCCCCAGCCCGTGGCCGAACTGCTCGCCGTAACCGGCGTCGACGATCAGTTGGCGCGCCGCGCCGTCGACGTCGCGCAGGTTGGCGCCCGCCCGCAACGCCTCCCGCCCGGCCCGCTGGGCGTCGGCGACCAGCTGATAGATCTCCAGCTGCCAGTCGGCGGCCTTGCCGAGCACGAAGGTGCGGGTCATGTCGGAGTGATAGCCGGCCACCAGCGCGCCGAAGTCGATCTTGACGAAGTCGCCGGCGGCCAGCGCGGCGTCGGTGGGGCGGTGATGCGGGATCGCCGAATTCGGCCCGGCGGCCACGATGGTCTCGAACGAGATCGCGTCGGCGCCGTGGTCGAGCATCAGCGCCTCGAGCTCGCGGCTCACCTCACGTTCAGTCCGGCCGGGCCGCAGGCCGCCGCCCTCCACCAGGGCGGCGAGGGCGGCGTCGGCCGCCTCGCAGGCCAGCCGCAGCAGCGCCACCTCGCCGTCGTCCTTGACCTCGCGCAGCGCCTCGACGGTCCCGGCGGCCCGCACCAGCTCGGTGGCCGCCTTGCGCTCGCCGAGCTCGCCGGTCAGGACGTCGAAGGCGTCGACGGTCACCACGTTGCTTTCGAAGCCCAGCTTCTCGACGCCGTCCTCGGCGGCCCGGCCGACCAGGTGGCGCCCGAGGGCGCGTTCGATGGCGATCTCGAGCCCGGGCGCCTGCTCCGCGGCCTGGGTGCGATACCGGCCGTCGGTGGCCAGCACCGCGCCCCGATCGTCGGCGAAAACCAACAACGCGCCGTTAGATCCGGTGAAACCGGATAGGTAGCGCACGTTGTTCAGGTCGCTGACCAGCATCGCGTCCAGTCCAGCGGCTCGAATTTGCGCCTTCAGGTTGTCTCGGCGCTGAGAATGTGTCACGACCCTTGACGGTACTCGCTACGCTGATTGCCCATGAGGTCCTGGATGCTGCGCGGATTGGTGTACGCCGCGGCGATGGTAATCGTCCGCTTGTTCCAAGGCGCGTTGATAAATGCATGGCAGACGCAGGCCGGGCTATTCAGCGTGGTGCTGCTGCTTCTGTTCATCATCGGCGTGGCCGTTTGGGGGGTATTCGACGGCCGGGCCGACGCCCACGCGAACCCGGACCCGGACCGGCGCCGCGATCTGGCGATGACCTGGCTGCTGGCCGGCCTGGTGGCCGGCGTCCTGTCCGGCGCCGTCTCCTGGCTCATCGCGCTGGTGTACAAGGGTCTCTACACCGGCGGCCTGATCAACGAGCTGACCACGTTCGCGGCGTTCACCGCGCTCTGCGTGTTCCTGCCCGGGATCATCGGCGTGACCATCGGCCGCTGGCGGGTGGACCGGCAGTACGAGAAGGAGCCGGAGAAGCGCCACGGCCTTGGCGACAAGGAAGGGCGGGACAGCGACACTGACGTGTTCTCCGCGGTACGCGGTGACGACGCGCCGACCGGGGAGATCCCCACGGCGGGAGCGCAGCACGAGGAGCGGACCGCGGCGGTCGCCACGGCCGAGCGGGAGGCGCCCACCGAAACGATCGCCAAGACCGAGTCCGAGCCCAAAACCGAGGTGATCCGCAAGGCCGGCGACGAGCCCACCACGCCGGGCAGCGAGCCCGGCAAGGGCTAACCCTTGGCGGTTTCCGCCAGGTAGCGCAGGGCGAGCAGGTAGCCCTGGATTCCGAGCCCGACGATCACCCCCGTCGCGACCGGGCTGAGGTACGAGTGCCGCCGAAAGTCTTCGCGGGCATGCACGTTGGAGATGTGCACCTCGATCAGGGGCGCGCGTAACTCGGCGCACGCGTCGCGAAGCGCAACCGAGGTGTGGGTCAGCCCGCCGGCGTTGAGGATCACCGGTTCGCCCGCGTCGGCGGCAGAATGGATCCAATCCAGCAGTTGGGCTTCGTTGTCGCTTTGGCGCACAACGGCTTTCAAGCCGAGCGCGGCGGCCTCCCGCTCAATGAGCTCGGCCAGTTGGTCGTGCGTGGTGTCCCCGTAGACCTCCGGCTCGCGGCGGCCCAGGCGGCCCAGGTTCGGGCCATTGATCACGTTGACGGTGGGGGTCATCAGGCGTCCTCTTCGTCGGACAGCCCCGCGTATGCCGCCGCCAGCAACGACGGGTCGGGGCCGGCCAGCCGCCCCGGCTTGGCCAGGCCGTCGAGCACCACGAACCTCAGCACGCCGGCGCGCGACTTCTTGTCCTGGGCCATGTATTCCAGCAGTTGCGGCAACGCGTCGGCGTCGTAGCCGACAGGCAGGCCGAGCGCCGACAGGACGGTGCGATGACGCTGCGCGGTCGCATCGTCGAGCCGCCCGGCCAGCCGGGCCAGTTCCGCGGCGAACACCAGGCCCACCGACACCGCGGCACCGTGCCGCCACTCGTAGCGCTCCCTGCGCTCGATCGCATGCGCCAATGTGTGGCCATAGTTCAAAATTTCGCGCAGCTCCGACTCCTTCTCGTCGGCGGCGACCACCTCCGCCTTGACGGCGATCGAGCGCCGGATCAGCTCCGGAAGCACGTCACCCGCGGGGTCCACGGCGGCCTGCGGGTCGGCCTCGATGAGATCGAGGATCACCGGGTCGGCGATGAAGCCGGCCTTGACCACCTCGGCCATTCCGGCGACGAGTTCGTTGTGCGGCAACGTCTCCAGGGTCGCCAGGTCGACCAGCACCGCCAGCGGCTGATGGAACGCGCCCACCAGGTTCTTACCCGCGTCGGTGTTGATGCCCGTCTTGCCGCCGACGGCCGCGTCGACCATGCCGAGCAACGTGGTGGGAATGTGGACGATGTCGACGCCGCGCAGCCAGGTGGCCGCCGCGAACCCGGCGACGTCGGTGGCGGCGCCGCCGCCGAGGCTGACCAACGCGTCTTTGCGGTCAATCCCGATGCGGCCCAAGACTTCCCAGAGGAAGCCCACAACGGGAAGATCCTTTCCGGCCTCGGCGTCCGGGATTTCGATGCGGTGCGCGTCAACGCCCTTGTCCGCCAAGCGGCTTCGGATCGCTTCGGCGGTTTGCGCGAGCGGCGGTTGGTGCACGATGGCCACCCGATGCCGGTCGCAGAGCAGTTCGACCAGCTCGTCGCCCAGGTCGGTGCCGATGATCACCGGGTAGGGCGGATCGACGGCCACCTGCACGGTGTGGGTCATGTCGCCGCCTTCGCGTGGGCGTTCTCGGGGGTCTGCAGCCGGGACACGATGTAGCGCACGACCGCCCCGGGATTGCGGCGGTTGGTGTCGACGCGGATCGTCGACACGCGCCGGTACAGCGGGACCCGCTCGGCCATCAGCGCTTTGTATCTCTCGGCCCGGTCCGGGCCGGCGAGCAGCGGGCGCACGGCGCTGCCGCCGGTGCGCCGCACGCCCTCGTTGGCGCTGATCTCCAGGTAGATGACGGTGTGGCCGGCGAGCGCCGCGCAGACCCCCGGGCTGGTAACGGCCCCACCGCCGAGCGACACCACGCCGTCATGGTCGGCCAGCGCGGCGCGCACCGCGCCCTCCTCGATGCGGCGGAACTCCTGCTCCCCCTCCGCGGCGAAGATGTCGGCGATGCTGCGTCCGGTCTGCTGCTCGATCGCCGCGTCGGTGTCGAGGAACCCGACACCGAGCGCCTTGGCCAGGCGCCGCCCGATGGTGGACTTGCCCGAGCCCGGCAACCCGACGAGTACGGCCCTGGGTGCCATCACGCGGTACCCCGGGCGGCCGGCGCTTCCCGGTCGGCGACCGCGCGCTGATACGCCTCGATGTTGCGGCGGGTTTCGGTGAGCGAATCGCCGCCGAACTTCTCCAGCGCCGCCCGGGCCAGCACCAACGCCACCATGGCCTCGACCACGACGCCTGCGGCCGGCACCGCACACACGTCCGAGCGCTGGTGGATGGCGACGGCCTCGTCGCCGGTCGCCATGTCGACGGTGGCCAGCGCCCGCGGCACGGTGGAGATGGGTTTCATCGCGGCGCGCACCCGCAGCGGCTGCCCGTTGGTCATGCCGCCCTCGAGCCCGCCCGCACGGTTGGTCGAGCGGACCACACCGTCGGGTCCGGGATACATCTCGTCGTGGGCGCGGCTACCGCGGCGGCGGGCGGTTTCGAACCCGTCGCCGATCTCCACGCCCTTGATGGCCTGGATGCCCATCACCGCGGCGGCGAGCTGGCTGTCGAGCCGGTTGTCGCCGCTGGTGAACGAACCCAGCCCGACCGGCAGACGCGTGGCCACCACCTCGACCACGCCGCCGAGGGTGTCGCCGTCCTTCTTGGCCGCCTCGATCTCGGCGATCATGGACTTCTCAGCCTCTTTGTCGAAGGCGCGCACCGGGCTGTCGTCGATCGCGGGCAGGTCTTCCGGGCGGGGCGGCGGACCGTCGTAGGGAGCCGACGGACCGATCGCGATCACGTGCGAAAGCACCTCGACACCCAGGGCCTGGCGCAGGAAGGACCGCGCGACGGTGCCCACCGCGACGCGGGCTGCCGTCTCCCGGGCGCTGGCCCGCTCCAGCACCGGCCGGGCGTCGTCGAAGCCGTACTTGAGCATGCCCGCGTAATCGGCATGGCCGGGCCGCGGCCGGGTGAGCGGTTCGTTGCGCGCGACATTGGCCAGCTCCGCCGGGTCGACCGGGTCGGCGGCCATCACGGTCTCCCACTTGGGCCACTCGGTGTTGCCGATCTCGATGGCGATGGGGCCGCCCAGCGTGATGCCGTGGCGCACCCCGGAGAGCACGGTCACCGCGTCGCGCTCGAACTTCATCCGCGCGCCGCGGCCGTAACCGAGCCGGCGGCGGGCCAACTGGTCGCCGATATCGGTCGAGTTGACCTCGACGCCGGCGACCATGCCCTCGAGCATGGCCACCAAGGCGCGGCCATGGGACTCCCCGGCGGTGATCCAACGCAACACCCGATCATCTTCCCATGTGCGCCCGGGTGGGCTTAAATCCGCGCGTGGCCGTCGGGCTCACATCAGCACCAGGCCGATTGCGGCGGCGGTGGCCGCGCACATCGAGGGGCCGTGCGGCACCGACGCGGCGTCCGCGCCGCCGAGCAGGCCCCACGTCACGGTCAGCAGCGGCGCCGCCAGCGCCGCCAGGAACCACACCCCGACGCCGAAACAGCCGGCCAGCGCCCCCAGGCCGATCGCGAGCTTGACGTCTCCCGCCCCCATCCCCGCCGGGGCCACGGAATGCACCAGCAGATAGACCGCGGTCAACGCCGTCGCCCCTGCGAGGGCGGGCCAGCCGCGCCCGGACACGGCGGCCGCCAGCAGGATCATCCCGGCCCCGGGCAGCGTCAGCAGGTTCGGCAACCGGCGCTCGCGGATGTCGTAACCGCTCAACACCGCCAGCCAGACCAGCACCGCGACCGCCGCAGTCACCCGCATGCCGCGGGACGCTAGCCCAAGGCGGCGGCCATCGCCTCTCGCGGCGCCGGCAGGCCTGTGAATAGCTCGACCTGGGTGAAGGCCTGATGCAGCAGCATCTGCAGGCCGCTGATCACGCGCCCGCCGGCGTCGGCGACCGCGGCGGCCAGCGGCGTGGGCCACGGGTCGTAGACGGCGTCGAGCAGCACCGGGATGGCCGCGAAGGTGTTCGCATACCGCGCCCCGACCTCGGCGGGAATCGTGCTGACCAGCACCTCCGCGCCGGCCACCGCGGCGGGCAACTCGTCGCTGTCCAGACCCACGAACCGCGTCGACACCCCGATTCCCGTGCCGAGCTCCACCAGCCGGGCGGCCTTGTCCGGATTGCGCGCGACGACGGTGATGGCGGTGACGCCCAGCTGGGCCAGCCCCAACACGGCCGCCGGCGCGGTGCCACCCGACCCGCACACCAGCGCCGGCCCGGCCGCTGACCCCAGCGCCCCCGCCACGCCGTCGATGTCGGTGTTGTCCGCCCGCCAGCCCGCTTCCGTGCGGACCAGGGTGTTGGCCGACCCCACCCGCTCGGCGCGTTCGGTGCGCTCGTCGGCGAACCGCAACGCGGCGAACTTGCCCGGCATGGTCACCGACACCCCGACCCACTCGGGCCCGAACCCGCCGACCACCGCGGGTAGCTGCTCGGCGTCGCACTCGATGCGCTCGTAGGTCCAGTCGTGCAGCCCCAGCGCCCGGTAGGCGGCCAGGTGCAGTTGCGGGGACTTCGAGTGGGCGATCGGCTTGCCGAGCACCGCCGCTTTTCGGGGTGCGCCGTCAGCGCGCGCTATCGAGGACACCGTTGCGCTTAGCCAGCTCGATGTTGGCCAGATGCTGCTGATAATCCTTGGTGAACAGCGTCGTCCCCTGGGCATCGATGGTGACGAAGTACAACCAGTCACCGGGCTCGGGATGCTCGGCGGCATGCAGGGCGTCCACCCCGGGCGAACAGATCGCGGTCGCCGGCAACCCCTGCGACACGTAGGTGTTCCACGGCGTCTTCTGGGCGCGGTCGGCGTCGGTGGTGGCCACTTCCCGGCGGTCCAGCGGGTAGTTGACCGTCGAGTCGAATTCCAGCGTGTGGTGAGCGTGCAGGCGGTTGTAGATGACCTGCGCGACCTTCGCGAAGTCCTGCGACTTGGATTCCTGCTCGACCAGTGACGCCACCACCAGGATGTCGTAGGGCGACAGGCCCATGGCCTGGGCGGTGTCGACCAACCCCGACTTCATGTACTCCACGGCGCCGGCGCTGATCAGGCCCGACAGGATCGTCTCGGCCGACGTAGAGGGGTCGACGTTGAAGGTGCCCGGCGCGATCAGCCCCTCGATCCGGCGATGGTCCTTGCCGAGCTCGGTGAACGGCTCGAGCGCCCACGGCGGCACCGCCAGGGCCGCGGGCGTGCTGTTGGTCGCCGCCGCCCGCAGTTCCTCCACCGCGACGCAGTGCTGGTTGCCGTCCAGGGTCACGCAGGTGGCACGTGAGATCAGCGTCAGGATCCCCGGGGTCACCTTGTTGGTCTTCATGTCGGTGGTGTCGTCGAGCTGGCGGCCTTCCGGGATGACCAGCCGGCCCACCCGGCTGTTCGGGTCGGCCAGCCGCTCGACGGCATTGGCCGCCGGGATCTCGGTGCGCATCCGGTAGAAGCCGGGCTGGATCGAAGAGATCTTGGTGTTGCCGTGCGCGGCGTTGACGAATGCCCGAACGGTCTTGGTCACCTGCTCGTGCTGCAGCGTCTCCCCGACCATGGTGGTCGAGTCACCGTCCTTGATCTGAATCACGATGTCGCGCTTGCCGGTTCCGGTGTAGTCGTCGCCGGAGCCGAATACCGTGTGCCACAGCTTGGCGCCGACGAAGACTCCCACCAGCACGACGACGGCGACGACCGCGAGCATGATCTTGCCGGCGAACCGCCGCCGGCGACGCCCCCGCTCGGCCCGGTTCCGGGAAACGCGGCTCCCTTTGCGCGACGAACCGACCGCTTCGGGCTCGGCCCGTTCGCGCCGTGCGCTGTCAACCATCGGTGGAGTCCCCCGCCGTCAGGGTGGCTCGGCGTTGGTCGAGCCAGCTCTGCAGGATGGCCACCGCGGCCGCCTGGTCGATCACCGCCCGCTGCTCCCTGGCGCGCACGCCGGCCGCGCGCAGCGATCGCTGCGCGCTGACGGTGGTCAGGCGCTCGTCGGCCAGCCGCACGGGCGTCGGGGCGATGCGCTGGGCCAATGCGTCGGCCAGCTCCATCGCGTCGACCGCCGACGGACCGGTGCGGTCGGCCAGTGTCCGCGGCAACCCGACGACCACCTCGACCGCCCCGAGCTCCGCGGCCAGCTCGGCCAGCCGCCGCACGTGTTTGCCGGAACGGTCGCGGCGCACGGTTTCCACGGGCGTGGCCAGGATGCCGTCGGGGTCGCTGCAGGCGACACCGATGCGCACGCTGCCCACGTCGACGCCGAGCCGTGGGCCCCGTCCGGGATCCTGGTCAGGGTCGCCGGGCCGGTCGGGCAGGCGATGCTCTGTGGGAACCACTCAGCCGACCCGCGCTATCTCAGAGCGGACGGCCTCGAGCGCGGCGTCGATGCGGGTCGGGTCCTTTCCGGAACCCTGCGCGAGATCCGGTTTGCCCCCGCCGCGGCCGTCGACGGTCGCGGCCAGCTGCTTGATCAGGTCATTGGCGCGGATCCCGAGGTCTTGGGCGGCCGGGTTCGCGGCGATCGCGTAGGGCACGGTGCCGCCCTCCCCTTCCGCGATCAGCGCCACCACGGCGGGGTCGCTGCCCAGCTTGCCGCGAATGTCGCCCACCAGGGAACGCAGGTCGCCCGCCGTCATCCCCGCCGACATCCGTTGCGCCACCACACGGACGTTACCGATACGCTCCGCGCCGGCCGCGGCGCTGGTCGCGGCGGCGCGCGCCCCGGCCAGCCGCGCGCGTTCGAGTTCCTTCTCGGCGGCCTTGAGCCGCTCCACCAGGCCGGCCACCCGGATGGGCACCTCGTCGGACGGCACCTTCAGCGACGAAGCCAGCCCAGCCATCAGGGCGCGCTCCTTGGCCAGGTGGCGGAACGAGTCCAGCCCGACGTAGGCCTCCACGCGGCGCACCCCGGAACCGACCGACGATTCGCCCAGGATGGTCACCGGCCCGATCTGCGCCGAGTTGTGGACATGGGTGCCACCGCAGAGTTCCAGCGAGAACGGGCCGCCGATCTCCACCACCCGCACCTGCTCCGGGTAGCTCTCGCCGAACAGCGCGACCGCCCCCATGGCCTTGGCCTTCTCGAGCTGCTCGGTGAAGGTGTGCACCTCGAAGTCCGCCTGGACGGCCTCGTT
The DNA here is from genome assembly GCF_001667155.1 of Mycobacterium sp. 852002-53434_SCH5985345. Lineage (NCBI taxonomy): Bacteria > Bacillati > Actinomycetota > Actinomycetes > Mycobacteriales > Mycobacteriaceae > Mycobacterium > Mycobacterium sp. 852002-53434_SCH5985345. Next base: position 60,926 of record NZ_LZIE01000005.1, read on the forward strand.
GGTGACCTCTTCGATCTGCGTGCGCTGCTCGTCGGACAGCGAACCCTGCCAGTTGAAGTCGAACCGCAGGTAGCCCGGGCGGTTCAGCGACCCGGCCTGAACGGCGTTGGGGCCGAGCACCTGTCGCAGCGCGGCGTGCACCATGTGGGTGCCCGAGTGACCCTGGGTGGCACCGCGGCGCCATTCCGGGTCGACCGCCGCCACCACGGTGTCGCCCTCCACGAATTCGCCGGACTCGACGTTAATCCGGTGCACCCACAGGGTTTTGGCGATCTTCTGCACGTCGGTGACCGCCGCGCGGGCGCTCTCGCCCGCCCCGGTCCCGGTGATGGTGCCCTCGTCGGCGATCTGGCCGCCGGATTCGGCGTACAGCGGGGTGCGGTCCAGCACGAGTTCGACCTGGTGCGCCCCGGCCCCTTCCGTTTGCGAGCCGTGGGTGACCACCGGCACCCGCTTCCCGTCGACGAAGATGCCCAGAATCCTTGCCTCGGAAGCCAGTTCGTCGAATCCGGTGAATTCGGTTGGGCCGGCGTCGACCAGCTCGCGGTAGGCGCTCAGGTCGGCGTGCGCGTGCTTGCGGGCGGCGGCGTCCGCCTTGGCCCGGCGGCGCTGTTCGGCCATCAGTTCCCGGAAGCCGATCTCGTCGACCTGCAGGCCGGCCTCGGAGGCCATCTCCAGGGTCAGCTCGATCGGGAAGCCGTAGGTGTCATGCAGCGTAAAGGCATCCGAGCCGGAAATCGCTTTCTTACCAGACGCTTTCGTGGTGCCGGCCACCTCGTCGAACAGCTTGGAGCCGGCCGCCAGCGTGCGGTTGAACGCGGTCTCCTCGGCGACGGCGATGCGCCTGATCCGGTCGAAGTCGGCGACCAGTTCGGGATACGACGGCCCCATCGCGTCGCGCACGGTTGCCATCAGCTCGCCGACGATCGGGCCTTCGATGTCGAGCAGCTTGGCCGACCGGATCACCCGGCGCAGCAGGCGGCGCAGCACGTACCCGCGCCCATCGTTGCCGGGAGTGACGCCGTCTCCGATCAGGATCGCCGCGGTGCGGCTGTGGTCGGCGATGACCCGGTAGCGCACGTCGTCCTCGTGATTGCCGGCGTCGTAACCGCGCGGCGCACGGGCGGCCACGGCATCGATGACGGGCCTCAGCAGGTCGGTCTCGTAGACGTTGTGCACGCCCTGCAGGACGAACGCGACGCGCTCGACGCCCATGCCGGTGTCAATGTTCTTGCGCGGCAAGGGCCCTAGGATTTCGAAGTCGGTTTTGCCGGTGCCCTCGCCGCGTTCGTTCTGCATGAACACGAGGTTCCAGATCTCGATGTAGCGGTCTTCGTTGGCCACCGGGCCCCCGCCGACGCCGAACTCCTCGCCGCGGTCGTAGTAGATCTCCGACGACGGGCCGCATGGACCGGGGATGCCCATGGACCAGTAGTTGTCTTCCATGCCGCGGCGCTGGATCCGCTCGGGCGGCAGCCCGGCGATGTCCTGCCACAGCTGCACGGCCTCGTCGTCGTCGAAATAGACCGTCGTCCAGATTCTTTCGGGGTCCAGGCCGTAGCCACCCTCGGACACGCCGTTGGTCAGCAGGGTCCACGCCAGCTCGATGGCGCGGCTCTTGAAGTAGTCGCCGAACGAGAAGTTGCCGGCCATCTGGAAGAAGGTGTTGTGCCGGGTGGTGATGCCCACCTCGTCGATGTCGGGCGTGCGGATGCACTTCTGAATGCTGGTGGCCGTCGAATACGGCGGTGTGCGGGCGCCCAGGAAGTACGGCACGAACTGGACCATGCCCGCGTTGACGAACAGCAGGTTGGGGTCGTCGAGGATCACCGATGCGCTGGGCACCTCGGTGTGACCCGCCTTCACGAAGTGATCAAGAAACCTCTTCCTGATCTCGTGTGTCTGCACTTCTGGTCCGCTTCTTCCTGTTTGCTTTTTGTGCGTGGACGTCTATTCCAGCGTATTCGCCGGAATTGCTGGCTATCGGGCCGCTAACCCTCCAGAAAGCTCAACCGCACCGAGCGGTGCGGGTTGTCCCGGTTCAGGTCGACCAGCACGATGCTTTGCCACGTGCCCAGCATCGGCTCGCCGGCGGAGACCGGCACCGTCACCGACGGCGCGACCAGCGCCGGCATCACGTGATCGGCGCCGTGGCCCGGGGAGCCATGCGAGTGCCGGTAACGGTCGTCGCGCGGCAGCAGCCGTTCCAGCGTGTCGAGAAGGTCGTCGTCGGAGCCGGCCCCGGTCTCGATGATGGCGACGCCCGCCGTCGCGTGCGGGACGAACACGTTGCACAAGCCGTCGCCCCGCGACCAGCAGAAGCCCCGCACCGCCTCGGTCAGATCGACGATGCGGCGCCGTGTGGTGTCCACGTCGAGCACATCGGTATGCATCCGAACCAGCCTACGGCGCACCTGTTGCGACCAGCCAATCGTTTGTGAGCGCGACCACATCAAGGCATTGCGGCGCGCAACGGGCAGGAGGAAGGTTACTGATGGGCCGGTCGCCCACCGGGCCCCTTCGGTACAAGCCCCAACAGAGGAGGTCGGCCGTGTACGCACGCTCCACCACCATCCAGGCGCAACCCTTATCGGTAGATATCGGTATCGCGCACGTTCGCGACATCGTCATGCCGGCCCTCATGGAGATCGACGGGTGTGTCGGACTGTCACTGTTGGTCGACCGGCAGTCCGGAACCTGCATCGCCACCAGCTCGTGGGACAGCATCGACGCCATGCGCGCCAGCGCCGAACGGGTCGCCCCGATCCGCGATCAGGCCGCGCTGATGTTCGACGGCAGCGCGCGGGTCGAGGAGTGGGACATCGCTTTGCTGCACCGCGACCATCCGTCCCGTCCGGGGGCCTGCGTGCGGGCCACCTGGCTCAAGGTGGTGCCTGATCAGCTGAGCCGATCCCTGGACTTCTACCGGACGTCGGTGCTGCCGGAGCTGGAGGATCTCGACGGGTTCTGCAGCGCCAGCCTGCTGGTCGACCATCCCGCGTGCCGGCGGGCGGTGTCCTGCTCGACGTTCGACTCGATGGACGCCATGGCCCGCAACCGCGACCGGGCCAGCGAATTGCGCAGCAGGCGCGTCCGGGAGCTGGGCGCCGAGGTCGTTGACGTGGCCGAATTTGAGCTGGCGATCGCTCACCTGCGGGTGCCCGAACTGGTCTAGCGGCGCCGGCTTTCGCCGAGTGTGCGGCGAGCCGCACAGCGGGGGGGGGGGGGGGGGGGGGGGGCCCGCGGGGGGCGGGGGGGGGGGGGGGGGGGGGGGGGGGGGGGGGGGGGGGGGGGGGGGGGGGGGGGGGGGGGGGGGGCG
>NZ_LZIE01000006.1:0-35108 GCF_001667155.1 Mycobacterium sp. 852002-53434_SCH5985345
AGCCCAGCCCGCCCAGCCGTGGTGGCCTTCGGCGCTGGGCTACGGGGTGTTGGGGGTAGTGGTGTGCCTCACCGCCTGGGCCCTCAGTCGGAAACGGGACGACGACGACGTAGGGGAGCCCGTCACCACGTCGAGGTCTTCCGGCAGTTGACCGGTCTTTCTTGGCTGCTCGGCGCGATGGCGCTCATCGCTATCGGCGGGCTTTTCGCGGCGATCGACGCCGCCATCAGCACCGTGTCGCTGGCCCGGGTCCAGGAGCTGGTGCGCGACGAGCGTCCCGGCGCGGTGTCACTGGCCGAGGTGATGAACGAGCGGCCGCGCTATATCAACCTGGTTGTGCTGCTGCGCATCACCTGCGAAATCACGGCGACGGTGCTGTTGGTGCTGTTCCTGTACGACAACTTCGGCCTGAGCTGGGGCTTGTTCGGCGCCGCCGCGACCATGGTGGTCATCAGTTTCGTCGTCATCGGGGTAGGTCCGCGCACCCTCGGTCGCCAGCACGCGTATTCCATCTCGTTGACGACGGCCGTTCCGCTGCGGCTCATTTCGTGGTTGTTGATGCCGCTCAGCCGGTTGCTGGTGGTCCTGGGTAACGCGCTGACACCCGGCCGCGGCCTGCGTAACGGGCCGTTCGCATCCGAGATCGAGCTTCGCGAAGTCGTGGACCTGGCCCAGCAGCGCGGCGTGGTCGCCGCCGACGAACGCCGGATGATCGAGTCGGTCTTCGAGCTCGGCGACACCCCGGCCCGCGAGGTGATGGTGCCGCGCACCGAGATGATCTGGATCGAAAGCGACAAGCTTGCCAGTCAAGCGTTGAACCTCGCGGTGCGCAGTGGGCACTCCCGCATCCCGGTGATCGGCGAGAATGTGGACGACATCGTCGGCGTCGTATACCTCAAAGACCTTGTGCAGCAGAGCTTTCTGTCGGGGGATGGTGGTCGTGGCATTACCGTGGCGCAGGTGATGCGTCCGGCGGTGTTCGTGCCTGACTCCAAGCCGCTGGATACGCTGCTGCGCGAAATGCAGCGCGATCGCAACCACATGGCGCTCCTCGTCGACGAGTACGGCGCGATAGCCGGACTGGTGAGCATCGAAGACGTGCTGGAGGAGATCGTCGGCGAGATCGCCGACGAGTACGACCAGGCGGAGACGGCACCGGTAGAAGACTTGGGCGACAGACGTTTCCGCGTTTCGGCGCGGTTGCCGATCGAGGACCTCGGCGAGCTCTACGACGTGGACTTCGACGATGACCTCGACGTCGATACCGTCGGCGGCCTGCTCGCCCTGGAACTGGGCCGGGTTCCGCTGCCCGGGGCCGAGGTGGTCTCACATGGCCTGCGGCTGCAAGCCGAGGGCGGGGCCGATCACCGGGGGCGGGTGCGGATCGGCACCGTCCTGTTGAGCCCGGCCGAACCAGATTCCAACGGCTCCGCCGGTCGTCGGGCCGAAGAGCGTGGCTGAGCGGCGGGACGTCGGCGAATGAGCGAATTCCATTCCGGCTTCGTGTGTTTGGTCGGCCGCCCGAACACCGGCAAGTCGACGCTGACCAATGCTCTCGTCGGCACCAAGGTGGCGATCACCTCGACGCGGCCGCAGACCACCCGGCACACCATTCGCGGCATCGTGCACCGGGACGACTTCCAGATCATCCTCGTCGACACCCCGGGCCTGCACCGGCCGCGCACCCTGCTGGGCAAGCGGCTCAACGACCTGGTCCGTGATACCTATGCCGAGGTCGACGTGATCGGGTTGTGCATCCCGGCCGACGAGGCGATCGGCCCGGGCGACCGATGGATCGTCGACCAAATCCGTTCGAACGCACCGAAGGCGGCACTGGTGGCCATCGTCACCAAGATCGACAAGGTGCCCAGGGACCGGGTGGCCGCGCAGCTGGTCGCGGTCAGCGAGCTGGTCGGCGACTCGGCGGAAATCGTTCCGGTCTCAGCGGCCACGGGGGCGCAGGTGGACGTGCTGATCGACGTGCTCGCCGCGGCGCTGCCCCCCGGCCCGGCGTACTACCCCGATGGCGAGCTGACCGACGAGCCCGAGGAAGTGTTGATGGCGGAGCTCATCCGCGAGGCCGCCCTGGAGGGCATCCGCGACGAGCTGCCGCATTCGTTGGCGGTGGTCATCGACGAGGTCAACCCCCGGGAGGACCGCGACGACCTCATCGACGTGCACGCGCTGCTCTTCGTCGAGCGCGACAGCCAGAAGGGGATCATCATCGGCAAAGGCGGCGCCCGACTGCGGCAGGTGGGCACCGCGGCGCGCGGCCAGATCGAAAAACTGCTCGGCACCAAGGTCTACCTCGACCTGCGTGTCAAGGTCGCCAAGAACTGGCAGAGCGACCCCAAACAGCTTGGTCGGCTGGGCTTCTGAAGTTTGGCGGCATCGGCGACGGGTAGCCGTCGCGTATGACCCAAGCACAGTTGGCTTTAGTGACCGGCGCGTCCAGCGGTATTGGGCTCGAACTGGCCAAGCAGTTCGCCCGGCACGGCTACGATCTGGTCGTGGCGGCCGAAGACGACGCCATCAGAGACGTACCGGACAAACTCTCCCGGTGGGACTCCGCCGTTCAGCCGATTCAGGTCGACCTTCGCACCCCTGACGGGGTGGAGCACTTGTACCAGAGCACGATCGAAGGCGACCGTGTGCTGGGCGCCGCTGCCCTCAACGCGGGCATCGGCCGCGGCGAGATGTTCCTCAAGAGCGAACTCGCCGACGACCTCAGCATCGTTGACCTCAACGTGCGCTCGACGGTTCACCTGACCAAGCTGGTGTTGCGCGACATGGCCAATCGTGACGCCGGCAAGGTGTTGTTCACCTCGTCCATCGCGTCCCAGATGCCGGGTTCGTATCAGCCGGTGTACAACGCGTCGAAGTCGTTCGTCCAATCGTTCGCCCAAGCGCTCCAGGATGAATTGCGCGACACCTCAATCACTGTCACGGCGCTGATGCCCGGACCGACGGACACCAATTTCTTCGGCCGAGCCAAAATGGTCGAGTCCCTGATGGGTAAGGGCCCCAAGGACGATCCCGCCAAGGTCGCCCGGCAAGGGTTCGAGGCGTTGATGCGCGGTGATCACAAGGTCGTCGCCGGATCGATGCTCGTCAAGGCCATGGGTGCCGCCAACCGCGTGCTGCCCGACAGCGTCAAAGCCGTTGGCAATAGGGTGATGTCGCGTCCGCGCTAGGCGAGCACGCGGATTGTCTGCAGTGACGGATCCGCCGCGTCGGGAACGTTCATCCCCGCGCGCACACCGGAACACAGGTAGTCCAGCACGGCCTCGTTGAGGCGCTCGCCGGGTACGACGGCGGGAATTCCCGGTGGATACGGCGTGCACTGCTCGGCTGCGACGCGGCCCGCGGCTTGGTCGGTGCTTACCGCTTCGACGCGCCCGAAGAACGCGTCGCGCGGCAGGCAGACCGTTTCCAACTGCAGCTGCTCGGGCGACGGCAGGTCGATGCGTGGTGGCGGGTCGAAGTCGTCGGCGGCTTTGCGCCACGCCCACAGTGCCTCGGTGAGACGGCCGGCGGTGTCTTTGTCGTCGGCCATGGACAGGGTCGCCAGGATGCGGCGGTGATCGCTCATTCCCGTGTCGACGTGGGCGTGCTCGCGCAGCCAGTCATGAGCCTGATAACCGGAGGTGCCCGTCGCGGACACGTCCATCAGAACTTGCATTCGGTCCAGGTCGTGGGATGCCTGCACGCCGAGCAATTCGTCGTCGAGCACCTCCACATCCGGGATGGCTTCGATGTCCTGGCGCAGCTGGCCCGCGAGATCCAATGCACCACCGAGCAATTCGTGGCCATGCTGCACCATCTGGCGCCGCCACCCGTCCATGGCGGCATACACCAGGACGTTGGGACTGGTCGTCATCAGCAGGTCGGCGCAGGCCGACAAGCGGTCCTGATCGATCAGGTCGCCCTGCACGTGGAACACGGAGCCCTGTTCGAAACCCGCGCCCATCTTGTGGACGCTGACCACGCAGACGTCCGCACCGGCGTCCATCGCCCAGGTCGGCAGGTTCTCGTGGAAAGGCAGGTGCGCCCCCCACGCCTCGTCGATGATCAACGGCTTGCCGCGCGCGTGGCAAACCTCCGCGATCCCCGCGATGTCGGCGCAGGTGCCATACGGGCTCGGGCTGACGATGAGCGCACCGGCGGCGTCGGGGTGCCTGTCCCAGGTCTCCTCCACCTGCCGCGGCGACGGGGGGTGCGAGAAGTGATGCTCGGCGTCCCAGCGGGGGGTGATCCACCGGGGTTGCACGCCCGAGAAGATCAAGCCCGCGACGATCGACTTGTGGCTGTCCCGGCCGACCAGCAGGCTGCCGTCACCGCCGGCCACGGCCATCATCGCCGCTTTCACCGACAAGGAACTGCCGCAGGTGGAGAACCAGGCGATGTCGGCACCCACCGCCTCGGCCATCAGGTCTTCGGCGTGCTTGAGGTACTGGTGGCTGGTCCTGCGGTCATCCAACCCGCCGCTGGCCAGCACGTCGTCGTGAAACGGCTCGCGGCCCAGGACCGCCAGGACCCGGTCATCGGTGCCGCGGCCCTGCCGGTGGCCCGGCGGCGTGAACCCATACCTGTTCTTCTCCCGGTAATCGACCAGCGCATCTAACAGTGGGGCATCAGATTGGTCCATTGTTCCGGTGTACCCACGTGGCTGCCGGCTATGCGACCGCCTCCGCGACCTCGCGCAACCCGTGTGCGTGCACCGCAGTGATTGTCCGGTAGCCGAATTCGCCGAAGAGGACGTGACTCGCTCGCGGTCGCCGCCGATCACCGTGCCGGGGGCCCATTCCCGGTATGGGCATCGACAAACCCGAAGCCGCTCAATCGAAGTCAACTTCGGTGATACGCCGCACGGGTTTCACTTCCGCGACGAGGCCCCGGACACCGGCGGCGTGCCCGTTTCGGCGTTCCACCACATCGTCGGCTGCTTGGTCGACCACCCGCACACGGCCTCCAGTTCGGCGGCCAGCGAGATCAGCATGCCCTCGCTGTTGTGCGGCCCCATCAACTGCACTCCGATCGGCAGCCCCTCGGAGGTGAACCCCGCCGGCACGTTGATCGACGGCCAGCCCAGCACATTCCACGGGAAGGTCAGTGGGCAGGCGGCGATCATCGCTCGATCGGTGCCGAAGCCGCTCAACCGGTCGAAGGCGCGCGCCAGCGGCGGCGGCTGGGCGGTGGTCGGAGCCACGACGACATCGACGATGTCGAAGATCGAACCCACCCGACGCTGGGCCTCGGTTTCGTGCCGGCGCGCAGTGCGCAGGATCGCCTGACCCAGCACATGGCCCACACGCAAGTTGGACACCGTGCGGGGGTCGAGGATCACCCCGTCGCCCAGCCGCTCCTCCCAGTCCCGCAGACCGGCGGTGGACCGGGCAAGGAAATCCCACGACAGCCGCAGCCCGTAGTCGGGGTTGCCCGGCACCACGGTGTGGCCGAGCAGCTCGAGCTGCCTGGCCACGGATCGCGTCGCCGCCAGGATCTCGGGATGCAGCTTGGACCGAAAACCGGTGTACGGGAACCGCGTTGACAGCGCGATGTTCAGCGGGCCGGGCGCGATGCCGACGTAGTCTGAGGCGGTGATCGGGGGCGGCTTGTGCCGGTCGCCCTCGACGTTGCCCGACGCCGCGTCGAGCACCAACGCCGCATCGGCCACCGTGCGGGCCAGCACACCGTTGACCGTGATGCCGTTGAACGCCTCGGGCAGTGGCCAGGTGGAGATGCGGCCGCGCTGCGGCTTGATGCCCACCAGATGCGTCCACGCGGCGGGGATGCGGACGCTGCCCGCGCCGTCCGAGCCGATCGCCGCGGTGACGAGTCCCGCGGCCACCGCGGCCGCGCTGCCCCCCGAGGAGCCGCCCGGGGTGTGCCGGCGCGACCAGGGGTTGCGGGTATGCCCGAACCCGGGTCCGCTGGTGAACGGCCACTGGCCCAGTTCGCAGGTGTTGGTCTTGCCGACGATCACCGCTCCCGCGGCCTTCAGGCGGCGAACCACTTCGGCGTCGTGGGTGGCGGGTGGGACGTATCCCTCGGTGCCGAAGGCGGTCGGCACTCCAGCAACGTCGACGTCGTCCTTGACCGCGATCGGGATGCCCAGCAACGGCGCCGTGTCTCCGGCCGCCCGCCGCCGGTCGGCCGCCGCCGCGTCGGCCAGGGCCGACTCGGTGAGCACCACGCGGAAGGCGTTCAGCGTGGGCTGGCTCGCGTGGATGGCGTGCAGGGACCGGCGCACCAGTGTGACCGACGTCACGGACCGGTTGGCGAGCTGATAGAGCAGGTCAGTCAGTGTGGGCAGGCGCTGGCCACCGGATCCGAAAATGGATCCAGGACCTGACTCGGAAGCGCCAATCACGGGGTACGAGACTAACCGGCGCGGATACCAGCATTGTCGCGGCGGGGTGCAAAACTATGGTGATGCGGCTGTATCGAGACCGGGCGGTGGTGTTGCGCCAACACAAGCTCGGCGAAGCCGACCGGATCGTCACGCTGCTCACTCGCGACCACGGATTGGTCCGGGCGGTGGCGAAGGGCGTTCGTCGCACCCGCAGCAAATTCGGCGCGAGGCTGGAACCGTTCGCGCACATCGACGCGCAACTGCATCCCGGCCGCAACCTCGACATCGTCACCCAGGTCGTCTCGATCGACGCGTTCGCCACCGACATCGTCAGCGATTACGGCCGCTACACCTGCGGGTGCGCGATGCTGGAAACCGCCGAACGCCTGGCCGGGGAGGAGCGGGCCCCCGCCCCGGCCCTGCACCGGCTCACGGTCAGCGCCTTGCGGGCGGTGGCCGACGGCCGCCGCTCCCGGGACCTGCTGCTGGACGCCTACCTGCTGCGCGCCATGGGCATCGCCGGGTGGGCGCCGGCGCTGACCGAGTGCGCCCGGTGCGCCACACCAGGGCCGCATCGCGCGTTCCATGTCGGCGCCGGGGGCAGCGTCTGCACGCACTGCCGTCCAGCCGGTTCGACTACACCGCCGCCGGGCGTGCTGGATCTGATGTCCGCGCTGCACGACGGCGATTGGGAGTTCGCCGAAGAGGCCCCGCAATCGCACCGCAGCTACGTCAGCGGACTGGTGGCCGCGCACCTGCAATGGCATCTGGAACGCCAGCTCAAGACGTTGCCACTGGTGGAACGGCCGTATCACGTCGACCGCACCATCGCCGAACGGCGCGCAGCGCTGATGGAGCAGTTGGACTGTGGCTAAAGCTGAGCGCAAGCTCAAGTCGACCGGCTTTCCGCAGCTGCCCCCGGCGCCCGACGATTACCCGGTTTTCCCCGACAAATCGACATGGCCGGTGGTCTTCCCCGAGCTGCCGCCGTCGCGTGACGGCGGCCCGAGCCGGCCGCCGCAGCACACCTCGAAAGCGACCCCGCCGCGTATTCCTGCGGACCGATTGCCCAATCATGTGGCCATCGTCATGGACGGCAATGGCCGCTGGGCCACCGAGCAGGGACTGACCCGCACCGATGGTCACCGGGCGGGCGAGGCGGTAGTCATTGACGTCGTCTGTGGGGCAATAGAAATCGGCGTCAAGTGGCTGAGTCTTTACGCGTTTTCCACCGAGAACTGGAAGCGGTCGCCCGAAGAGGTCCGCTTCCTGATGGGCTTCAACCGGGACGTGGTCCGCATGCGCCGGGTGAACTTGAAGACCATCGGTGTCAAAATCCGGTGGGTGGGTTCGCGGCCACGGCTGTGGCGCAGCGTGATCAATGAGTTGGCGATTGCGGAGGACATGACGAAGGACAACGACGTCATCACGGTCAACTACTGCGTCAACTACGGAGGTCGCGCCGAAATCGCGGATGCTGCAAAGGAAATCGCGCGCTTAGCCGCCGTCGGCAGGCTGAACCCGGAACGCGTCACGGAGTCGACGGTGGCGCATCACCTGCAACGGCCCGACATCCCCGACGTGGACCTCTTCCTGAGGACCTCGGGGGAGCAGCGGTCCAGCAACTTCATGCTGTGGCAGGCCGCTTACGCCGAGTACATCTTCCAGGACAAGCTGTGGCCCGACTACGACCGCCGCGACCTGTGGGCGGCGTGCGAGGAATACGCTTCGCGCAACAGAAGATTCGGGAGCGCATAGTGGGGACCGGAAGCGCGGCGGAGCCGGGCGCAACGGGTCCTCACGGGGAGGATCCAATGCCGTCACTGCAGGAACGTCTGGCGTCGGCACTCGGTGTCGTTCTTGCGGTCGAGGAGGAGTCCGACGGGGCGCTGACGGTGCGCCATGCCGGGACCATCGCGTCGTTGCGGGTGGTGAACATCGCCGACGACCTCGACCTGGTGTCGCTCACCCAAGTCTTGGCGTGGGACCTGCCGCTGACCAAGAAGATCAGTGATCAGGTCGCCAAGCAGGCCCGCACCAGCAATTTCGGCAGCGTCACGATGGTCGAAAAGGTCAACGAGAAGGCCGTGCAACGCAACTCGGGCAAAGGCGCGGCCAAGACCGCCGACGTGATGCTGCGCTACAACTTTCCCGGCGGCGGCTTGACCGACGACGCGCTGCGCACCCTGGTTCTGTTGGTGCTGGATAGCGGCATAGAGATACGTCGCGCATTGACGGGTTAGGGCGCTAGGACACCGCCGATTCGGTCACCGCGATGGCTACCGATCCCCGGGCGTTTTCGCGCACGCGGGTCTGCAGCAACGAGCGTAGGAGGTCTTGGTCGTGCTGAGCCGGCCGGGTCGACTCGACGAAGCGCTCGATGACTTCGACGAAGCGATCCGGGTCGTCCTTGAACGGCATGTGCCCGGAGTTCTCGAAGATCTCTAAGCGTGACCCGGGCACCGCATCGTGGGCCATCCGGGCGTGGTCTACCGGGATCACCAAGTCGTGCTCACCCCAGATCACTTGCACCGGAATGGGTTGCGCGAGATAGCTTCGGTCCAGCATTGTGACGAATTGGCCACGCCTGTCCACCACCGACCGCAAGGTGCGTGCGAACGCCGACAATGCGCGCGGGTCCCGGAAGCCTTCGAGCAGATTCACCACATCGGCGACGTCGTGCCCGAGGTTAGTGGGGCCCAGTACGGTAGCCATGGCCCGCCCGAACAGTCGGACCGCCGGCATCACGCCCGGCATGCGCAGCATGGCCAGGGCCTCGCTGCCCAACGGCATCGCCGCCAATCGCAAGGCCACGCTTACTTCCTGGGCGACGCCACCGCTGCTGACCAGCACGATGCGCTCCACCAGCTGCGGGTACTGATAGGCGAATTGCATTGCGACACCGCCACCGAACGAATGCCCGACCAGGGTGACGCGGTCAATGTCAAGCGCGGCAAGCAGGTCACGCATGCCGTTCGCGAAGGCCGCCAATGAGTAGTCGGCGCGTGGTTTGTCCGATTCCCCGTGGCCCAGCAGGTCCGGTGCGATGACCGTGAACCGTCGCGCAAGTTTGGCGTGCACAGGCTCCCATGCCGTGGACTTGTCGCCGACGCCGTGGATCAGCAACAGAGCCGGTCCCGACCCGGCGACCCGGAAGGCGCGTCGGTGGCCGTGGATGGTGCGAAATTGCAGTGACGGAGCCTCGACGTCGCGTACGGGCCGCAGATGGGGTGATGCGTGGTGCCGCATGGTGCTCTCAATTCCCTAGAGTTCTTGCTTGTCTCGGCCTGTGGGCCACTCATGGGTAGGAGCACGCGGGGCGCGCGTGTTGGACACTTTTTTCAGAACTTTTTTCCACCGTGCCGCGTTCGGCCGGCTCGGGTCAGCCTAGGACCCGCACTGTGAACACGTGCCGAAGATCTCGATGGTGTGGCTGACGTCGGAGTAGCCGTGTTTGGAGGCGACTTGCGCCGCCCACTGTTCGACCTCGTGGTCGCCGACTTCGATGGTGGAACCGCAGCTGCGACAGACCAGATGGTGATGGTGGTGTTCGGAACACCTGCGGTAGACCGACTCGCCGGTGTCGGTGCGCAGCGTGTCCACCATTCCCGCCGCCGCCATTGACTGCAGCGTCCGGTAGACGGTGGTCAGCCCGATGTTCTCGCCGCGGCGGCGCAGCTCGTCGTGCAACTCCTGCGCCGAGCGGAAGTCGTCGAGGGTGTCCATCAGCGTGGAGATCGCCGCCCGCTGACGGGTCGATCGGATACTCGCGCCTGTCATTGGCGCCCCACCTCAGCATCGCTTCGTTCTGCATCGTCGCCGGCGCGTGTCATTGTGTGTCCTCGCTCGCGTGGGCGACCGCGTCCACCACGATGTGCGCCAGGTGATGGTCGGCAAGCCGGTACAGCACCTCGCGGCCGGATCGCTCCCCGGCGACGACGCCGGCGGCCTTCAGGATCTTCAGGTGCTGGCTGACCAGTGGCTGCGGCACGCCGAGCGCGTCGACCAGCTCGTGCACGCAGCGCTGGGATTCACGCAACTGCAGCACGATGGCGATCCGCACCGGGGCGGCCAGCGCGCGCAGCAGCTCACCGGCCGCGTCGAGAATCGCGCGCGGCGGCGGGACGGGGTAATCGGCCGGCGGGTGTCCGGCGGACCCGGTTTCGCCGTGCTCGTGGGCAACCACGCTCATCGCCGGTCCCACGTCACCATCGGCGGCGGCCGGCAGCGAGGAAGGCGGGGATGGGGACATCGCCATGGAGAGAGTCATCACCTCGAGAAGGGCCAGGTAGCGGGGAGGGCGCGCCGTGAGGCGGTCGACTTCCACTGTCACATGCATGATGACGCATGTCAAAGACCGCGGGGCCGATCGTTACGATGACGAATGCTCTGCGCACGGCGGTCGAGCGCCGTTCGTGCCCGTTCAAACCCGGAAAGGGAGTGCACCACCCCGTGGCGTCCGTCATCGACACCGTAGTGAACCTGGCCAAACGGCGCGGCTTTGTCTTTCCTTCGGGAGAGATCTACGGCGGCACCCGGTCGGCGTGGGACTACGGCCCGCTGGGAGTGGAACTCAAGGAGAACATCAAGCGGCAGTGGTGGCGATCGGTGGTCACCGGGCGCGACGACGTCGTGGGCATCGATTCGTCGATCATCCTGCCGAGGCAGGTCTGGGTGGCCTCCGGCCACGTCGAGGTCTTCCACGACCCACTGGTCGAGTGCCTGAACTGTCATCACCGGCATCGCCAGGACCACATGCAGGAGGCTTACGCGGCGAAGAAGGGGATCGACGACCCCGACTCGGTGCCGATGACCGAGATCGTCTGCCCGGATTGCGGAACCAAGGGCCAGTGGACGGAGCCGCGCGAGTTCAACATGATGCTCAAGACCCACCTCGGGCCGATCGAGACCGAGGAGGGCTTGCACTATCTGCGTCCGGAGACCGCGCAGGGCATCTTCGTCAACTTCGCCAACATCGTCACCACCGCGCGCAAGAAGCCGCCGTTCGGTATCGGCCAGATCGGCAAGAGTTTTCGCAATGAGATCACGCCCGGCAACTTCATATTCCGAACCCGCGAGTTCGAGCAGATGGAAATGGAATTCTTCGTGGAGCCGTCGACCGCGAAGGAATGGCACCAGTATTGGATCGACACCCGCCTGCAGTGGTATCTCGACCTGGGTATCGACCCGGAGAATCTGCGGCTGTACGAGCACCCCGCCGAGAAGCTTTCGCACTACTCCGACCGGACCGTCGACATCGAGTACAAGTTCGGCTTCGCGGGCAACCCGTGGGGCGAACTGGAGGGCGTCGCCAACCGGACCGATTTCGACTTGTCAACGCACGCAAAACATTCCGGCGCCGACCTGTCGTACTACGACCAGGGCACCGATACCCGCTACATCCCGTATGTCATCGAACCGGCGGCCGGGCTGACGCGGTCGTTCATGGCGTTTCTGATCGACGCCTACACCGAGGACCAGGCACCCAACGCCAAGGGCGTGATGGAGAAGCGCACGTTGCTCCGGCTGGATCCGCGGTTGGCCCCGGTCAAGGCCGCGGTGCTGCCGCTGTCCCGGCACGCCGACCTGAGTCCCAAGGCTCGCGACCTGGCCGCCGAACTGCGCACCTGCTGGAACATCGATTTCGACGACGCTGGCGCGATCGGGCGCCGCTACCGGCGCCAGGACGAGGTGGGGACGCCGTTCTGTGTGACGGTGGATTTCGACTCCCTCGAAGACAACGCCGTCACGGTGCGCCGTCGCGATGACATGACGCAGGAGCGCGTCGCGATGAACGCCGTCGCCGACTACTTGGCGGCGCGGCTCAAGGGTTGCTGACCGGCGCTGGCACCGCCGGTCCCGGTAGTCCCACCTTGCCTGTTGACCGGCATGGACACGCCGCCGCCACGTAATTAAACGTTTCGTAAAAAACCGCATTTGGATAGCCGATTGGCTTAGGCTCGATCCGAATGTTGCTCACGTGTCTAGTCGCCGGGGGTGGGTGTCGGTTCGTGTGGGTGTAAGTGTCGTTGACTCGGTAGTCGGTGGGTTGGGGATGCGATGATTCCAGCTTTTATGCTGTTCCCCCCCGAGATCAACTCTGCCCTGATGTATGGCGGCGCAGGCCCCGGACCACTGTTGACGGCGGCCTCGGCCTGGGAAGCGCTGGCGGCGGACTTGGCGGCCGCGGCGGCGTCGTTCGAGTCGGTTGTGACGGGAGTGGCCGCCGGCCCGTGGATGGGCCCGTCGTCGGTGGCGATGGTGGCGGCGGCGACGCCGTACCTGCAGTGGCTGATCTCGGCCGCCGGGCAAGCCGAGTTGGCGGCGGCCCAGGCGACGGCGGCGGCGGGGGCCTATGAGGCGGCGTTCATGGCGACGGTGCCCACCCCGGAGGTGATCGAGAATCGCCTCCGGTTGCTGATGCTGATCGCCACGAACTTCTTGGGTCAGAACACCCCGGCGATCGCGATGACCGAAATCGAGTACATGGAGATGTGGGCCCAGGACGTGGCCGCGATGGTGGGTTATCACATCGGGGCGCAGACGGTGGCGGCGACGCTGCCGGCGTTCAGCGCCCCGCCGGTACCCCTGGGTGGACTGGCGGGGCTGGTAACGGCGCCGCTGGACTTCGTGTCCCAGGCTTTCGGAGCGTTCTCGTCGCTGGGGGCCGGCTTTGTTTCGCAGCTGCAGGCGGTGCTCGGGGCCTTCTTCCCCGGCCTGTCGTCGGTGACGTCGTTACTCTCGTCCATGCCGGTCACGACGATGACCGCCCTGGCACCGATCGGGATGTACCCCGCGACCGCGCTGATGTCCCCGATGATGGTGCTGGCCCACAACGTCGGGCCGGCGGCACCCGCAATGGCCGGTGTCACCACCGTGGCCGGGCAGACCCCGCTCGCCACCGGCGGCCTGCACGCGCCGCAATCGCTGGGTGGGCTGGGCGTCGCCACGGCCGGGTTGGGCACCGCGCGGTTCGTTGGAGCGATTACGGTGCCACCGACCTGGCAGGGGTCGATGCCGGTGCCGGCGGTCCTGACCAGTCTCGCGGTGCCGGCGTTGGGCACCCAACTACCGACTCCGATCGCGACGGGGGGATCGTCCGCCGCGTCGTCCGCACCCGCCGGTTCCACGTCAGCCATGGCCATGGCGATGGACGAGCGGGACACCGACAAAGACAAGACCGACCGGAGGGGCCGCCGCGGCGGGGAGAACCCGCACGTGGTGCAGTCGCGGCCCAAGGTGGTGCCGCGGACCAAGGGTTGAGAGCGGGGGGCCACCGCCGTTCGCAAGCGCTGAGCCCCCTCGCCCCGCACCGGCCCGGGCGTCGGGATGCCTGCGGAAGCAAATCCACGTTTTTCGGGTATTTGTCTGAAGTTTGGCTTACGATGTGCCTGCTTGCTGTTATTGGTTCGGCCACAGCATCCGAAAGTCGGCTGTGGAAGGGGGCAACATGCTTTTGCCTCTTGGTCCGCCGTTACCAGATGACTCGGTGTCGGCGGTTCGGGGTGAGTCGGGGATGCTCGGTGGCCTGTCGGTTCCACTCGTTTGGGGTGTGGTCGTTCCGCCGGATGACTACGACCATTGGGCCCCGAAGCCGGACGTGAGCGTCGATTCCGGCGACCCGGCGACTGACGTCCCCGCCCCGGCCGCGGTCGCGGACGCCAAAGAATGGAACGAGTGGCAGCGGTGGGAAGGCGAAGCCGAACCCCGCTTCGACGTACCGCGCAGCGGAGGCGTGATTCCGCATTCACCGGCCGCCGGTTGACCGCCGCGTGCTAGGGCGAGCGACTCAGAATCGGCCGCCGCCGCCCATGAAGCCGCCCCCTGACGATCCCCCCGAAGACCCGCCGAACGATGTGGGACTCCAGCCGCCGAAGCCGCCCCGCATACCCCCACTGAGCAGGTCGCCGATGATGATGCCGCCCAGCATTGCCCCCATGTCGCTGCCGCCGCGACGCGTGTAGGCGCGCTGGATCGATTGCATATCGGCATTGGCCAACGACTGCGCCTGGGCGGCCAGCGTCGACGCCGCGTTGGCGTGGGAGATTGCCTCGTTCGGATTCGTCGCCCTCTTGTCCCGCGCGGCTTGCAGGTGCCGGGTGGCTTCGGCCAGCCGGGTGCGGGCCTCCGGGCCGATGCTGCCGCGACGCGTGTCGATGTAGTCGGAGACCGCGCGTACCCGCGACTCGGCCGTGAACAACGCCTGCTCCAACGACCGGTTAAGCTGCTCGGCGCTGGCCTGCTCCTGCGCCAGGGTGACCAGCAGCCCGTTGAGATCGGCATCCGCTTTGGCCAACTGCGCGAACGCGCCGAGCGGGTCCGTGGAGCCGCCGGCACGCGCGCCGTCGACGGCCCGCGTGGCCGCATCGCGCGCCGCGCGCAGATCGCCGGTGTGAGCGGTCGTCTCCGCTCGCTTCAGGAGATCGCCCGCCCGGTTGATGTCGACCTGAATGTCGGCCATGGCCGACGGCAGCCGGTCGATGGCGTGCTGGATGTCGGTGGCCGCGTTGTCCACCGAGTCGAGTAGCGCCCGCGCCTGCCCGAGCGCGGACTCCGCGGCGTGGAACGCGTCCACCAAGCCGGCCTGCCGGCCGCTGACGGCTTCGGCGGCCAAATCCCGGGCGGTGCCGATGTTGCGGTCTGCGAACGCCAGCCGCTCCTTGGCGGCCGAGACATTTCCGGACACGGAAGTCAGTGCGGTGGCGTCGAATTGGTCGTGCAGTTCGGCCAGCCGCTGCTCTGAGGGCGCTATCCGGGTGGTGAGCTCAACGTATTGCTGGGTCAGCGCGTCCAGCCGCGACGGGGCGTTGATCACCAGATCGCGCAGGTTCTCGAACGCCCCGGTCTGCGACTCCAGTTCCCGATCGGCGCGCGCCGCCGAAAGGACGACCCGGGTGAGCAACTCGCGGCGCTGGTCGGGCGTCTCCGGTGTGCTGTCGTCCAGTTCCTGTCGTACCGTGAACGCTTGGGCCAGAGCGGCTTTGGCGTTGGTCAGGGCTTGGGTGAAGGGTTGGGTCCGCTCTTCGCCGAACTCGGCGATCGCGACGTCGAGCTCGTTGGAGCTGGTTCGCACGGCGTTGTCCACGTCCACCACGAGTGCACGCGACAGGTCGTCGAGGGCCTGCAGCGGCACGGCGGCCAGCGCTTGGGAGTCGGTGGGGTCGACCCGTCGGGCCGCGGCCAATTCGGCCGCGCGCCGGCGCCGACCGCGATAGCGCATGACCAGCAGCAAGGCCGCCACCGCGCCGAGAATGATCGCGAGCGTGACCAGCAGGGCCACCCGGCCCGACGAACCCGGTGACGTGTTGAGCCCGTTGGCCGCCGCGATCGCGGCGCCGCTCCAGTCGCCGTTGTGCAAGGCGGGCTCGATCTTGTTGTGCCGCAAGTCATCGACCTGGCGAGCGTTGACGCTCTTGACGGTGGACGGCACCAGGAAGGCGTAGGCACGGCCGGCGGTGGCGACGGCGAGCAGGGCGTCATAGTCACCCAGATCGCTGGTACGCACCGTGCGCTGCGCCCAGTTCACCGGGCTCTGGTCGGAAAAGTCGTCGACGTAGACCACCCACAGCCGGATGTGGCGATCCGTGTACAGCTTGCGTACCGCCGAGGTGACCGCCGCACGACCGGATTCCGACAGGGCGCCCGCGTTGTCGGTGACGTAATCCGCCAGCCGGAACGGGGGTTGCGCGCCGGCGCCGGGTGCCACGAGCAGCCCGCCGCTGAAAGCAATTGCGAGGATTGTCGCGATGACACCTAGCAGCCGGGCAGTGCGCATGACGTCAATCTAGCCCCGCGGCGACGCGGGCAAAGAGCCGTGCGGCGGAGCGGTCCCCCGTCCCGCGTTCCCTGGCAGACTGTGCTGCGGTGACTAAGAAGGCGGACATGAATCGGCAAGACCCCTACGACGACTTCGACCGTCAACGGCGGGTACACGAAGCGCCGAAGACTGCCGGTCTGCCGGGTACGGAAGGTCAGCACCGCACCGACTTCGCCCGAGACCGGGCCCGGGTGCTGCACAGCGCCGCGCTGCGCCGGCTCGCCGATAAGACCCAGGTCGTCGGGCCCCGCGAAGGCGACACACCACGCACCCGGCTGACGCACTCGCTGGAGGTCGCCCAGATCGGGCGGGGGATGGCGGTCGGCTTGGGTTGCGACCTCGACCTGGTCGAGCTGGCCGGTCTGGCCCACGACATCGGGCACCCGCCCTACGGCCACAACGGCGAGCGCGCCCTGGATGAGTTCGCCGCCGACTACGGCGGTTTCGAGGGTAATGCGCAAAACTTCCACATCCTGACCAGCCTCGAGCCCAAAGTGCTTGACGAGCAAGGCAATAGCGCTGGGCTCAACCTGACCCGCGCCTCCTTGGACGCGGTCACCAAGTATCCGTGGTACCGCGGCAGAGGGCTGGGTCAACAGGGGAGGAAGTTCGGGTTCTACGACGAGGACCGCGAGCAGGCGGCCTGGGTTCGCGCGCGCGCGCCGGAGGGCCGGATGTGCCTGGAAGCGCAGGTGATGGACTGGGCCGACGATATCGCCTATTCGGTACACGACGTCGAGGACGGCGTGGTCTCCCAGCGCATCGACCTGCGCGTGCTCGCCGACGACGACGAGGCGGCCGCCCTGGCGAAACTGGGTGAAAGCGAATTCTCCCGGGTGAGCGCCGACGACTTCATGGCGGCCGCGCGGCGGCTTTCCGGGCTGCCGGTGGTCGCCGCCGTCGGCAAGTACGACGCGACGCTGGCCGCGGCGGTCGCGCTCAAGCGACTCACCAGCGAATTGGTCGGCCGGTTCGCCTCGGCCGCCATTGCCACGACCCGCGCCGCGGCCGGACCCGGGCCGCTGGTCCGCTACCGGGCCGACCTGCTGGTGCCCGACCTGGTGCGCGCGGAGGTCGCCCTGCTGAAAATCCTGGCGCTGCAATTCATCATGTCCGATCCGAGGCATCTGAACACCCAGGGCCTGCAGCGTGAACGGATTCACCGGGTGGCGCGTTGGCTCTACGCCGGGGCACCCCAGACACTCGACCCGGTCTTCGCCGCGGCGTTCACCACCGCGGCCGACGACCGCGCCCGGCTACGGGTCATCGTCGATCAGATCGCGTCATATACCGAGGGCCGGCTGGAACGCATCGACGCGCGCCAGGCCACCGGTTAGCCGCTGCTCGGCCGCAGGTCATCCCACGGCAGTCCCGTTGTCACCGCGGGCTAGGCTGCCCGACATGACCAAATTCAGCGGTATCGCCACCCTCGCGGTGGGGCTTCCCGTCGTCGCCATGACCGCATGCAGCTCACCCCAACAGGCGAGCAACCAGCCCGGCACCACCCCGCCGGTGAAGAGCGCCCCACCGGCGTCGTCGGGTGAGACGACGACGCCCGCGCCCAACGGCGAATCGCTCACCGCGCAACTGAAGACGCCGGACGGGCGGTCGGCTGCCACTGCTACGTTCGACTTCACCGGCGGATACGTGACCGTCACCGTCAAAACGGTGACCGGCGGCATCCTGTCACCCGGCCTGCACGGCCTGCACGTCCACGAGATCGGCAAATGCGAGCCCAACTCGGTTGCCCCGACCGGCGGTCCGCCCGGAAACTTCCTGTCCGCCGGCGGCCACTACCAGGCGCCCGGACACACCGGCAAGCCGGAGAGCGGTGACCTGACGTCGCTGGAGGTGCGTTCGGACGGCTCGGCCTACCTTGTCACCACCACGGATTCGTTCAACCGGGACGAGCTGCTGGGCGGCAACAAGACTGCCTTGATGCTGCACGGCGCCCAAGACACCGACAACGCGATGGAACGGGTGGCATGCGGCGTCATCGGAACCGGATAGCCGGCCGGCTCGGCGCTCTAGACTGAGCCGATGTCCAGCCCGGCAGGTTCGTGGGGGCACCACCCGCGCGCGGGGGAGGATGACGCCCGGCCCCGGGGCCGGGGGCGGATTCCCGATCGCGATATCGCCGCCATCCGCGAGCGGGTCCGCATCGAAGAAGTCGTCGGCGATTATGTCCAATTGCGGCGCGCCGGTGCCGATTCCCTCAAGGGCCTGTGCCCGTTTCACGACGAGAAGTCGCCGTCGTTCCACGTTCGCCCCAACCACGGCCACTTCCACTGCTTCGGCTGCGGGGAGGGTGGCGACGTCTACGCCTTCATCCAGAAGATCGAACACGTTACCTTCGTCGAGGCCGTCGAACTGCTCGCGGACCGGATCGGCCACACCATCAGCTACACCGGCCCGGCGACCAGCGTGCAGCGCGACCGCGGCAGCCGCAGCCGGCTGGTCGCGGCCAACGCGGCCGCGGCGGAGTTCTACGCGGCGGCGCTGGAATCCGACGAGGCCGCGCCGGCCCGCCAGTACCTGACGGAACGGAATTTCGACGCCGAGGCGGCCCGGCGATTCGGCTGCGGATTCGCGCCGTCCGGGTGGGACTCATTGACAAAACATCTGGTGCGCAAGGGTTTCGAGTTCAAGGAGCTGGAAGCGGCGGGCCTGTCGCGGCAGGGGCGGCGCGGCCCGATCGACCGCTTCCACCGCCGACTGTTGTGGCCCATCCGCAGCGCGGCCGGCGAGGTGATCGGGTTCGGCGCCCGCCGGCTCTTCGACGACGATCCGATGGAAGCCAAGTACATCAATACCCCCGAGACCCTGCTGTACAAGAAGTCGTCGGTGATGTTCGGCATCGACCTGGCCAAACGCGACATCGCCAAGGGGCACCAGGCGGTCGTCGTCGAGGGCTACACCGACGTGATGGCGATGCATCTGGCCGGCGTCACCACCGCCGTGGCGTCGTGCGGCACCGCATTCGGCGACGAGCATCTATCGATGCTGCGCCGACTGATGATGGACGACAGCTTCTTCCGCGGCGAGCTGATCTACGTCTTCGACGGTGACGCGGCCGGGCGCGCTGCCGCGCTCAAGGCCTTCGGCGGCGAGCAGAATCTGGCGGGGCAATCCTTCGTCGCGGTGGCCCCGGACGGCATGGATCCCTGCGACTTGCGGTTGAAGTCCGGCGACGGCGCGCTGCGCGACCTGGTGGCGCGGCGCACCCCCTTGTTCGAATTCGCGATTCGCACGGCGATCGCCGAGATGGACCTGGACAGCGCGGAGGGCAGGGTCGCGGCGCTGCGCCGCTGCGTGCCGATGGTGAGCCAGATCAAAGACCCCACGCTGCGCGACGAGTACGCCCGCCAGCTCGCCGGCTGGGTCGGCTGGGACGACGTGGCGCAGGTCATCGACCGGGTGCGCACGCAGGCCAAGAAGTCGCCGGCCCCGGCGCGTTCCGGCCCCAACGCCCCCCGCGGCGCCGCTCAGCAGCCCAGTGCGGCGGCCCCGGGCCGCCCCACCGCCAAACTTCCCGACCCTCGTGACCCGACACTCAGGCCGCAGCGTGCGGCGCTCAAGTCGGCGTTGCAATATCCGGCGCTGGCCGGGCCGGTATTCGACACGCTCCCCGTCGAAAGCTTCACCCATCCCGGTTACGCCGCCGTGCGCGCCGCCATCGAGGCCGCGGGTGGCACGTCGAGCGGCGTCACCGGGGGACAGTGGATCGACGCGGTGCGCCAACGGGCCGGCTCAGACCTCACCGCCGGGCTGGTCAGCGAGCTCGGGGTGGAGGCCATCCAGGTCGACGACGACGAGAAGCTGGTGCGTTACATCGCCGGCGTGCTGGCCCGGCTGCAGGAAGTGTGGATGGGCCGGCAGATCGCCGAGGTGAAGTCCAAGCTGCAGCGCATGTCGCCGATCGAACAGGGCGACGAGTACCACGCGTTATTCGGTGACCTGGTAGCCATGGAGGCCTACCGGCGCAGCCTGCTGGAGCAGGCTAGCGGCGACGATCTGACGATGTGAGGGCCTCGTCGGCCGGTCGCTCGGCACCGCGCTCCAAGATGGCCGTTTGGTCGTCGATCTCGGCAACGGTCACGAATCCGGCGTCCGGGGAGATCCGATTCGCGATCTTGCGGCGTCCCCCTTGGATTACTGACTTGGCGACCGGGCTGCTGGTCAGCGCGCGATAGGTGCCGACGATCTGCTCGTATCGGCGACGCCCGGCCTTCGAGCCCAGCACGTAACCCAGTCCCAGCACCACGACATACCGGATCAAAGCGTTCCTCCCGAGTAGCGACCGTTCCCATCCTGCCTCACCCGCCCCTATGCGTGCGCGCCCGATCCGCTCCCCGGGGCGAGACCGAGTCGGTCCTGTCCGGTTGGGTGCGGTTATGCCAGTACGCTAGAGTCGTCCCGCGATCGTGTTGATCCCCTGTAGCTCAATTGGCAGAGCGTTCGGCTGTTAACCGATAGGTTCCTGGTTCGAGTCCAGGCGGGGGAGCAAGGTTGAGGCTCAGTGTCCGGCGCTCTGGCCGCCGTCGATGTGGAGGGTCTCCCCGGTCACAAAGGTGGCGCCCTCCAGGTACCGAATCCCCTCGATGACGTCGGCGATGGCGCCCATCCGGCCCAGCGGATGCATGGCGGCCAGCGCGGCCGTGTTGTCGTCGGCATGCATCGGGTGGCGATGTTGCCCGGGGAGATGGCGTTGACGCGGATCCCGCAATGCGCGTACTCGATGGCCAGCGACTTGGTCACCGCCGCCAGGCCGCCCTTGGTGAGGGCGGTCAATCCCGCGGGCACTGCGGAGTTGGGCTGGTCGAGCAGCGACGTGGTCATGTTGACGACGTGGCCGCCCCCGCCTTGCGTCAGCATCCGGGCGATGGCGCGCTGCGTGACGTGGAAGAAGCCGGCGAGGTTCACCCCGGTCACGAACGCGTAGTCCGCCGCCGTGTACTCGGTGAATGGTTTGGGAACGAAGACGCCCGCGTTATTGATCAGGGTGTCCACTCGACCGAACCGCTCCACCGCGGTCGCCACGATGCGGTCGGCGGTCGCGGGATCGGCGACGTCACCGGCGACGGCCGCCGTGCCGGGGTCATCGCCGGCGGTGATCGAGCGCGAGTTGGCCACCACGGCATAGCCGAGGTCGCGGTAGGCCTCGGCCAGGGCGGCCCCCATGCCCTGCGAGGCGCCGGTGACGATCGCGACTTTCTGGTAGGCCTGATCGGCGGTCAATAGCGGTCTCCTTGCGTGGTCTGGTTGCCGCGTCGCGCCATCGCGCTGGCGTGCTCGTCCTTCGTGAATCTACTGTGAGCGCAACCAATTAGGAGGGCCGGTGGAGTTCTTGGTCACGATGACGACGCATGTCCCCGACGGCACCCCGCCGGAGGCAATCGACGAGGTTCGGGCCCGGGAGGCCGCGCATTCCCGCGAGCTCGCCGCGCAGGGGCATCTGCTGCGCTTGTGGCGGCCGCCGCTGCGGCCGGGTGAATGGCGCACGCTCGGTCTGTTCGCCGCTGCGGACCAGGACCGGCTCGAGGAGGTGCTGGCCTCGATGCCGCTGCGCGTGTGGCGTACCGATGCGGTGACGCCCCTGGCGCCGCACCCGAATGACCCCGGGGCCGAACTATCCGAAAGGCGCTAGTCGTAGGCCGGCGTCCAGACGGTGTCGAGGACGGCTTGCCGTGGGTCGGCGTGCGTTTCTGTGGCCACCCCGCCGGCGACGGCGGCGTGATACACGGCTTCGGCAACCGACGTCGAGATGGCGCGCAATTCCCTGACATCGGGGAGCAGTGAATCGCCGGCCTTTGACGGGCTAGCCTGTTGCACAACGGCTTTCGCTGCGGCCTGCAGCATTTCCTTGGTCAGTAGCCGGGCCCCGGCGACGATGATGCCCAGTCCGATTCCGGGGAACACCAGCACGTTGTTGGCCTGGCCGATGGTGTAGGTGGTGCCGTCGTATTCGATCGGCGCGACGGGGGTGCCGGTGGTGATCAGCGCCTTGCCGTCGGACCACTGCAGCACGTCGGCCGGCATGGCTTCCATGCGCGACGTCGGGTTGGACAGCGGGAAGATCATCGGGCGCTCACACGATGCGGTCATGGCCTGCACGACCTTCTCGGTGAAGGCGCCGAACACGGCCGAGGAGCCGAGCAGGATGGTGGGGGAGGCGAGCTTGATGGTGTCCACCAATCCCACCCGATCCGCGGCTTCCAAGCCGAGCTGGGCGCGGTTCTTGGCGTAGGGAACCTGGAAATCTCGCAGGTCCTCCATGTCGTCGAATAGCAGGCCCTGCTTGTCGATCGGCCAGATCTGCGCGGTGGCCTGCTCGATGGTGGCGCCGTCGGACACCATTGCGTCGCGAATCTGATCGGCCACCCCGACCCCGGCGGTGCCGGCCCCGAAGACGACGGCCCGCTGGTCGCGCATCGGGACGCCGGTGACGTGGCATCCGCCGTACACGGCCGCGACGACCACCGCGCCCGTTCCCTGGATGTCGTCGTTGAACACGCAGTACTTGTCGCCGTACGTGTGCAGGATCCGCCGTGCGTTCAGGGGCCCGAAGTCTTCGAAATGCAGGATCGCCTTCGGGAACAGGCGGTGAGCGGTTTCGATGTAGCGATTGACGAAGTCGTCGTATTCGTCGCCGCGGCGGCGGGCGTGACGATTGCCCAAGTAGAACGGATCCTGAAGCAGTTGTTCGTTATTGGTGCCCACGTCGAGGGAAACCGCGATGCAGCGGCGGGGATCGATGCCGGCCCCGGCGGTATACAGCGCCAGCTTGCCAACCGCGATCTGGATGCCGCCCACGCCCCAGTCGCCGATGCCCAGGATCGCTTCGGCGTCGGTACACACGATCAGGTCGACGTCGCCCGCTTCCAGCCCGAAAGTTGCGAAGGCGGGCTCGATCTCGTCGGGGGCGTCGATGCTCAGGAAAAGCCCGCGCTGTCCGCGATACTCGTCGGAGAACCGTTGGATGGCCTCCCCGACGGTGGGCGTGTAGACCACCGGCATCAGTTCCGGCAGATGATCCTCCAGCACCTTGTAGTAGAGCAGTTCGTGGCGGTAATGCAGCTGCTCCAACAGCAAATTGCGGCCCAGATCCGTTGCCAGGCTTTGCAATTGATGCCACACCCGGTCGGCCTGCTCGTCGAGCGTGAGCACCGCCGGTGGGAGCCGCCCGGTCAGGCCCAGCCGCCGCCGCTGCTCGTGCGTGAAGCCCACTCCACGGTTCAGACTCGGCGAGGACAGCGCCGCCGGGATCTTCGGCGCGTGCGGGTCGCTCATCGCAAATCTCCGTCCGTGACTCGGTCCCTTACGGCAACCGTAGCGTCGATCGCGGTGATCGCATCTTGAACGGCATTCGCGGCGCCGGGCGCGCGGGTCAAGCCAGCAGAGGTTGCAGTGCCTGTCGCAGGTCGGTGGCCTTGGGGACGCCCGCGGTGCGGTACCGCTGCCGGCCGTCGGCGTCGAAGATGAACGTGGTAGGCAGTGACAACACCGAAAGTCGCTTGGCGGCGGCAGGATTGGCGTCAATGTCGATTTCGAGATGCGTCACGTCGGGGAGATCGCCGCACACTTGCTGAACCACGCGACGCACCGAAGCGCACGGACCGCACCATGCTGCGGTGAAATGGACGACGGTCGGACCCGCCTCGGACAAGCCGAGATCTGCCGCGTCCTGTGTAGGTCCGAGACTCGTCTCGCGAAGTACCCCGGACCGTCGATTGATCATCGCTCCTGCCGCAGTGGCGGCCCCCAGCGCAGCGATCAGCGCCGTCGCTGCGATCACAAGAGTGCTCACTGGGTCCTCAGATAGAAAAGTCTTCGCCGTGCCACACCCCGGCTTCGGGTGGCCGGATGACGCTTGCGGATTGTTGCCCGTCGTTGGAAGCCTCGAGCTTGGCGACCCGGGTGAGGAGGGACTGGAGGCTGACGCCCACGAGGTCGGGCATCATCGAGTCGTCCGGGCTGTTTCGGCCGTGGCGACTGATGACCTGGCCGGGAACCCCGATGACCACGGCGCTCGACGGAACCTCTTTGACTACGACAGCGTTGGCGCCGATCCGGCTGTCATCGCCGATTTTGATCGCTCCGAGCACCTTGGCGCCGGCGCCGATGGTCACCCGGTCACCGATGGTCGGGTGGCGCTTCCCGGTGTCCCGTCCGCTGCCGCCGAGCGTGACGCCGTGGTAGATCGTCACGTCCTCGCCGACTTCGGCCGTCTCGCCGATCACCACTCCGGTGGCGTGGTCGATGAAGAGGCCCGCTCCGAGCACGGCGCCGGGGTGGATGTCGACCCCGGTCAGGATGCGGGTGACCTCGTTGAGTATCCGCGCGGCCAGCCGGGCGCCGCGGTTCCACAGCCAGTGGCTGATCCGGTGGCCCCAGATGGCATGCACACCCGGGTAGGCGAAGATCACCTGCAGCGTGGTCGGGGCAGCGGGGTCGCGCTCCCTGGCGGCCCGGATGTCGCGGCGTACGGCGTCGAGCATGGTTAACCCGCCAGGTCGGCGAACAACGGCGTGCTGAGATACCGCTCGCCGAAATCAGGTAGCACGACGACGACAAGCTTTCCGGCGTTTTCCGGTCGGCGGGCCACCTGCAGGGCGCCGACCACCGCGGCACCCGACGAGATGCCGACCAGCAAGCCTTCCTCTCGTGCCAGCCGACGTGCCACGTCCATGGCCTCCTCGTTGCCGACGGTGATGACCTCGTCGACGAGCTCCATGTCGAGCACGGGGGGCACGAATCCGGCGCCCAGACCCTGGATGGGGTGAGGACCTTTCTGTCCACCCGAGAGCACCGGCGACGCTGCCGGCTCCACGGCGACGAACTGCACCGACGGCTTGCGTTCCTTGATGACCTCGGCGACCCCCGTGATGGTGCCGCCGGTGCCCACGCCGGCCACGAAGATGTCCACCTTGCCATCGGTGTCGCGCCACACCTCTTCGGCGGTGGTCTTGCGGTGGATCTCCCTATTCACGGGGTTTTCGAACTGTTGGGGCACCCAATACCGTTGGTCGCTCTTGGCCAGCTCCTCGGCTTTGGCGATGGCGCCCGGCATGCCCTCGGCGCCCGGCGTCAGGACGATCTCGGCGCCCAAGGCACGCAGCAGCATCCGCCGCTCCATGCTCATGGTCTCCGGCATGACCAACACACAGCGGTAGCCACGGGCGGCGGCCACCAGCGCCAGGGCGATGCCGGTGTTACCGCTCGTCGGTTCGAGGATGATCGTGTCGGGCTTGATCAGGCCCGCTTGCTCGGCCGCGTCGATCATCGCGACCCCGATGCGGTCCTTGACGCTGTTTCCCGGGTTGAAGAACTCCAGCTTGGCTACGACGTCGGCGGCCGCCCCGTCGGTGACCCGGTTCAGCCGGACCAGCGGAGTGTTCCCAATAAGTTGTGTGACGTTATCTGCGATGCTCATCTGTCTTCCTCAGGCATGTTGGTTCAAGCTTCGTCGGCCTACCAGGCGATGTCGAATTCGATCGCGACGCGGGTGCATATGGGCAATATGGTCATCGGCGGGGTGATCCTTCTGAGATTGACTAACGCTTAGACGCGGCCACTGGGTGCTACCTGTGCGAGCGGCCCGCAAACCTGGAGGAAACGCGAGGGTTTCTGCGGCGTCAGAGAATCAACAACAACGACAACAGCAGTGCACGGCGGTGCGGCACGTAAGGACAAGGCACGGCTGGGTGGCCTGTTGCATAACGCCCACTATAGGACATTCGACAATTTCGCCGGTTGAGCTCATCGTTTGCTGAGTACCCGCGGCCGTTTCACCCCGCCGGCGGGGCCGCAATCGAGCCGAAGGCTTCTTCGGGCACAAGCAAGTCCCAGGGTCAGGTTGGGAGGCCGAGCTTCGCGGCGTCGGCCCTGTATCGATCCACCCACTCATCGGAGCGCTGGTCGGCCTGACGTTCCAAGACCGGCTCGGGCGCCAGCCGCGGGTCGAGCCCCAACCCCTCAAGGATGGCGGCCACCACCTGAGTCAGGTTGCGCCACAACACCGGATACGGAATCTCCATCGGCCTGACGTCTTCCTCGGCGAACCAATTCCGCCAGCCCTCGTTCTGGGCACGCAGCATGGTGACGACGTGCGCGATCGCGCCGGCGTGATAGGTAGCGCGCGCATCGCGAGTCGGGTCGGGTCGTCCTCGCCACACCCGCGTCTGCACCGCCCGCCAGAACGACACGGCCTGCGAAATCACGTCGGGGCGGTACACATAGATGAACAGCGGCTCTTCACCCACCACGTCGGTGATCGCGGCCAGCAGCCCGTCACCGCTGCGATTCGGCAGATTCTTCGCGCGGTTCAACAAGAGCGGCGTCTGGTTCCACATCAACTTGCCGCCCCATATCCCGTTCGGCGTCCTGCCGACCGTGCGGATGTAGTCGCGCCAGATCTCGGGCGGCGCGAGGTCCGGCGTCCCGGCATCGAGCGGGTCGAGCAGTTGCAGGATCGACTCGTCCTCCACGCCGGCGAACCACTCGCGTGGCTGCGGCGCCTGGCTGGTGGCCGGCAGGTACTGAAAGAACTCCTGTGGTTCGCCGGCGACCCCCGTCGCGCGCAGCGACTCGACCAGCAGTGTGCTGCCGCTCCGCTGGGATGCCAGCACCAGGTAGGAGGACGGATTATCAGCCACGCAGCAAGCCTATCCGGCAGCAATTGCTTTCGCAGGTAATAGTTTTACGCTCGTGTTGAACTTAATTGTTGAAGTGAAATGTATTGCGAATCCGCGATGACTACCGGAGTTAGACGCTTCCGTCGTCGACGAAATCTTCGCAGGCGCACCACTGGCCCCTGTCCTGCAACCTTCGCCGAAGTTGCGTGCCGCGCTTGAGCATCAGGTGCTGGGTGTAGACCTTGTCGCGCTGCTGTGGCGAGAAG
This sequence comes from Mycobacterium sp. 852002-53434_SCH5985345, assembly GCF_001667155.1. Classification (NCBI taxonomy): domain Bacteria; kingdom Bacillati; phylum Actinomycetota; class Actinomycetes; order Mycobacteriales; family Mycobacteriaceae; genus Mycobacterium; species Mycobacterium sp. 852002-53434_SCH5985345. The sequence continues at coordinate 27,073 of NZ_LZIE01000006.1, forward strand.
GCCAAGTCCAAGTTGATCGGCAGCCCGGCCCAGTCGACCCGGTCGTCGAGCTGCTCATCGTCCACGGTGCCGCGCCTCAGCCGGCACTGCAACGGGCAGACAGCCCGCACGTTGTCCTTGAGGGGCCCGTCAAAGTCCAGAGCCACGCCTACGTCCCTCCTCGACGCAACCAATGACTGAATGTTGCAGCGAGGTTGTTTCAGCGACAGGCGCGCGACGTTTCCGTCGTATTACGAGTCGCGCAACCCGGGAGGCTTAGTAGACGTCGCGGTGATAGCGCTTGTCGGCGCTCAGCGACCGGACATACTGCTTCGCCCCGTCGGGATCGAGGTTCCCGTGTTCGGCCGCGATTTCGCAGAGCGCACGGTCGACGTCCTTGGCCATGGGGTCCGCGGTACCGCAGACGTAGAGCTGGGCGCCGTCCTGCAGCCAGCGCCACAGCTCGGCCCCACGCTTGCGCATCAGATGCTGCACGTAGACCTTCTGCTGCTGGTCCCGCGAGAACGCGAGGTCCAACTCGGTGAGGAACCCGTCGGCAAGCATCTTTTCGAGTTCGTCGCGGTAGTAGTAGTCGGTGGCGGCGTGCTGCTCGCCGAAGAACAGCCAGTTGGGTCCGGTGTGCCCGAGCGCGCGACGCTCCTGCAGGAACCCGCGGAAGGGCGCGATTCCGGTGCCGGGACCGATCATGATCATCGGCGTGTGCGACTCGCTGGGTGGCCGGAAGTTGCTCGACGGCTGCAGGTAGACGGCGACGCGATCACCGGGTGAGCGGTCGGCCAGGTAGGTCGAGCACACCCCACGGCGCGGGATGCCCTGAAAGTTGTAACGCACCGGCGAGACGGTCAGGTGAACTTCCCCGGGGCATTCTTTGGGGCTCGACGAGATCGAGTACAGCCGCGGCTGAAGGCGTTTGAGCACCCGCAGCCACTCGTGGGCCGACGCCCAGACCGGGTGCTGTGCCAGCAGGTCGATGGACTGGCGCCCCCACGACCAATCCGACAGTGCGCGCTTGTTTTCGGGCTTCAGCAGCTCGGCGAGCGTCGAGTCGCCGGTGCGCTCCTGCACGAACCGCACCAGGTCCCGGCTGATGTGGGCGATCTCGATGCGCTCGGTGAGTGCGGAGCGCAGCGACATCAGACCCTGCTCGCCGACCTCGACGGGCGTCTGCCCGTCCAGTCCGGTAACCGCGAGCCACTCGTCGACCAACCGGTCGCTATTGCGGGGCCACACCCCGAGCGCGTCACCGGCCTCGTAGCTCACGGTTTCTTCCGGCAGGCTGAAAACCAAATGCCGCACGTCTTTTGTCGACTTCGGCTGACTCAACACGGTGTTGCGGACGATGCCGGTGATCAGGGGGCGTTTCTTGGTGTACCCGACCGTTCCGGACCCGTTGGCCGGTCGAACCGGCGCGCCAATCGGGGCGGTGGCCGCCGCACCGCCATCCCGGCCCACCGGCGCGGGGGCGCGCGACAGCTCCTGCAGGACACCGCTCAGCCACTTGCCCGCGGCGTCGTCGTAGTCCGGTTCGCAGTCGACCCGGTCGACGATGCGGGTCGCCCCCAACTCAGCCAGACGCTCGTCGAGTTTGCGGCCATGGCCGCAGAAGTCGTCGTAGTTGGAGTCGCCGAGCGCGAGGACGGCGTAGCGGGTGCCGGTGAATTTCGTTGCACCGTCGGTTGTCAGCGCGCGCCAGAAGCCAGCCCCATTGTCCGGTGGGTCACCGTCACCGGTGGTGCTGGTGATCAGCAGCAACTCCCGAGTCGTCGCCAGTTCACCCACCGGGAAGTCGTCCATGGCGCGCAACGAGACCGGCACGTCGGCGTTGCCCAGTCGGGCGGCGACATCGGCGGCGAGCTCTTCGGCGTTCCCGGTTTGCGATGCCCACAGCACCACGACGGGTGCCCGTTTGGCGGGCTTGGCCTCGGGTGGCTGGATCGTCGGTTCCTTGACCGCCGGCGCCGGCGTCGGCGTGGCTCCTTCGCGCGAGAACAGGCCCGCGAGCAGGCCATCCACCCACAGCCGGGTGCCGGGGTCGAACGGAGCGCTTTGCGGCAGGGTCGGCACCCCGGCGGTGCGCCGGCCCGCATCCGACCGAAGTGCGGTCAACATCCCGGCAAGGTACGAGCGGCCGAGCTCGTCGAACGCCGGCGCGGGTTTGGTTGCGACGCCGAGCAAGTCGGCGAGGGCGTCGACCTGTGACGCGCTGATTTCCCGCACCTCGGTGGAAGCGAGTTCTGGTGTATCGGTGCTCGGATCTGCCGGGGCGACGGAAACTTTCGCCAACGTGACCGCGCACGCCTTGAATTCCGGTTGGTTCGAGATCGGGTCCACCGCGTCGTTGGTGACCGCGTTGATCGCCAGGTATTCGCCGAACACGTCGTTCCAATGGAAGGGGGCGAAGCAGTTACCGATGCGCACCCGGTCGCTGATCACGGCGGGCAGCACGGCGCGGCCGCGGCGGGACGCGATTTCTATCGCGTCGCCGTCGGTGATCTGCAGCAGGGCGGCGTCGTCCGGGTGGATTTCCACGAACGGCCCGGGATTGAGCTTGTTGAGCTTGGCGACCTTGCCGGTCTTGGTCATCGTGTGCCACTGGTGTGGTAGGCGACCGGTGTTCAGCAGGAACGGGTAGTCGTTGTCCGGCATTTCCTCGGGCGGGAGGTGTGGGCGGGCGAAGAACACCGCACGACCGTTCGCGGTGGGGAACGCCAACCGGGGAGCGCTGCCATCCTCGCGGACCAGCCGGGCCTGGCTGACACCGTCGTTGAGGTAGCGAATGGGGCTGCGGTCGCCCGTGCTCTCGGGCGCGCACGGCCACTGCAGCGGGCCCTGACGCAGCCGGTCGTAGCTGACGCCGCGCAAATCGTAGCCGGTCTTCGGGTTCGAGAATCGCTTGATCTCCTCGAAGATCTCTTCGGCGGAGCCGTAGCTGAAAGCGTCCGAAAAGCCCATCTCGCAGGCGATCCGGGCGATGATCTGCCAGTCGGGCATCGCGTCACCCGGTGCGGTGACGGCCGGCTGGAACAGCGTCAGGTTGCGCTCGGAATTGACCATCACGCCCTCGGCCTCCGACCACAGGGCCGCCGGCAGCAGCACATCGGCGTATTCGTTGGTCTCCGTTTCGAGAAAGGCGTCCTGGGTGATGACCAACTCGGCACGCTCCAGACCGGCCAGCACGGTCCTCCGATTAGCAACGGAAGCAACGGGATTGGTGCACACGATCCAGCACGACTTGATTTCACCGCTGGCCATCCGGGCGAACATGTCGATCGTGCCGGTGCCGACCTCGGTGCGGAGTGTTCCGTGGGGGATACCCCACTGGTCTTCGGTGAAGGCGCGGTCCTCCGCGGATAAGACCGAGCGCTGCCCCGGCAGTCCCGGCCCCATGTAACCCATTTCGCGGCCGCCCATCGCGTTGGGTTGTCCGGTGAGCGAGAAGGGTCCGCTGCCGGGTTTGCAGATCGCACCGGTGGCCAGGTGCAGGTTGCACAGTGCGTTGGTGTTCCAGGTGCCGTGCGTGCTCTGGTTGAGGCCCATGGTCCAGCAGCTCACGAAATTCTCGGCCTCGCCGATCATCCGGGCCGCCGCGCGGATGTGTTCTTCGGGAATCCCGGTGATCTCGCTGACCTTGTCGGGGGTGTACTGCTCCAGGAAGCCGGGCATCGCCTCCCACCCCTCGGTGAACTCGGCGATGAAGTCGGGATCGGTGTGCCCGTTTTCAATGATCTGCTGCAGTAACCCGTTGAGCAGTGCGAGATCGGAACCGGGGGAGATCTGCAGGAACAGGTCGGCCTTGTCGGCGGTCGCGGTGCGGCGCGGATCAACGACGATGAGTTTTGCGCCGGCCTTGACGCGGTCCATCATCCGCAAGAACAGGATGGGGTGGCAGTCGGCCATGTTGGCGCCGATGACGAAGAAGACGTCGGCGTGTTCGAAGTCTTGGTAAGAGCCGGGTGGTCCGTCGGCACCCAGTGAGAGCTTGTAGCCGGAACCGGCGCTGGCCATGCACAGCCGCGAGTTCGACTCGATCTGGTTGGTGCCGATGAAGCCCTTGGTGAGCTTGTTCGCCAGGTACTGCGCCTCGATGGACATCTGGCCCGACACGTACATCGCGAACGAATCCGGGCCGTACGTGTCGATGATCGCCCGTAACCGGTTCGCGCACTGGGCGATAGCCCGGTCGATATCGACGGGCTCGACGGGCTCACCGCGGTCGGTGCGTACGTGTGCGGATTCCATCCGCCCAGGCGCGCCGAGCAAGTCGGAAGTGGTGGCACCCTTGGTGCACAGCCGACCGAAGTTGGCTGGATGTTCTTTGTTTCCAATCGACTTCGCGATGTGACGGCGACCGCTCGCGGGATCGGTTGTGACCTGCAACACCATCCCGCAGCCGACGCCGCAGTATGCGCACATGGTGTTCACGGCATCGTGCTGTGACGCCATGGACTCCCTGGTCACGCACTTCCTCCTTTGAGCGCAACGGGCTTACGTTGAATGGTGCGACGAGGATGTTTCGGCACCGGATATCCGGAGTTTCCCCCGCTTTACGGCTTCCTCTCACCGGCGAAAGCGCCCGCGTGATGTCTTGGAAAAGCCGCATCCCCCGAGGTCAGGGTGGGTCATCGTCGACCCGCCGACTCCGCTCAAGGCTACCGGTGGGGCCGGGCGGTTTACCTGTCAGAACGGGGTCTCCGACCAAACAAATGGGACATTCACAGCCTTCGCTAAGCTCACCGAGTGCGTCGGCTGATTGTGATCCTGCTGATCCTGCTGGCCTCCGGTTGCGGCGGGAGGCAAGCCGGTTCGCCGCCGGTGTCAGCCGATAAGTGCAAGGATTCCGATGGACCGACACCCGCCACGGTGCAGCGGGCCATCGCCTCGGTTCCGATCACCGTCCCCGGTACGACTTGGGTGGAAATCGCTCGCGGACATGCCAAGAAGTGCCGCTTGTACTGGGTGCAGATCATCCCGACGATTGCCAGTGAATCCACCGGGCAGCAGCTGCTGTTCTTCGATCACAACACCCCGCTGGGTACACCGACCCCAAATCCCAAGCCGTACATCACCGTTCTGCCGCCATCCGATGACGCCGTCGCGGTCCAGTACCAATGGTTGAAGGGCAACGATCAGCCGTGCTGTCCCACCGGCGTTGGCACGGTGAAGTTCGAGATCGGCCCGGACGGCAAGCTGAAGGCGCTCGGCAAAATCCCGAATCAATAGCGTTGCGTTACAACGCGATCAAGTGGCCCGTCAGTTCGTGATCGCGTCCGCCAAGTTTTCCGGGTGCAGCATCTCGGCGTAGCGCAGTTGCTCCGGAATCCCGAAGCCGTCGACGAGCGTTTCGGCGTGCGGGCGCAGCGCGCGGCACCGATCGTTGATACCCCGGGTGACGGCCTTGGCCCGCTCGGTGGACAGGTAGCGATGCTCGATGTACCAGGCCTTGTCGTCCTCGATCACCGACAGCGCGTACAGATCACACAGGATGCCCAGGAGTTCGCGGGCCTCCTCGTGCGGGCAGGCATCGATGCCGGCGACGAACGCTTCGAGCACCACCCGGTCGATGTGCGCGGAAGCGGCGTGCAACACGTGATCCTGCACCGCGTTGAAGGCGTCGAACTCCGACATCTCCTTGGATTTGGCCTGCAGCCGACGAGCGACGGACGCGATCAGATATTCCTCCCGGTCCTCGAACATCTTGATCTGCGTGCCGCGGTTGAAAAGGCTGCCCTCTTCCTCGCTGTCCTGTCGGGAGTCCACGATGGTTTGGATAATCGTCTCGGCGGCAGTGCGTTTGACGACGCGCTCGCCGACGGTGTTGGCGGCGAACCGCACCCATTCGACCGGGCTCATGCTGCGGATGTCGTCGGCGTAAGCGGTCAGCAGCTCCTTGGCCACCAATTGCGTCAGCACGTGGTTGTCGCCCTCGAATGTGGTGAAGACGTCGGTGTCGCCGCGCAGCGCGATCAACCGGTTCTCGGCCATGTAGCCCGCGCCACCGCAAGCCTCCCGCGCCTCCTGAATCGCCCGGGACGCATGCCAGGTGTTGGCCGCCTTCAGCCCGGCGGCGCGCGCCTCCAATTCGCGCTGCTCGTCGGCGTCGACGGCGTCCGCGGTCTGGATGTCGTGGCATTTACCGACCAGCTCGTTCTGGGCGAACTGCAACGCGTATGACTTTGCGATCAAAGGGAACAACCGGCGCTGATGCACCAGATAGTCCATGATCAGCACCTCGGACTCGTCATCCGGTGCGCTGAATTGCTTGCGCTGCAACGCGTATCGCGTGGCGATGTCCAGCGCGACGCGACCCGCGGCGCCCGCGCTGCCGCCCACCGTGATCCGTCCGCGGACCAACGTGCCCAGCATGGTGAAGAATCGGCGGTTCGGATTCTCGATCGGCGAGCTGTAGGTGCCGTCCGGCGCCACGTCGCCGTATTTGTTCAACAGGTTCACCCGCGGGACGCGTACGTGGTCGAACATGATGCGGCCGTTGTCGACTCCGGGCAGGCCGCCCTTGTATTCACAGTCCGAGGTGGTCACCCCGGGCAGGTCGTTGCCGTCCGCGTCGCGGATCGGCACCATCAGGCAGTGCACGCCGTGGTGCAGCGGTTTGCCGTCCTCGTGCGTGATCAGTTGGGCGAATACCGCTGCCATGGTGGCTGTTTCGGCCGCGCCGCCGATGTAGTCCTTGCGCGCCGTCGGCGTGGGGGAGTCGATGACGAACTCTTCGGTCTCGGGGTCGTAGGTCGCAGTGGTCTCCAGCGACTGGACGTCGCTGCCGTGCCCGGTCTCGGTCATCGCGAAACAGCCCCGCAACTCGAGGCTGATGATCTTCTTCACGTACGCCTCGTGATGACGCTCGGTGCCCAGGTTCTCCACGGCGCCGCCGAATAGGCCCCACTGGACACCGGCCTTCACCATCAACGACAGGTCCGACATCGCGAGCATCTCGATCATCGTGATCGCCGCGCCGATGTCGCCGGTGCCGCCATGCTCCTTGCGGAAGTTGTCGGCCGCGGCACCGAACGCGGCCATGATCCGCATCTGCTCGGCCACCTTGGTGCGCGCGATCACCGTGTTCGGGGTGTAGTGCGGCCGGAACAGGTCCTCGCTCATGGTGGATCGCAGCTGGTTTCTCGTGTCCCGCCAACGCCCGTCGAGGGCGTTGCGCAGCTGCTCGGCAATGGTTGCGGTGTCTGACGCCATAACCCGACCGTATCCTGCGGTTCCCGCCGCGGGAATAACGACATGATGCCGATTGGTGATTTCGCCGAGCGTGCGTCCAGGGCGAGGTCGAGGCCTGATTCTCGCGCCGAGTGCACGCTCGGCGATACGTTCTCGGTATGTGCCGCCTACGGGTGGCGTTCGTGTGCCTCGTCGTCTTGCTGGGGGGATGCGCGCCCGCGCGCCCGCCCGCTCCGGCGCCCGCGCCGCGTCCGATGCTCACTTACCTCGGTCAGTCTCGGGTCCCGTTCAACGCCACCTTCGACGGCACCGTCATCGGCGGCCTGTCGGCGCTCAGCTATGACCCGGGCCGTCAGCTGTATTACGTCATCAGCGACGATCGCTCCGAGAAGAACCCGGCCCGCTTTTACAGCGTGCAATTGTCCTTGTCGGACAGCGGAATCGACAACGTCGCCTTCACCGGCACCCGCCCGCTGCTGGACCGGTCCGGCCAGCCGTTCCCGCCGCTCAGGCCGGACGCCACGCCGCCCGTTATTCCCCCCGACCCCGAGGGCATCGCCTTCGATCCCGGCCGGCAACGGCTGTATTGGTCCTCCGAAGGCGAGCGGCGCACCGCGGGACCGTTGCTGCTCGACCCGTGGGTTCGATCGGCCGGGCTCGACGGTGCCTACCTCGGCCAGTTCACGCTGCCGGCCAACTTGGCGATGTCCGCGCAGCCCACGGGCCCGCGCCGGAACAAGGCGCTGGAGGGATTGGCGCTGACGCCCGACGGCCAAACGCTGTTCGCCGCGATGGAGGACCCCGGATACAACGACGGGCCGGTCAGCGACGACGGCCACCGCGTACTCACCCGG
>NZ_LZIE01000007.1:0-200420 GCF_001667155.1 Mycobacterium sp. 852002-53434_SCH5985345
CGGGCCAGCCGCGCCGCGGTGTAGACCCCGTCATGCGGATCGCTGGGGTTGGACGGCTTGTTCTCCTTGCCGTCGGAGAGCAGCACGATGCGGGCCGGCGGCGGGGTGTCACCCCCGGTGATCGCGGTGGCGCTCACCGCGTGCAGGGCGGTGAAGATGGCCTCGCCGGTGGCCGTGCTGTCGGCGAAGTCGAGCTTCTTCAGGGCGTCGATGGTCGCCTGGTGCTGCGGGGTCGGCGGCACGAGCAGGTACGGCGTGCCCGCGAAGCCGACCAGCCCGAGGTTGATGCCGGGCGTCAGCTGGCTGGCGAACTGGCTGGCCGCCTCCTCGGCGGCCTTGAGCCGGTTCGGTGGGACGTCGGTGGAGGCCATGGACTCCGACACGTCGATGACCAGCATGACGACCGCGCGGTTGAGCGGGATCCGGACGTCGGAGGTCGGCCCGGCCATCGCGGTGGTCAGCAGCACCAGCGACACGGCCAGCAGGATGGTCGGCACGTGCCGCCACCGGCTGGGGTGCGCCGGTGCGACCCGCTCGAGCACCTCCATGTTCGCGAACCGCAGCACCCTCCGGCGGCGGGCGAACTGCAGCACGACGTAGAGGCCCAGGACCAACAGAACGAGCAGCAGGAACAGGAAGAACCACGCGTTCTGGAAGCCGGTGACCGAGACGGGGCCCAGCAGGGGCAGCTTCATGTGCAGCCACACTATGCGCGAACTGTGGACCGCGCACGGCCCGCCGGGTCAGCCGGCGACGAGGTCGCGGCGCTGCGTGAACTTGATGTCGAGGCTGCGCAGGTGGGTCTGCAGCCCGGCGTCCTGGATCGGGATCAGGTGTGCGGGCTGGTCGGTCTCGTTGTAGTGGGCGTGCCACATGCCCGGCGGGGTGGTGAACGCGCAGCCGGCCCGCCAGTCCACCCGGGTCGGGTCGACGATGTCGCCGTGCTCGTCGAGGCGGGTGCCCAGCAACGTGTAGCAGCCGCTGGCCGGCGCGTCGAGGATGAGGTCGAGGGCCACCGACTGGTGCCGGTGCGGGCGCTGCACCTGGTTCGGGGGCAGCACGCCGAACATGGCCCACAGGACGTGGGTGATGGTCAGCGTCTGTTCCTGGTTGGCGTTGGCCAGCAGCACGCTGACCCGGCTCTTCTCGTTGGCGCCAGGGCGCGACGCGATCTCCTCCAGCTTGGCCACCGCATCCGAGCGGCGGAACTTGGTCGCCCGGAACCGCGGCTGCGTCGCTTCGGCGCCGAGGTATCGCATCAGCGGCTCGTCGTGCACCCAGTACATGGCGGTGTCGGCAGCGGCGTAGAAGACCGAGCGGGTGCCCGCGGGAAGGGTGAGGAAGTCGCCCTTCTCCCACTGCACCAGGTGGCCGTCGACCGCGGCGAAGCCGCGCCCGTAGAGCACGTAGTACAGCTGCGAGGTGGCGTTGGGGCTGGTGTCGACCTGCTCGCCCGGCCGGATGCGCACGAAGTTGGCCAGCAGCGCGGGGCTGGTCGCCGCGCCGGTCTCGATCTGCAGTTCCTTGGACAGATCCAGCGGAATCACCCCGGTGGGCTGGTCGGTGTAGACATCAGCATCGAACCGGGTAACCGGAACCTGCGGGACGTGTCCCGAGCCGATGGGGTTGGCGGCCTTGGAGTATTCGAAATACTCGGCGTCGGAGGCCCAGTCCTGGAAGCGACCTTCGAAGCCGTACTCGGCCACGTTGATCATCGGCGCGGGAATCGTCGGATCCAGGTTCGGGGTCAGGGCGGTTTCGGTGACGGACATTTCGCGTCTCCTTCGGACTGCTCGCGGGCTTCGTCGCTGCATCTCATGTTTCTTTCGTATCTATCTTGTATCTCAGTTGTCGCCCTGTCAAGGGTGGCGGTGGTGTACGGTCACGACACTGCTGGGATACGACTTAGCTACCGGAAGGCTGGATGGCAACGAGTGACCCGCGGCCGGGCACGGCCAAGGACCGCGCGCTGGATTACGTCAAGACGCAGGTCCTCACCGGCGCGTTCCCGGGCGGGGAGCTGATCAGCGAGGGTGACGTGGCCACCGCCCTTGGGATGTCGCGCACCCCCGTGCGCGAGGCGTTCCTGCGGCTGGAGGCCGAGGGGTTGCTGCGTCTGTACCCGCAGCGCGGCGCCCTGGTGGTCCCCGTTTCGCCCGACGAGGTTCGCTCGGTGATGGAGGCGCGGCTGCTGCTGGAGCAGTTCGCCGCCACCAAGGTGGTGGGCCGCGGGCCCGCGGCGTGCGCCGCGGTTTTCGAGCGACTGTCGGGCGAGCTGCTACGGCAGGGTGCCGCCGTCGACCGGTCCGACTGGGCCGAGTTTCTCGACGCCGACCGTGCCTTCCACGCCGTCACGCTGGCCGAGTCGGGGAACGCCATCTTGTCGGGTTTCTATGGGTCCCTGCGGGATCGGCAGATGAGGATGATCGGCGAATCGGCGCTGCGCGAGCCCGACCGGGTGACGACGATCCTCGACGAGCACCGCGAAATCGCCGAGGCGCTGCGCGACGGCGACGCCCAGCGCGCGCTGCGCGCGGTGCAGACGCACCTGGCCGGCACGGTGCGCGCGATCGGGCTCGCGGCCGACCTGAACTGACTTCCACACGAATTGTGTTAGAAGTCCGTATTTTCGGGGAAATCCTTCTCGCAGATGGCGCCCACCCCGGGTGCCGTTACGACAGGAGCTGAAATGGTCGGATCCATCATCCTCGCCATCATCGTGGGCGCGATCGTCGGTGTGGTCGCTCGCCTGGTGATGCCGGGGAAGCAGAACGTCGGCATGATCATGACCGTCGTGATCGGCGCCGTAGGCGGTTTGATCGGCTCGGCGGTCGCCAGCCAGTTCGGATACCACAACGCCAACGGTGGCATCGCGTGGGTTCCGTTCTTCATCGGAGTCGGCGCCGCGATCGTCCTGATCGCGCTCTACGAAGCGCTGACGGGACGTCGCACCGGCACGCGCCTCACCCGCTGAGCCGAAAGCTGCGCCGCGCGCCCGCTTTTCGGGCGAGCGGCGTCAGCCTGCGATGAGCACGGCGTAACGCGGTTTGATCACGTCGTCGATGATCGCCAGCCGCTCGTCGAACGGGAGGAACGCCGACTTCATCGCATTGATGGTGAACCGCTCGAGGTCGCTCCAGCCGTAACCGAAAGCCTCGACCAGTCGGCACATTTCAAGGCTCATCGTGGTATCGCTCATCAGCCGGTTGTCGGTGTTCACGGTGACCCGGAACCGGGTGCGGGCCAACAGGTCGAATGGGTGGTCCGCAATGCTTTTCACCGCGCCGGTCTGCACGTTGGAGCTCGGGCACAGCTCCAACGGGATTCGCTTGTCCCGCAAAATCGATGCCAGCCGGCCGAGCCGAACCCGGCCGTCGCCGAGGACTTCGATATCGTCGACGATGCGCACGCCGTGGCCCAAGCGGTCGGCGCCGCAGAACGCGATCGCCTCGTGGATGGACGGCAGACCGAACGCCTCCCCCGCGTGAATGGTGAAGCGCGCGTTGTGGTCTCGCATGTACTCGAAGGCGTCCAAGTGCCGCGTCGGCGGGTTCCCCGCCTCGGCGCCGGCGATGTCGAATCCGACAACCCCCTTGTCCCGGAACCGGATTGCCAGCGCGGCGATCTCCCGGGACACTGCTGCGTGCCGCATGGCCGTGACCAGCAGCCGCACCACGATCGGCCGGCCCGCGGCGGCGCAGGCCTTCTCGCCGTCGGCGAAGCCGGCCAGCACGGCGTCGACGATCGCGTCGAAGGACAGCCCACGGTCGATGTGCAGCTCGGGCGCGAATCGGATCTCGGCGTAGACGACCGAGTCGGCGGCCAGGTCCTCCACGCATTCGTAGGCGACGCGATGCAGAGCGTCGGACGTCTGCATCACCGCAACGGTGTGCGAGAACGGCTCCAGGTAGCGCTCCAGCGAGCCGCTGTGCGACTGGGTGCGAAACCAGGTGGCCAGCTCGTCGACGTCGGTGGTGGGCAGCCCGTCGTAGCCGGTCTGGCCGGCGATCTCGACCACGGTCGACGGGCGAAGCCCCCCGTCGAGGTGATCGTGCAGCAGCGCCTTGGGCGCCTTCTTGATCTGCTCGAGTCCCAGGGGTGTGGTCACTTGACGATCCGATCGATGATCAGCGGCCGCGAGACCGGTGGCGTGTCGCCGATGCTGTAGCCGCCGTCCAGTTCGGCCAGCGCCGCGGCGAAGCGCTCCGGGGTGTCGGTGTAGAGGGTGAACAGCGGCGCGCCCGCCGCGACCGGTTCGCCGGGGCGGCGGTGGATCCGGATGCCGGCGCCGGCCTGCACCCGTTCGCCCGGACGGGACCTGCCCGCGCCGAGCCGCCAAGCCGCCAGCCCCACTGCCATCGCGTCGATATCGCCCATTGTGCCGCCCCGGGCGGCGGTCACGGTGTCGGAATGCGCACCGATCGGCAACGGAACCGACAAATCGCCGCCCTGCGCGGCGATGAGCCGGCGGAACCGGTCCATCGCGGTGCCGTCGCGCAGCGTCTCGGCGGGGTCGCGACCGTCGACTCCGGCCAGCTCGAGCATCTCGGCGGCCAGCCGCAACGTCAGCTCGACCACGTCGGGCGGGCCGCCGCCGGCCAGCACATCCAGCGACTCGGCGACCTCGACGGCGTTGCCCACGGTCGCGCCCAGCGGGCCGTTCATGTCGGTCAACAGCGCGCGGGTGGGCACCCCGTGCGCCGCACCCAGCTCGACCATGGTGTGGGCCAGCTCGCGGCACCGGTCCGCGGAGCGCAGCAGCGCCCCCGCACCGACCTTCACGTCGAGCACCAGCGCGCCGGTCCCCTCGGCCAGCTTCTTGCTCATCACCGAGCTGGCGATCAGCGGCAGCGACTCGACGGTGGCGGTGACGTCGCGCAGGGCGTACAGCTTGGCGTCGGCCGGCGCCAGCTCTCCGGCCGCGAAGATGGCGGCGCCCACATCGCGGAGTTGGTCGCGCACCCGCCGGTTGGACAGGGCGGCGGTGAACCCGGCGATGGACTCGAGCTTGTCCAGGGTGCCGCCGGTGTGCCCCAGGCCCCGCCCCGACGCCTGCGGCACCGCGGCGCCACAGGCGGCCACGACGGCCACCAGGGGCAGGGTGATCTTGTCCCCCACGCCACCCGTGGAGTGCTTGTCCACGGTGGGCTTACCCAGGTCGTGGAAGTCAAGCCGTTCGCCGGACGCCAGCATCGCCGCGGTCCAGCTGGCGGTCTCGCCGCGGTCCATGCCGCGCAGGAAGATCGCCATCAGCAGCGCCGACATCTGTTCCTCGGCCACCCGGCCGCGGGTGTAGGCGTCGACGACCCATTCGATGGCGGCGTCGGACAACCGGCCGCCGTCGCGCTTGGTTCGGATCACCGTCGGCGCGTCGAATGCCGGCCGAGTCACGGGGTCGCCTGCGGTCTCAGGGCGCGGTCACGTTCTCTTTGACGAACGACGCCAGCGCGCCGACCAGCTGGCCGGAGAACGGCAGCGGCTTCGTATAGCCGGTCGCGGCTCCGCTCGGGTCCTCCTTGAGGACATGATTGACGCCGGTCAGGTGGACGTAGTCGGTCTTGGTGGCCGCCCCGGCCAGCCCGGAGGCCAGGTGGTCGACGTCCTGGCAGGTGATCTGGCGGTCAGCGTCGCTGCAGGTGAGCAAGACCGGCATGCCCCGGGGCAGCTTGGCCGCAAGGGCCACCGGGTCGAGCGCGTCCTCCTCCAACAGGGCCCGCGCGTTGGCGGCGTTGATGATCGGCCGCAGCCCCGGGGGCTCGTTCGGCGGGACCTGCCCGGTGTCGCGAAATTCTTGGATGGCGCCATCGACCGCCGCGGTGCTTTCGGCGGCCTGCGCGGCGGTGAGGCGCCCGGCCTGCACCGCCGCGTCGGCCTGGGCGTGGGCCTGCTCGGATACGAGGTCAAGCAGGCGCCGGCTCGCCGGTTCCACCAAACCGAGGGCGCGCACCGGGGGGACGATCCCGAGCGCGGCGGTGGCCAACGTCAACGCGTACAGGGCGCCCTCGCTGTGCCCCACCACCATCAGGCGCGACCGGTCGATGCCGGGTTGCCCGGCGAGAAACTGCAGCGCCGCGGTCGCCTCGCCCTGGAACGCGCCGATGTCGACCTTCCCCGGGTCCGCCGCGTAGGGGCCCAGGCCGGTCTGACCGGTGCCGAGCTTGTCGTAGCGCAACGTGGCGACGCCGTCGTCCGAGAGCGCCTGCGCCAGGTTGCGCAGCGTGTCGACCTGACCCGGCATCAAAGCCGAGTCGCCGTTGCGGTCCGTCGGCCCGCTGCCGGCGATCAACAGCGCCGCCGGCACCGTGGCCCGCCCCGCCGGGTGACGGAACGTGCCGTACACCGTCATGTCCGCCACCGAGAACGACACCGCGTCGTCCACCCACCCCGCCTGCCCCGCCGAAGCAGTCGGCGACGGCGGCCTCGCGGCGGGCGGTTCCGACGCGCAGCCCGCCAAACACGGGCCGGCCGCGATAAGCGCGGCGCCCAGCACCACGGGCGCGATGCGGCGCCCCGTGCTGAGGCCGATCATCGGCGCCCCCGCTCCACGTCGGCGGCGCCGAAGGCGTCGGGCAGCAGCTCGCCAAGGCGGCGGGGCCCGGCCGGATCATCGATCAGCAACTCGGGGCCGCCGTGCTCGAGAAGTACCTGGCGGCACCGCCCGCACGGCGTCAGCGGGAACCCCCGCCCGTCGACGCAGGCCAGTGCGATCAGCCGGCCGCCGCCGGTCGTGTGCAGGGCGCACACCACGCCGCATTCGGCACAGAGACCAAGGCCATATGAGACGTTCTCCACATTGCAGCCGGTGACCACGCGACCGTCGTCGACCAGGGCGGCCGCCCCCACCGGGAACCGCGAGTAGGGCGCGTATGCCGCCGCCGCGGCGCCGATTGCCTTGTGGCGCAGCGTGTTCCAATCGACATCCGGCATACCTGACCCCGCTTCGCTCATGCCACGTGAGACTGCCACCCTAACCCTGACACGCGACTTCGCTTGGCGGACTGCTCGGCACGGGGCGTCGCCGCGCCGGGTTAGGCTGAACTGCGTCGATGTCAGAAGGTGGTGAGGACTGGGTGACCACACAGGCGACAACCGCGGATCCGGCAAAAGAATCTGCACCCTCGCGCAGGCGGCGTCCACCCCGGACCCTGTATCGGGGCGACCCGGGCATGTGGTCGTGGGTGTTGCATCGCATCAGCGGCGCGACCATCTTCTTCTTCCTGTTCGTCCACGTGCTGGACGCCGCGATGCTGCGGGTCAGCCCGCAGACCTACAACGCGGTGATCCACGACTATCAGACCCCGGTGGTCGGCCTGATGGAGTACGGGCTGGTGGCCGCGGTGCTCTTCCACGGGCTGAACGGCATCCGCGTCATCCTCATCGACTTCTGGTCCGAGGGCACCCGCTACCAGAAGCTGATGTTCTGGATCGTCGGCGTCGTGTTCCTGCTGCTCATGGTTCCGGCCGGGGTCGTCACCGGCATCCATATCTGGGAGCACCTCCGATGAGCGCCCCCGACCTGCAGCTGGGCCGGGGCCAGGTGGCCCCGGTGCACCAGCGCAGCCACGACCGGCCGGCCAGCCTCGACAACCCGCGTTCGCCGCGCCGCCGGGCGGGCATCCCGAACTTCGAGAAGTTCGCGTGGCTGTTCATGCGGTTCTCCGGCGTCGCGCTGATCATCCTGGCCGTCGGCCACCTGTTCATCATGCTGATGTGGGACAACGGCGTTTACCGCATCGACTTCAACTACGTGGCGCAGCGCTGGGCCTCGCCGTTCTGGCAATTCTGGGATCTGGCGCTGTTGTGGCTGGCGCAACTGCACGGCGGCAACGGCCTGCGCACCATCATCGACGACTACAGCCGCAAGGACAGCACCCGGTTCTGGCTCAACAGCCTGCTGCTGCTGTCGATGGGATTCACGTTGGTGCTCGGCACCTATGTGCTGGTGACATTCGACCCGAATATCGGAGGCTGACCGGTGATCCAGCAACACCGCTACGACGTGGTGATCGTCGGCGCCGGCGGCGCGGGCATGCGCGCGGCGGTGGAAGCCGGCCCACGCGTGCGGACCGCGGTGCTGACCAAGCTCTACCCCACCCGCAGCCACACCGGCGCCGCCCAGGGCGGGATGTGCGCGGCGCTGGCCAACGTCGAGGACGACAACTGGGAATGGCACACCTTCGACACCGTCAAGGGCGGCGACTACCTCGCCGACCAGGACGCGGTGGAGATCATGTGCAAGGAAGCCATCGACGCGGTGCTAGACCTCGAGAAGATGGGGATGCCGTTCAACCGCACCCCCGAGGGCCGCATCGACCAGCGCCGGTTCGGCGGGCACACCCGCGAACACGGTAAGGCCCCGGTGCGCCGGGCGTGTTACGCAGCCGACCGCACCGGACACATGATCCTGCAGACCCTCTACCAGAACTGCGTCAAGCACGACGTGCAGTTCTTCAACGAGTTCTATGCGCTGGACCTGGTTTTGACGGAGACGCCGAGGGGCCCTGTGGCCACCGGCGTGGTGGCCTACGAGTTGGCCACCGGCGAGATCCACGTCTTTCACGCCAAGGCCGTGGTCCTCGCGACCGGCGGGTCGGGCCGGATGTACAAGACCACCTCCAACGCACACACGCTCACCGGTGACGGCATCGGGATCGTGTTCCGCAAGGGACTCCCGTTGGAGGACATGGAGTTTCACCAGTTCCACCCGACCGGTCTAGCGGGGCTGGGCATCCTGATCTCCGAAGCGGTGCGCGGCGAGGGCGGCCGGCTACTCAACGGCGAGGGCGAGCGGTTCATGGAACGCTACGCGCCGACGATCGTCGACCTGGCGCCGCGCGACATCGTCGCCCGCTCGATGGTGTTGGAGGTACTGGAGGGCCGCGGCGCCGGCCCGCACAAGGACTACGTCTACATCGACGTCCGCCACCTCGGCGAGGACGTGCTCGAGGCCAAGCTGCCCGACATCACCGAGTTCGCCCGCACCTATCTGGGCGTAGACCCCGTGCACGAGCTGGTCCCGGTCTACCCAACCTGTCACTACGTGATGGGCGGCATCCCCACCACTGTCACCGGACAGGTGTTGCGGGACAACACTTCTACGGTGCCGGGCCTGTATGCGGCCGGCGAATGCGCGTGCGTGTCGGTGCACGGGGCCAACCGGCTGGGCACCAACTCGCTGCTGGACATCAACGTCTTTGGCCGCCGCGCCGGCATCGCCGCCGCTGACTACGCCGATGGGCACGACTTCGTCGACATGCCGCCCAATCCGGAGGCGATGGTGGTCGGCTGGGTCGGCGACATCCTGAACGAGCACGGCAACGAACGGGTGGCCGACATCCGCGGCGCGCTGCAGCAGTCGATGGACAACAACGCCGCCGTGTTCCGCACCGAGGAGACGCTGAAGCAGGCGCTGACCGACATCCACGCACTCAAGGAGCGCTACTCCCGAATCACCGTGCACGACAAGGGAAAGCGCTTCAACAGCGACCTGCTGGAGGCCATCGAACTGGGCTTCCTGCTGGAGCTCGCCGAGGTCACCGTGGTGGGCGCGCTGAACCGCAAGGAATCCCGGGGCGGGCATGCCCGGGAGGACTACCCGAACCGCGACGACGTCAACTACATGCGCCACACCATGGCCTACAAGCAGGGCACCGATCTGCTGAGCGACATCGCGCTGGACTTCAAACCCGTCGTGCAGACCCGCTACGAACCGAAGGAACGGAAGTACTGATGACTGCAGGCGAGTCCGCCGAACCCCGCGTGGAGCCGCCACTTCCGCCCATCTCCGAGGGGGCGGTGATGGTGACGTTGAAGATCGCGCGATTCAACCCCGACAATCCCGACGCCTTCGCGGAAACCGGTGGCTGGCAAAGCTTTCGGGTGCCGTGCCTGCCGAGCGACCGGCTGCTCAACCTGCTGATCTACATCAAGAGCTACCTGGACGGCACGCTGACCTTCCGGCGCTCCTGCGCCCATGGGGTGTGCGGCTCGGACGCCATGCGCATCAACGGCGTGAATCGGCTGGCCTGCAAGGTGCTGATGCGCGACCTGCTGCCAGGAGAGCGGCGCAAGGCCAAGAAAGGTGGGCTGACCATCACGGTCGAACCGATCCGCGGCCTGCCGGTGGAGAAGGACCTGATCGTCGACATGGAGCCGTTCTTCGACGCCTACCGCGCGGTCAAGCCGTACCTGGTCACCAGCGGGAATCCGCCGACGCGGGAACGCATTCAGAGCCCCACCGACCGCGCCCGCTACGACGACACCACCAAGTGCATCCTGTGCGCTGCCTGCACCACCAGCTGCCCGATCTTCTGGCACGAGGGCAGCTACTACGGCCCCGCCGCGATCGTCAACGCGCACCGCTTCATCTTCGACAGCCGCGACGAGGCGGCGGCCGAACGCCTCGACATCCTCAACGAGGTGGACGGGGTATGGCGGTGCCGCACCACCTTCAACTGCACCGAGGCCTGCCCGCGCGGGATCCAGATCACCAAGGCGATCCAGGAGGTCAAGCGCGCGCTGATGTTCACCCGCTGACCAGCCCGGCGGGTCAACAAAGTTCGTGATGACTAGTTCGGTTGCCCCCCAACCGTTTTGCCTGATACATCGCCGCATCGGCGGCGGTGATCAGCTCGCTTAGAAGAGCTTGCGGTTCGACCGCGGTGTCGTCGAGGCGGGCGCACGCGGTGCCGATGCTGGCGGTGACTCCCGCGGTCGAGGCCGCGATCGCCCGGCACATCCGCGCGGACAACGACTCGGCGTTGCAGCCGGCCGAAGTGCCGGCCAACAGGAATTCCTCACCGCCGCTGCGCGCCGCCACCGCCTGATCGTCGGCGGCGGCCAACAGCGCCTGGGCGACTTGGACCAGAGCGTGGTCGCCGGCGGCGTGGCCGCACCTGTCGTTGAGGGCCTTGAAACTGTCGAGATCGATCAGCATGACCACGAGGTGCGAGTCGATGCCCCGGCGCGCCAGGATCATCCCGAGCGCCTCGTGCTGGAATGCACGCCTGTTGAGCAGGCCCGTCAACGGATCGCGGTCCGCGGTCAGCAGGTCTCCCGACAGGGCGCGCACCAGGACTCGGATCGCCAACGGCAGCGCGATGTTGACCTCGATCACCAGCCACAAATCCACCCCGGCCAGGCTCGGGTGCCCGGATCGCGCCAGCGACAACGCCTCCCAGGATCCGACGGCGGCGGCGACCGCGAAGTTGTACAGCACGAATCCCGTCGTGTGGAAGAAGGCCATGTAGGCGCCGAAGGTCGCGAAAGCGATGCACCCAATCAGGGCGGCCAGCGGGTTCGGGTGCGCCAGACACGCCAGGGCGACCGCGATGTTGCACGTGACGGCGAAGGCGACCGACTGCCGGCGGGTGGGCCAGCGCCACACCCACAACAGCACTCCCGCGACCCCGCCGGCGACGGCAACCCACATCATCGCCACCGGGACCTGCCCGCGCGGGCCATCCGAGCCGGCCAGCAGCGCGAGCAGGCACAGCACCATCGACGCGGCGATGGACGCCATCACGGCCCGGGTTGCTCCGCTGAGGCGCCGCGAAGCGAGGTAACCCGAGAGCCAGTCATACTGGTCGGCCCGCCACCATGGGGTGAACAGCGCGGTCATCGTCGGCTCCCCATCGCTACCACTGATCCTCGATGTCGAGTGGCTAGCGGCATGCTACGACGCTCGCGCGGTCGACGAGGCGGATTGCCGCCTCTTAGCGGGGACGCCTACCGCGCGGTGGCCTTCGTCATCGCGGTCGGTTTCGGGCATCTCGGTCGCGGGTTGCTCGTCGGCCGGGGACTGGCTGGCACCGCCGGGCGTGCTCGACGGGCTGGGCGACCTGAAGCCGGTGTCCGTCTGGGGCCGGTCGCGCCGCCCGTGCCTTACGCGCCGCCGGCCGCACCCTGTTGGCGTCCCTCGTATGGCGGCACCGCGCTTCCCGTGTCCTGCGGAGGCAACTCGCCCGTTCCGCCGTAGGTGTCCGACGCCGTCGAATCGCTCATGGGCGGATTGGCGTCTTCGTCGACCGTTCCGACGGGACGGTCCGCGCGGCCCGGCTCGGGCGTGTCCGAACCGGTGTCGCGCGCGCCGCCGCCAACCTCGGGATCATCGAAGTGTTCCAGCCGCGGATTCTCGGACTGCTGATCGTTTTGAGAGGTCATCTCAGTCTCCTCACCCTCTCATCGCGCCGCACCAGATCGCGGCGCCGATGGGAGACGGGTTACCCGAGGCGACCATGGGGAAACGCTCGCGGGCGCGCCCGTCACACTTGTCCGACCCGTCTCGTCTTCAGGGGTATGACACAGAAAACCCGCATCGAGCCCCTGTCCCCCAAGCGCGCCGGGCTGCTGACCCGCGCCATGTACCGGATCGCCAAACGGCGCTACGGCCAGGTACCCGAGCCCTTCACCGTGACCGCCCACCATCGCAAGCTGATGATCGCCGGCGCCGTGCACGAGACGATGATCGACCGGGCGTCCAAGGTGCTGCCGGTCAGCGTGCGCGAGCTCGCCGTCCTGTGGACCGCGCGCAGCGTCGGTTGTTCCTGGTGCGTCGACTTCGGGTCGATGCTGCAGCGCCTGGACGGCCTCGACATCGAGCGGCTCAAAGAGATCGACAATTACGCCACCTCAACGGCGTTCACCGACGACGAGCGCGCCGCGATTCGCTACGCCGACGCGATGACGACCGATCCGCACACCGTCACCGACGAGCAGGTCGCCGACCTGAGGGCCCGGTTCGGCGATGCCGGCGTCATCGAATTGACCTATCAGATCGGCGTGGAGAACATGCGGGCCCGGATGAACACCGCGCTGGGCATCACCGAGCAGGGCTTCAACTCCGGGGATGCCTGCCGCGTGCCCTGGGCTAGCGAGACCGCAGCGGAGAGCCGGTGAACTTGTCCGGGTTGGCGATATCCCAAAGCGCGCAGACCTTTCCGTCACGCACCGTGAACACCATGATCCGCGGCAGCATCTCCCGGTAGCCGTCCGACGCGGGGCAGCCGGCCGTGTAGACGCCCAGTTCGCCGTTGACCAGCCCCAGCTCATACGAGCTGAACATCGCCGATCCGTAGCGCTGCGCGAGGCCCAGCATGAACCGGACCACCTTGTCCGGGCCGCGGATGGTCTGAACGGCCGTGGGGGCCTTGCCATTCGAATCGCCGGTAAAGGTGACGTCGGGATGCAGCAACGAGACCACAGTGTCCAGGTCGCCGGCGGCCATGGCGGCCAGCAACCGGCCGACGACCTCGTCGTGCGACGGGTCGGGCTTTGGCGGCGGTTCCGCCGTGACGGCCTTGCGGGCCCGCGACGCCAGCTGCCGGGCGCCGGCCTCGCTGGTGCCCAGCACGTCGGCCACTTCAGCGAAGGGCACCGCGAACCCGTCGTGCAGCACGAAGGCGACCCGCTGGTCGGGCGACAGGCGTTCGAGCACCACCATCGCCGCGAACCGGGCGTCCTCGCGGGCCACCACGGCGGCCAGCGGATCAGCGGGGTCGAGCCCGGTCACCACCGGCTCCGGCAGCCAGTTGCCGGTATAGGTCTCGCGCCGGTGTGCGGCCGAGCGCAGCTTGTCCAGGCCCAGCCGGCTCACCACCGTGGTCAGCCACGCCCGCGGATCGGTAATGGTGGCTTCCCGCCCGTCGAAGCGCAGCCAGGCTTCCTGAACGATGTCCTCGGCGTCGGCCACCGTGCCGGTGAGCCGGTAGGCGACTGCCATGAGGTGCGGCCGCAGCGCTTCGAAGAGTGAGACCTGTTCGGTCCCGGTCATATCCCGAGCCTAGCGTGAAGACGGCGAGCGCCGGAACGGCGCGAGTAACGAACCGCGCCATAAAGCCGAGCGCTACGCTCACGGTCACCATGACAGAACACTTGTGGCTGCACTTCGCCCGGCACGGCGCCGGCATCGCGCCGCCGGTCATCGTCCGCGGCGACGGCGTGACCATCTTCGACGACCGCGGCAAGAGCTACCTCGACGCGCTGTCCGGGCTGTTCACCGTGCAGGTCGGCCACGGGCGCACCGAACTCGCCGAGGTCGCCGTGCGACAGGCGAGCACGCTGGCGTACTTCCCGCTGTGGGGTTACGCCCACCCGACCGCTATCGAGCTCGCCGAGCGCCTTGCCCACTACGCCCCGGGTGATTTGAACCGGGTGTTCTTCACCACCGGCGGCACCGAGGCCGTCGAGACCGCGTGGAAGCTGGCCAAGCAGTACTTCAAGCTGACCGGAAAACCCGCTAAGCACAAGGTGATTTCGCGGTCGATCGCCTACCACGGCACCACCCAGGGCGCCCTCGCGATCACCGGCCTGCCTTCCTACAAGGCGCCGTTCGAACCGGTGACGCCCGGCGGATTCCGGGTGCCCAACACGAACTTCTACCGCGCGCCCGACCCGTTTGCCAACGACCCCAAGGCGTTTGGGCAATGGGCCGCCGACCGGATCGCCGAGGCGATCGAGTTCGAGGGCCCGGCGACCGTCGCCGCGGTGTTCCTGGAACCGGTGCAGAACGCGGGCGGCGCCATTCCCCCTCCCCCGGGCTATTTCGAAAGGGTGCGGCGGATCTGCGACGAGTACGACGTGCTGCTGGTCTCCGACGAGGTGATCTGCGCGTTCGGCCGCATCGGGTCGATGTTCGCCTGTGACGACTTCGGCTACGTGCCCGACATGATCACCTGTGCCAAGGGGCTGACGTCCGGCTACTCTCCCCTGGGCGCGATGATCGCCAGCGAGCGACTGTTCGAGCCGTTCAACGACGGCAAGACCACGTTCCCGCACGGCTATACCTTTGGCGGACACCCGGTTTCGACGGCCGTGGGGCTGGCCAACCTCGACATCTTCGAGCGCGAGGGCCTCAACGACCGCGTCAAGCAACACGCGTCCGGTTTCCGCGCCATCCTGGAGAAGCTGTACGACCTGCCCATCGTCGGCGACGTGCGCGGCGAGGGCTACTTCTACGGCATCGAGCTGGTCAAGGACAAGGCGACCAAGGAAACGTTCAGCGCGGAAGAATGCGAGCGCGTGCTGCACGGGTATGTGTCGCCAGCACTCTTCGAAGCGGGCCTGTATTGCCGCGCCGACGACCGCGGCGATCCCGTCGTCCAGGTGGCGCCGCCGCTCATCAGCGGCCAGGCCGAGTTCGACACCATCGAATCGGTATTGCGCGGCGTGCTCGCGGAGGCGTCCAACAAGATTTAGCGGCGCTTCACCGCGTCGGCCGCAACCAGAACCTCCCGAGAATGCGCCGCCGTCGGGTTGCTCACCATCCGGGTCACCGCGTTGCACAGCCAGGTGAGCGCTTCCCGCAGGCCGGCGTCGGACGTGGCGTCACGATGTTGCTGCAGTTCGGTCAGCACGCCTTCCAGGCCGGAGCGCCGTACCTGCGTCGCCTTCTCGACTTCCTTGACCAGCTGTTGCAGCGACCGCGGAGCATCGCGGTTCCGCCGCAACCGGGACCAGAGACGATCGGTGTGAATGGCGGGCCCTCGGTCTCGGCGGGAAGATTCGTTGCTGTCACGCTGACGGCATGCCCAGCGTAATGGCTCGGCGGCGTTCCCGCGCGATCCGGCGGCTTCGCAACTTCCGTACCACCAGTCACAGCGCGGCTCCCTCGAATCGAGCCTGTGATCGCCTAGTCTGCACAAGCAATGAACTTCCTACGCCCCGCATCGTGCCTGGCAGCGGCCGTTTTCCTGATCGCTGCCCCGGTGACGCTGGCCGCCCCCGCCGCCCATGCCGAGCCCGGCGCCGGACCCAACGCCGCACCCGCGAACTGCCCCTTCAAGGTGAACACCCCACCCGCAGTGGATTCGTCGGAGGTTCCGCAGGCCGGTGACGCGCCGATCCCGCTGGCGGTGCCCCCCAAGCCGGTCGGCGGCGAGGCGCTGGCCGGCTGCGGCATCGTCGCCGCCCCCGATACACCGGCGCTGCCCACCGACGTCTCCGCCGACGCCTGGCTGGTGGCGGACCTGGACAGCGGCGCGGTGATCGCGGCCAGGGACCCGCACGGGCGGCACCGCCCCGCCAGCATCATCAAGGTGCTGGTCGCGATGGCATCCATCAATGCGCTCAACCTGAACAAGTCGGTGCCCGGCACCGCCGACGACGCGGCCGCCGAGGGCACCAAGGTCGGCGTCGAAGAGGGCGGGGTGTTCACCGTCAACCAGCTGCTGCACGGCCTGCTGATGCACTCCGGCAACGACGCCGCGCACGCGCTGGCCATGCAGCTCGGCGGCATGCAGCAGGCCGTGGAGAAGATCAACGTGCTGGCCGCCAAGCTCGGCGGCAAGGACACCCGGGTGGCGACACCGTCCGGGCTGGACGGCCCCGGCATGAGCACGTCGGCCTACGACATCGGCCTGTTCTACCGCTACGCCTGGCAGAACCCGACGTTCGCCGACATCGTCGCGACGCGGACGTTCGACTTCCCCGGTCACGGCGACCACCCCGGCTACGAGCTGGAAAACGACAACCAGCTGCTCTACAAGTACCCGGGCGCGCTGGGCGGCAAGACCGGCTACACCGACGACGCCGGCCAGACCTTCGTTGGCGCGGCGAACCACAACGGGCGCCGCCTGATGGCCGTCCTGCTGCACGGGACGCGGCAGCCGATCGCCCCGTGGGAGCAGGCGGCGCACCTGCTGGACTACGGATTCAGCACGCCGCAGGGCACGCAGGTCGGCAACCTGATCGAACCCGACCCCTCGCTGGCACCCGCCAAACGCGACAGCGCGGCCGACCGGCAAGGCAACGGCGCGCAGGCCGCGGGGCTCATCCCGTCGGCGGACGCGCTGCCGATCCGGGTGGGCGTCGCCGTCATCGGAACCATCATCGTGTTTAGTTTGATCATGGTCGCACGCTCGATGAACCGCCGACCGCAACACCGGTGAGATCGCGGCCCACCCGATCGCCGCGGGGATTGCTGGTCGGGCTGACCGCCGCCAGCATCGGCATCATCTACGGCTACGACCTGTCCATCATCGCCGGCGCGCAGCTGTACGTCACCGAGGACTTCGGCCTGTCCACCCGGCAACAGGAGCTGCTGACGACCATGGTGGTGATCGGCCAGATCGCCGGGGCGCTCGGGGCGGGTGTGCTGGCCAACGCGATCGGGCGCAAGAAATCGGTGGTGCTGCTGCTGGTCGCCTACGCGGCGTTCGCGCTGCTCGGTGCGCTCTCGGTCTCGCTGCCGATGCTGTTGGCGGCGCGGGTCCTGCTGGGCCTGACCCTCGGCGTGGCGGTGGTGGTCGTGCCGGTCTACGTCGCGGAATCGGCCCCGACGGCGGTGCGCGGGTCGCTGCTGACCGCCTATCAGCTGGCCATCGTCAGCGGGCTCATCATCGGCTACCTGACCGGATATCTGCTGGCCGGGACCCACAGCTGGCGCTGGATGCTGGGGCTGGCCACGGTGCCGGCAATGTTGTTGCTGCCGTTGCTCATTCGCGCGCCCGACACGGCCCGGTGGTACGTGCTGAAGGGCCGGCCCGACGAGGCCCGCGCGGCGTTGCTGCGCGTGGAACCCGACGCCCGGGTCGACGAGGAGCTCGCCGAGATCGGCCGCGCGCTGAGCGAAGGGAGCGGCGGCTGGTCCGAGATGCTGCGCCCGCCGTATTCGCGGGCCACCGCCTTCGTGGTCACGCTCGGTTTCCTGATCCAGATCACCGGTATCAACGCGATCATCTATTACAGCCCACGGATATTCCAGGCGATGGGCTTCACCGGCAACTTCGCGCTGCTGGCGCTGCCGGCCGTGGTCCAGGTCGCCGGGTTGGCCGCGGTGGGGGCGTCGCTGCTGCTCGTCGACAGGGTGGGCCGGCGCCCAATCCTGTTGTCCGGCATCGCCATGATGATCGCCGCCGACGTCGTGCTGATGGGCGTGTTCGGGCGGGGCATCGGCGGCGCGGCACTCGGGTTCGCCGGCATACTGCTGTTCATCATCGGCTACACCATGGGGTTCGGCTCCCTGGGCTGGGTGTACGCCAGCGAGAGCTTCCCGTCCCGGTTGCGGTCCATCGGGTCGAGCACGATGCTCACCTCCAACCTGGTGGCCAACGCGATCATCGCCGCCGTCTTCCTCACCATGCTGCATTCCCTCGGTGGCGCAGGCACTTTCGCGGTATTCGCCGGCCTGGCGGTGGTCGCGTTCGTCGTCGTCTACCGGTTTGCGCCCGAGACCAAGGGCCGCCAGCTGGAGGAAATCCGGCACTTCTGGGAGAACGGCGGCCGATGGTAGTGATCGCCGCGGGCACCATGGTGCTCGACGGGCAGGTCCGCCGGCCGGGCTGGCTGCAGACGGACGGCGGGCGAATCGTGGCCTGCGGCGCGGGCGTCCCGCCCAGCCCGGCCGACGCGCACTTCCCCGACGCCACCGTGGTGCCCGGGTTCATCGACATGCACGTGCACGGCGGCGGCGGCGCCTCCTACACCGAGCGCGACGGTATCACCGGGGCGGCGGAATTCCATCTGCGGCACGGCACCACGACGACGCTCGCCAGCCTGGTGACCGCCTCGCCCGCGGAGTTGCTCGCCGGCGTGCGTGCGCTGGCCGAAGCCGCCCGGCACGGCACGGTCGCGGGCATCCACCTCGAGGGGCCGTGGCTCTCCCGGGCCCGCTGTGGGGCGCACGACCCGGCCCAGCTGCGCGACCCGGACCCGGCCGAGATCGACGCCGTGCTCGACGCGGGCGGCGGCGCGATCCGGATGGTCACCCTGGCGCCCGAGTTGCCGGGGGCCGACGAGGCGATCCGGCGCTTTCTCGGCGCCGGAGTGATTGTGGCGGTTGGGCATACGGACGCCACCTACGAGCAGACCGAACACGCCATCGCGCTGGGTGCCACGGTGGGCACCCACCTGTGCAACGCGATGCCGCCGCTGCACCATCGCGAGCCGGGGCCGGTACTCGCCCTGCTGCGCAACCCGGGAGTCACGGTCGAACTGATCGCCGACGGCGTGCACGTGCATCCGGCCGTCGTGCGCGCGGTGATCGGGGCGGCGGGGCCCGAACGGGTCGCCGTCGTCACCGACGCCATCGCCGCGGCCGGCCGCGACGACGGGGCGTTCCGCCTCGGCGCGGTGGCCGTCGACGTGGTGTCCGGTGTGGCGCGGGTGCGCGGGACGTCGACGATCGCGGGCAGCACCGCCACCATGGACCGGCTGTTCCGCGCCGTGCATGCCGATGCGGGACTGGCCGTCGCGGCGCAGACGACTTCGGCGACGCCGGCGGGGGCGCTCGGCCTCGAGCGGGTGGGCAGCCTGCGCGCCGGCTACGACGCCGATCTCGTTGTGCTGGACCGCGATCTGCGGGTCAGCGCGGTCATGATTCGGGGCGACTGGCGGGTGACTGCCTAATCGGTGTCACGTCATGCGGCCCTGCCGCGTCATAGAGGTGAACAGCCATCGACGTGGGAGGTCATGATGAATTTGTTGCTATGGACGTTGCAGGTGGCGCTCGCCGCGCTCTTTGCCGCGTCGGGCCTGGCCAAGATCAGTCAACCGAAAGATCGGCTGATCGCCAGCGGACAAACGGGCGTCACGCCGTTCCCCTTACCGGTGATCCGTGTCACCGCGTTCTGTGAACTGCTGGGCGCCATCGGCATTGTGTTGCCCCGGCTGGTCGGTATCGCGGCGTTCCTCACCCCGCTGGCGGCTTTCGGGTTCGCGATCGTCATGGTGGGCGCCATCGGCTCGCACGCATACCTTCGCGAACCACGCAACGTCGCCGCGACCGTCACGATCTTCGCCGCCGCCGTCACGGTGGCCGTCGGCAGGGCGCTCGGCCTGTGAGCGGCCACCCGTTCCGTCGCGCCGTGGAAGCCGGCGAATTCAACCGCATCGGAAGCCTATTCGCGCCCGACGCGGTGCTGCACAGCCCCATCGCGCACCGGCCCTATCGGGGGCCGGACGTGATCGCAACCATCGTCTCCGCTGTCGCCCACGTGCTGACGGGCTTTCGCTTCGAAAAGGAGCTCTCCGGTGTGGGCACCGGCGATCACGCGCTCATGTTCAGGGCCGCCGTTGCGGACCTGGAAATCCAGGGCTGCGACTTCGTGCACACGCGCGCGGACGGCCTCATCGACGAGATCACCGTGATGGTCCGCCCGCTGAGGGCGGCGACGGTGTTCGCCGAACGGATGCGCACGGCCCTGGGCGGCTAGCGCAGCCGCCGGGTGACGCGGGAGAGGGCCAGCGCCCCAACGGCTCCCATCGCCATCGCGGTCAGCGTCTGCCGCGTGCTGATCCCCTCATCGGGTTGCACGCGCGGGGCGATGATCGCCGGGGCGGGCGGTGCGACGTGGCGGGTGCGCGGGTGATCGGATGCCGTCGCCGCCCACGCCGTGCAGAAGAGCACGAGATACGAGGTGATATATGCGAACACCATCAGACCCAGCACCGGGCCGAACGTGGCGCCCGCGGGGCTGCGCAATACCACCCGCAGATAGATGGAACCCACCTGCTTGAACGCTTCGAACCCGACGGCCGCCATCAGCGCGCCGCGCGCCGAGTCGGCCAGGCTGACCTTCTCGCGCGGCAGCCGGGCGATCATCCAGGTGAACAGCATCCACGAGATGGCCGTGGAGATCACGATCGACAACAGCCAAAACAGCCAATCCAACACCGAAAGCTGCGGCACCCCAAGCCATTTCAACAGTGCAGCAAGGGGCGCGTCATGGCCCACGGTGGTCAGCCCGACGGTGGCCACGATCACCGCGAATGTTCCCAGCATGGCCAACAGATCGGAAAGCTTGTTGCGCACGAAGCCCGGCGACTCGATGCGCTCGTCCCACCACATCTCCGTCAACGCCTGGCGCAGATGCGATATCCAGCCCAGACCCGCCCACACCGCGGTGGCCAGGCCGATGACACCCACCGACGCCCGCGCATTGATCGCCGAGTTCATCAAGTCGAGCAGCTGATCGCCCAGGGCGCCGGTCACCTGGGACCGGATGTGGTCGTCGATCGTTTTCAGCAGTTCGGGCCGCCTGGCCAGGATGAACCCGAAGGCCGCGAAACCGACCATCAACAAAGGGAATAGCGCGAAGATCGTGTAATAGGTGAGGCCGGCCGCGAAGAACCCGCCGTTGCGGTCGTCGAAGCGCTGGTAGGCACGCAGGACGTGGTCGAGCCAGCCGTACCGGGCCCGCAGCCGGTCGAGGGCACCCGCCTTGGCCGGCTCGCTCATGGTGAACTCATCCTCGCTGCGGAAGGAAACCTAACCGATCGTAGACCCGCCGAACGGTTTGGCCGGCCACATCCTCGGCCCGCTGGGCCCCGGCCGCCAGGATCCCCTCCAATTCGGCTGGGTCAGCCAGCAATTCGTCGACGCGGGCCTTGATCGGGCTGACGAACTCGACGACCGCTTCGGCGGTCTCCTTCTTCAGGTCGCCGTAACCCCGTCCGGCGTAACCTTCCACGAGCTTGTCGATGCCGACGCCGGTGACCGCGGACTGGATGGTCAGCAGGTTGGACACGCCCGGCTTGGCGTCGGTGTCGAAGCGGATCTCGCGCTCGCTGTCGGTGACCGCCGAGCGAATCTTCTTCGCGGACGCGGCGGGATCGTCGAGCAGGTTGATCAAGCCGGCATCGGTGGCCGCCGACTTGCTCATCTTCGATGTCGGGTCCTGCAGGTCATAGATCTTGGCGGTGGCCTTGGGGATCAGCAGGTCGGGAACCACGAACGTGTCGGGGAACCGGCTGTTGAGCCGCTGCGCCACGTCGCGCGCCAGCTCGAGGTGCTGGCGCTGGTCCTCGCCCACGGGCACCAGCTCGGCGTCGTAGGCCAGGACGTCGGCGGCCTGCAACACCGGATAGGTGAACAGGCCCACGGTGGTGGAGTCGCCGCCCTGGCGGGCCGACTTGTCTTTGAACTGCGTCATCCGCGAGGCCTGCCCGAAGCCGGTGAAGCAGCCCAGCACCCAAGCCAGCTGGGAGTGCGCGGGCACGTGGCTCTGCACGAAGATCGTGCTGCGGGCGGGGTCGATGCCGAGCGCCAGGTATTGGGCGGCCGTGGCCAAGGTCCGGCGGCGCAGCGCGTCGGGATCCTGGGGGATGGTGATGGCGTGCAGGTCGACCACGCAAAAGAACGGCTCGTGATCGTCCTGCAGCGTGACCCACTGGGTGATGGCACCCAAGGCGTTCCCCAGGTGAAGCGAATCGGAGGTGGGCTGCACGCCGGAGAAAATCCGGCGGGATCCGGTAGCGGTGCTCATGATGCACCGATCTTTTCACGCGGGCCTTTCCGGGGACCCGCCACCGCCGAGTGTGCGGCTAGCTTCACACTCGCCGCCGAGTGTGCGGACAGCTTCACGCTCGCGAGCCGGGCGGTGCCCCGACCTCGCGGAGCTCCGCTCGCTTGCGGTACCGGCGGTACCGCCTTTAATGTCGGCGGTATGGGGAGCAAGAGGACGAACAGCAACACGGGGACGCGGCCACCGATCCACCTCGGTTCGGGAGAGCCGGTTCTGTTGCTGCACCCGTTCCTGCTGTCCCAGGCGGTCTGGGAGGACGTCGCCCGGCGGTTGGCCGACACCGGGCGGTACGAGGTCTTCGCCCCGACGATGGCCGGCCACAACGGCGGGCCGCCCGCGGGGACCTGGTTCCTGTCCTCGGCGGTGCTGGCCGACCACGTGGAGCACCAGATGGACGAGCTGGGCTGGGATACCGCCCACATCGTCGGCAACTCGCTGGGCGGCTGGGTCGCGTTCGAACTCGAGCGGCGCGGGCGGGCGCGCAGCGTGATGGGCATCGCCCCGGCCGGCGGGTGGACGCGCTGGAGCCCGGCCAAGTTCGAGGTGATCGCCAAGTTCATCCTGGGCATTCCGCTGCTGGTGCTGGCCTGGCTGTTCGGCCCGAAGGTGATGCGACTGCCGTTCAGCCACCGGCTGGCCACCTACGCGATCAGCGCAACGCCCGAGGGGGTCAGCGACTCTCAACTGCTCGGCTGCATCGACGACGTCGCCCACTGCCCGGCGTACTTCCAGCTGCTGGTCAAGTCGCTGCTGCTGCACGGCCTGCAGGAGCTGGCCGAAAACGCCGTCCCGGCGCACCTGGTGATCTGCGAGAAGGACCGGATTGTGCCCGCACCCAGGTTCAGCCGGCATTTCACCACCCATTTGCCCGACGACCACCAGGTCACCGAGCTCGACGGCGTGGGGCACATCCCGATGTTCGAGGCGCCCGAGCGCGTGGCCGAACTGATCACCGAATTCCTCGACGAGTGCACCACCGCCAGCCGGGGCGCCAACCCGTCGGCTAGTTAGTCAGCGTCTTTTCCAGGTTCTCGGCGATCGAGTTGAGGAACTCCTCGCTCTGCTGCCATTCCTGGTCGGGGCCGATGAGGATGGCCAGGTCCTTGGTCATCTTGCCGCTCTCCACCGTCTCGACCACCACGTTTTCCAGCGTCTGGGCGAACTCGATCACCTCCGGGGTGTCGTCGAGCTTGCCGCGGTGCTGCAGCCCACGCGTCCAGGCGAAGATCGAGGCGATCGGGTTCGTCGACGTCGGCTTGCCGGCCTGATACTGCCGGAAGTGCCGGGTGACGGTGCCGTGCGCGGCCTCGGCCTCGACCGTCTTGCCGTCGGCGGTCATCAGCACCGACGTCATCAGACCCAACGATCCGTAGCCCTGCGCGACCAGGTCGGACTGGACGTCGCCGTCGTAGTTCTTGCAGGCCCACACGTAGCCGCCCTCCCACTTGAGGCAGGCGGCCACCATGTCGTCGATCAGCCGGTGCTCGTAGGTCAGCCCCTCGGCCTCGAACTTGTCCTTGAACTCCTCGTCGTAGATGCGCTGGAACTCGTCCTTGAACATGCCGTCGTAGGCCTTGAGGATGGTGTTCTTGGTGGACAGGTACACCGGCCACTTGGCGTTCAGGCCGTAGGCCAGCGAGGCGCGCGCGAAATCCCGGACGGATTCCTTGAAGTTGTACATCCCCATCACGACACCGCCGTCGTCGGGGATGGACACCACTTCGTGCACCATCGGCTTGCTGCCGTCCGACGGTGTGAACGTGATCGAGACGGTGCCCGGCTTGTCGACCTTGAAATTCGTCGCCCGGTACTGGTCACCGAAGGCGTGCCGGCCGATGACGATCGGCTTGGTCCAGCCCGGCACCAGGCGCGGCACGTTGGAGATCACGATCGGCTCGCGGAAGATGGTGCCGCCCAGGATGTTCCGGATCGTGCCGTTAGGCGACAGCCACATCTTCTTCAGGTTGAATTCGGAGACGCGGGCCTCGTCGGGTGTGATGGTGGCGCACTTGACGCCCACCCCGTGCTTCTTGATGGCGTACGCGGCGTCGATCGTCACCTGGTCGTTGGTGCGGTCGCGGTTTTCGATGCCGAGGTCGTAGTAGTCCAGGTGGATGTCGAGATGCGGCAGGATCAGCATGTCCTTGATGAACTTCCAGATGACGCGGGTCATCTCGTCACCGTCGAGCTCGACTATGGGCCCCTTGACTTTGATCTTGTGTTCGCCTGACATATCGAGCCCGACTTTCTCTTGGCGGCCCCTTGACCTTACGAGCCTTGCGAAGCGGCTAGCGCCTCATTGAACGTCTTGCTCGGCCGCATCACCGCAGTCGTCTTCTCGCTGTCCGGGTAGTAATAGCCACCGATGTCGACCGACTCGCCCTGCGCCTCGGCGAGCTCGGCCACGATGGTGTCCTCGTTGTCGCCCAACGACTTGGCCAGCGCGGCGAAATGCTCGCGCAGCTCTTCGTCGTCGGATTGCGCGAGTTCGGCGGCCCAGTACAGCGCCAAATAGAACTGGCTGCCACGGTTGTCGAGTTCGCCGGCCTTGCGCGACGGACTCTTGTTGTTCTCCAGCAGCTTGCCGATCGCCGCGTCCAGCGTCTTGCCCAGTATCTTGGCGCGCTCGTTGTCGGTCTTGATCCCGATGTCTTCGAAACACGCTCCGAGCGCGAGGAATTCACCGAGGGAATCCCAGCGCAGATGGTTCTCCTCGAGGAGCTGGTGCACGTGCTTGGGCGCCGAACCGCCCGCCCCGGTTTCGTACATCCCGCCGCCGGACATCAGTGGCACGATAGACAGCATCTTGGCGCTGGTGCCCAGCTCGAGGATCGGGAACAGGTCGGTGAGGTAGTCGCGCAGGATGTTTCCGGTCGCGGCGATGGTGTCCTGGCCGCGCATCGCGCGCTCCAGCGTGTACCGCATGGCCCACACCTGCGGCATGATGTTGATGTCCAGGCCCTCGGTGTCGTGTTCCTTCAGGTAGGCCTTGACCTTCTTGCGCAGCTCGACCTCGTGCGGCCGTTCGGTGTCCAGCCAGAACACCACCGTCATGCCCGAGTTCCGCGCCCGGGTGACGGCCAGCTTGACCCAGTCGCGGACCGCCTCGTCGGTGACGATGGGCATCCGCCAGATGTCGCCCTCTTCCACGTTCTGGGTGAGCAGGACTTCCCCGGTGTCGAGGTCGACGATGTCGGCGACACCGTCCTCGGGGATTTCGAACGTCTTGTCGTGCGAGCCATACTCCTCGGCCTGCTGCGCCATCAGGCCGACGTTGGGCACGGTGCCCATCGTCGTCGGGTCGAACTGCCCGTGGGTTTTGCAGAAGTTGATGATCTCCTGGTAGATCCGCGAAAAGGTCGACTCGGGGTTGACGGCCTTGGTGTCCTTCTGCCGACCGTCGGCGCCCCACATCTTGCCGCCCGCGCGGATCATCGCCGGCATCGACGCGTCCACGATCACGTCGCTGGGCGAATGAAAGTTGGTGATGCCCTTGGCCGAATCGACCATGGCCAGCTCGGGGCGGTGTTCGTGGCAGGCGTGCAGGTCGCGGATGATCTCCTCGTGCAGCGAGGCGGGCAGCGACTCGATCTTGTTGTAGAGGTCGACCAGTCCGTTGTTGACGTCGACGCCGAGCTCGTCGAACAGCTCCTGGTGCTTGGCGAAGGCGTCCTTATAGAAGACCTTGACGGCGTGGCCGAAGACGATGGGATGCGACACCTTCATCATGGTCGCCTTGACGTGCAGCGAGAACATCACGCCGGTCTCGTAGGCGTCCTCCATCTGCTCTTCGTAGAACTCGACCAGGGCCTTCTTGCTCATGAACATGCTGTCGATGACGTCGCCCTCGCGCAGCTCGACCTTCGGCTTGAGCTCGAGGGTCTTGCCGGCCTTGGTCTGAAGCACCATCTTCACGTTGCGCGCGCGGTCCAGCGTCATCGACTTCTCGCCGTGGTAGAAGTCGCCCTTGCGCATGGTCGCGACGTGGGTGCGCGAGGCAGGCGACCACTCCCCCATGCTGTGCGGGTGCTTGCGCGCGTACTCCTTGACAGCCTTTGGCGCGCGCCGGTCCGAGTTGCCTTCTCGCAGAACCGGGTTGACCGCGCTGCCCAGGCATTTGCCGTAGCGGGCGCGGATTTCCCTCTCCTCGTCGGTCTTCGGACTCTGCGGGAAGTCCGGAATCTTGAAGCCTTTGCCCTGCAGCTCCTTGACGGCGGCGATCAGCTGGGGCACCGAGGCGCTGATGTTCGGCAGCTTGATGATGTTGGTGTCGGCGAGCTTGGTCAGCTTGCCCAGCTCGCCCAGGTTGTCCGGAACCCGCTGCTCTTCGGTCAGGTCTTCTCCGAACTCGGCAAGGATCCGGGCGGCGACGGAGATGTCGCTGGTCTTGATCTGGATGCCCGCCGGCTCGGCGAAGGCGCGCACGATCGGGAGGAACGCGTAGGTCGCCAGCAACGGCGCCTCGTCGGTCAGTGTGTAGATGACGGTCGGCTGTTCGGCGCTCACGGTCCCTCTCCCGGCGTGGCAAATCTTCGAATATCGGTCAGATCTCTGGGGGGCTCAGCGTTCTTCCCGCCACGTTATCAAGGGCGTTTGGCCAGGTGTCGACCCGCCATTGGCACGAAGTCGGCACAGTAAGCTAATCTTCGTATTGGTCATGAGTGCCAGCATCAAGCCCCGGCTTGCTGGCCGGCAACCCTCCAACCGCGGTGGGGTGCCCCGGGTGATGACCAGGTCTAGTAGCCACAGGCTGCGCGGCAAGCGCGGGTCCGCCATAACGGACCCCTGACTAGAGGGGAAGACGTGATGTGCACATATCCAACTCCTTCGGATCGGCCGGTGTGTCGAATCGTGTCGCGCTGCTAACCCGCAACCCCGATACCCGATTCGCCAATCTCGAAGCAGAAAGCAAACCCACGTGAGCCCCGACAACAGCAGCACCAGCAACGACGACACCGACCCGACCGCCCGCTGGTCGTTCGAGACCAAGCAGGTGCACGCCGGTCAGCAACCGGACCCGGCGACCAACGCCCGCGCCCTGCCGATCTACCAGACCACGTCCTACACGTTCGATGACACCACCCACGCCGCCGCGCTGTTCGGGCTGGAGGTTCCGGGCAACATCTACACCCGGATCGGCAACCCGACCACCGACGTCGTCGAGCAACGCATCGCCGCGCTCGAGGGCGGTGTGGCCGCGCTCTTCCTGAGCTCGGGGCAGGCCGCTGAGACCTTCGCCATACTGAACCTCGCGTGTGCCGGGGATCACATCGTCTCCAGCCCGCGGCTCTACGGCGGCACGTACAACCTGTTCCACTATTCGCTGGCCAAGCTCGGCATCGAGGTCAGCTTCGTCGACGACCCCGACGACCTGGACTCCTGGCAGGCCGCCGTGCGACCGAACACCAAGGCGTTCTTCGGCGAGACCATCTCGAATCCGCAGATCGACGTGCTGGACATCCCCGGGGTGGCCGGCGTCGCCCACGCAAACGGGATACCGCTGATCGTCGACAACACCATCGCCACGCCCTACCTGATCCAGCCGTTTTCGCACGGCGCCGACATCGTGGTGCACTCGGCCACCAAGTACCTCGGCGGGCACGGCTCGGCGATCGCCGGTGTCATCGTCGACGGCGGCACCTTCGACTGGACGCAGGGCCGCTTCCCCGGATTCACCACGCCCGATCCGAGCTACCACGGCGTGGTGTTCGCCGAGCTCGGCCCGCCGGCGTATGCGCTTAAGGCGCGCGTGCAACTGCTGCGTGACCTTGGCTCCGCCGCTTCGCCGTTCAACGCGTTCCTGGTGGCCCAGGGCATCGAAACGCTGAGCTTGCGCATGGAGCGCCACGTCGCCAACGCGCAGCGCGTGGCCGAGTACCTGGCCGGCCACGACGGCGTGTTGTCGGTCAACTACGCCGGCCTGCCCGCCTCGCCGTGGCACGAGCGCGCAAAGAAGCTGGCGCCCAAGGGAACCGGTGCGGTGCTGGCGTTCGAGCTGGCCGGCGGGGTCGAGGCCGGCAAGGCGTTCGTGAACGCCCTGAAGCTGCACAGCCACGTCGCCAACATCGGCGATGTGCGCTCGCTGGTGATCCACCCGGCGTCCACCACCCACGCGCAGCTGAGCCCGGCCGAGCAGCTGAGCACCGGGGTCAGCCCGGGACTGGTGCGGCTGGCCGTCGGCATCGAGGGCATCGACGACATCCTGGCCGACCTGGAGCTCGGGTTCGCCGCGGCGCGCAAGTACGGTGCGGACGCGCAAACCTCGGGCGCCGACCCGCAAGCCGTGGCGGCGTTCTAAGGGCCCCGGCGATGACGATCTCCGACGTCCCCACCCAGACGCTGCCCGCCGAAGGCGAGATCGGCCTGGTGCACATCGGCTCGCTGACCACCGAGAGCGGCGCGGTGATCGAGGATGTCTGCATCGCCGTTCAGCGCTGGGGTGAGCTGTCGCCCAACCGCGACAACGTGGTGGTCGTGCTGCACGCGCTGACCGGCGACTCGCACATCACCGGCCCCGCCGGACCCGGGCATCCCACCGGCGGTTGGTGGGACGGCGTGGCCGGCCCTGGCGCGCCGATAGACACGGACCGCTGGTGCGCCGTGGCCACCAACGTGCTGGGCGGTTGCCGCGGTTCGACCGGACCGAGCTCGCTAGCCCGCGACGGAAAGCCTTGGGGCTCACGGTTTCCGATGATCTCGGTGCGCGACCAGGTGGAGGCCGACATCGCCTCGCTGGCAGCACTCGGGATCGACGAGGTGGCCGCCGTGGTCGGCGGATCCATGGGCGGCGCAAGGGCTTTGGAGTGGATGGTCGGTCACCCCAGCCGCGTCCGGGCCGGCCTGCTGCTGGCGGTCGGTGCGCGGGCGACCGCGGACCAGATCGGCACACAGACCACGCAGATCGCGGCCATCAAGGCCGACCCGAATTGGCAGGGCGGCGACTACCACGGCACCGGCCGCACACCGGACACCGGCCTGACCATCGCCCGCCGCTTCGCCCACCTGACCTACCGCGGGGAAGCTGAGCTCGACACCCGGTTCAGCAACGACAAGCAGAGCGTCGAAGACAGCCGGTATGCCGTGCAGAGCTACCTGGAGCATCAGGGCGACAAGCTGCTGGCCCGCTTTGACGCGGGCAGCTACGTGACGCTGACCGAGGCGCTCAATAGCCACGACGTCGGTCGCGGCCGCGGCGGTGTGCGCAAGGCCCTGAGCGGTTGCCCGGTGCCGGCCGTGGTCGGCGGCATTACCTCCGACCGGCTCTACCCGCTGCGATTGCAGGAGGAGCTCGCCGAGCTGCTGCCGGGTTGCAGCGGCCTGCATGTTGTCGAATCCATCTGCGGGCACGACGGTTTCCTGGTGGAATCCGATGCGGTCGGCGAGCTGATCCGCAAGACGTTGGATTTGGCCGACGCGGAGGACGGCGAAGGCGCGTGCCGGCGGTGACCCGCTCTCGCCACGACCGCTCCCTGTCGTTCGGTTCGGCGGCCGCGGCCTACGAGCGGGGCCGCCCGTCCTATCCCCCGGAGGCCATCGACTGGCTGTTGCCACGCGGCGCGCGCCAGGTGCTCGACCTGGGTGCGGGTACCGGCAAGCTGACCACCCGGCTGGTGGAGCGCGGGCTGGACGTGGTGGCCGTCGACCCGATTCCCGACATGCTGGAAGTGCTGCGCACCTCCCTGCCGGAGACCCGGGCGCTGTTGGGCACCGCGGAGGGAATCCCGTTGCCGGACAACAGCGTCGACGTCGTGCTGGTCGCGCAGGCGTGGCATTGGGTGGACCCCGAGCGCGCCATTCCCGAGATCGCCCGCGTGCTGCGCCCGGGCGGTCGGCTGGGCCTGGTGTGGAACACCCGCGACGAGCGGCTGGGCTGGGTGCGGGAGTTGGGCGACATCATCGGTTCCGACGGCGACCGGGGCCGCTTCGACGTCACGCTGTCCGAGTCGTTCACCGAGCCGGAGCGTCACCAGGTCGAGTGGACGAATTACCTTACGCCGCAAGCCTTGATCGACCTGGTCGCATCGCGCAGCTACTGCATCACCTCGCCGACCGAGGTCCGCACCAGGACACTGGAGCAGGTGCGCGAGTTGCTCGCCACCCATCCGGCGCTGGCGAATTCGACCGGGCTGGCGCTGCCCTACGTCACCGTCTGCATCAGGGCGAGGCTGTCCGAGTAGGCCGAACTAAGGCCCATCGTCATCATCCTCATCCCGTAGCAGCTTCTCGGGGTGGTGAAGTCCACCCTCAGAAATCGCCATAGATGCACACTCGCGCAAATGATTTCGGATCAGTCGTCGACCAGGCTGAGTATCGGCGCCGGCACGGGACCAACCACTTCGGGGGCGCGAGCGTCAACGCCGGCGGGTGCGACCCGCGCGATCCGTGACTCGATGTCGTAGGGCACGATGATTGCCGTCGCACCGCGGACGCGGCTGACAACACGCGCCATTTTGTCCGCCGTGCGGTCGTGCAGTAGCCGGCCCAAGAGCGGCGAATAGGTGCGCCGCGGCAACAGCACCGTCACCCTGGTGTCCGGATGGTCCTTGAGGACGCGCACCACCAATTCGTGTGCGGCGCGGCTCAGATGGCGATCCGGACAGTTGATCAGCCACAGCGGGGTGTGGTGCTCAAAGCGATCCCAACGCTCGCGCAGCCGCACGGCATGGTCGACGTCGATCACGAAGTGCACCGCGGTGAGCTCGTCGGCATGCAGCCCATAGCCGAGACGCACCGCCTCGATCTCGGCCAGGTCGATCGTGTCCACGAACACCAGCACCTGCAGCCGCGGGTGCCGCCCGAGGTCAAGGTCTTCCGTGCGCGACATCTCCAGCACGGACGCCTCGTCGCGGTATTTCCGGTTCAGCCGCATCAAGGCCAGCACCAGCAACGGGAAGATGACGACGATGAGCCACGCGCCCTCGGTGAATTTGGCCACCACGAAGATTCCCACCACGAGCGTCGACATGATTCCCGCCGACAGATTCACCACCAACTTGAATCGCCGCCCCTGCCCGCGCCGGGTCAGATGGTGCTTGGCCATGCCGTAGCCGGCCATCGCGAATGCGGTGAATACGCCGATCGCGAAGAACGGCACCAACGCACTCACCTTGGCTTCGGTGACGATGAGCAACACCATCGCCAGCGCGGTCAGCACGAAGATGCCGTTCGAGAACACCAGGCGATGGCCGCGTTTGGTCAAGGGGCGAGGCAAGAAGCGGTCCTCGGCAACGAAACTCGCCAGCGCGGGAAAGCCGTTGAAGCTGGTGTTGCAACCCGTGAACAGGATCGCCGCGGTCGACGCCTGCACCAGGAAGTAGAGCACATTCCCGATCACGCCGTGGCCGAAGACCGCCCGGGCGATCTCGGACAACATCGACGGGTATTCATCGCGATAGGGTGCGGCGTGGGTGACGTGCGTCAGCCACGCCACGCCCGCGAGCAGGAAGCCGAGGATGCAGGCCATCCACGTCAGCACCCGACGGGCGTTGACGCCCTGGGGTTTCTGAAAGACGTTGACGGTGTTCGACACCGCCTCGACGCCGGTCAGTGAGGTACCGCCGTTGGCGAAGGCGCGCAACACGATCAGGAGACTCGCCCCCATGACCAGGCCGCCACCCTGATGAACCGGCACTGCGCCCACGATGTGCTGCGGATCGTATCTCGGTAATCCCCAGAATATTTCACGAACAAAGCCGGTCAGGATCGTCACCGTGATCATGCCGACGAAGGCATAGGTCGTCATCGCGAACGTGCGCCCCGATCGTCGTAGCCCGCGCAGGTTGGCCAGGCAGATCAGGACCACCGCCGCGAGCGTAATCTCCAGGTGGTAGGGCCGTAGCTGCGGGATCGCCGACACCACCGCCACCGTCGCGGCCGCGGGCTGCACCGCCACGGTGACCACGTAATCGATGAGCAGCGCGGCCGCCGCGACCTGCGCCACCCGCGGTCCGAAGTTCTCCCGTGCGACCGTGTAGGACCCGCCGGCCCGCGTGTAGACCATGACCACCTGCCGGTACGACGCGGCCACCAACGCGAGGACCACCAGAATGACTCCGGTAATCGGAAGCACCAACGCGAAAGCCGCCATCCCGGCGGCCGGCAGCAGTTCGATCATGATCTGCTCGGTGCCGTACGCGGTCGAGGAGATCGCGTCGGGTGACAGTGCGCCGAGTGCAACGGGATTCGACAATCTCTCGCCGTCCAGCTGGTCGGTGGTCAACGGCTGGCCGAGGAAAAGCCGCTTGCACTTATCGGTAAAGGAGAGCGGTATCCCGCCACTCGGTTGCGTCACAGCATCCCTTCCTCGAAGGCTTTCCAAACGATTTAGATCCAGTGCCGGCCCGACTCGTGGCCGGATGACGTCATCCCGCGCGGGTGACCTCGGCGATGCGGGACTCGATGTCATACGGCACGATCTGCGCGACCGCACCGGGAATGCGGCTGACGGCGCGGGCGATCTTGTCCGCCGTGCGGTCGTGCAACAGCCGGCCGACGAGCGGCGAATAGGTTCGGCGCGGCAGCAACACGGTCGCCTTGGTGTCCGGATGGTCCTTGAGCACCTGCAGCACCAACTCGTGGGCGGCGCGCCCCAGGTGCCGATCGGCACAGTCCACCAAACGAAGGGAGGTGTCGTGTTCGAATATCTCCCAACGCTTCTGCAGCCGGGCGGCATGATCGGCGTCGATCACGAAATGCACCACGGTCAGCTCGTCGGCGTGCAGACCGTTGCCATATCGCAGCGCTTCCACCTCCGCGAGGTCGATGGAATCCACGAAGACGAAGACCCGGTGCCGGGTGTAGCGGGCCAGGACCGGCTTTTCCGTGCGTGACATCTCCAGCACGGACGCCTCCGCGCGGTACTGCCGGTTCAGTCGCATCAGCGCGAGCACCAGCAGCGGGAAGACAACGACGATGAGCCAGGCGCCCTCGCTGAATTTGGCGACCGCGAAAATCCCCACTACGACGGTCGACAGGATCCCCGCGGAGAAATTGACCACCGCCTTGCGCCGCCAGCCTGGGCCGCGCTTGCTCAGGTAGTGCTTCGTCATCCCATAGCCGGCCATGGAGAATCCGGTGAACACACCGATCGCGTAGAAGGGCACCAGCGCATCAACCGAGCCCCCGGTGATGAGGAGCAACGCGATCGACAGGGCGGTCAGGGCGATGATGCCGTTGGAGAAGACCAGGCGATGGCCGCGTTTCATCAGCGGACGCGGCAAAAACCGGTCCCCGGCAACGAAACTCGCCAGCGCGGGAAAGCCGTTGAAGCTGGTGTTGCCGCCGGTGTAGAGGATCGCCGCGGTCGACGCCTGCACCAAGATGTAGAGGACACTGCCGATTGCGCCGTGACCGAAGACGGCCCGGGCGATCTCGGACAACATGGACGGGTAGCCGTCCGTGTAAGGGACGGCGTGGGTCACGTGCGTCAGCCACGCCACGCCTGCCAGCAGGAACGCGAGGATGCAGGCCATGATCGTCATGACTCGCCGGGCGTTGATGCCCTCCGGCTTGCGGAAAGTGGTGACCGTGTTCGATATGGCTTCGACTCCGGTCAGTGATGAGCCACCGTTGGCGAACGCGCGCAACACAATCAGAACGGTCGCGCCCATCACCAATCCGCTGCCCTGGTGGACCGGCACCGCTCCGGTGATGTGCTGGGGATCGTATGTCGGCAGGCTTCCGCTCAGCTCGCGAATGACTCCGACAACGATGGTCAGCGACACCATGGCCACGAACGCGTAGGTAGGCAACGCGAAACGGGCTCCCGCTTCGCGCAGACCGCGCAGGTTCGCAAAGCACATCAACAACACCATGCCGACGGTGATCTCAAGGCTGTAGGGGCCCAGCACCGGTAACGCCGAAGCCACCGCGACGGTCCCCGCGGCGCATTGCACGGCGACCGTGACCACGTAGTCGATCAGCAGTGCCGCCGCGGCGACCTGCGCCACCCGAGGGCCAAAATTCTCCCGCGCGACCACGTACGATCCGCCGGACCGCGTATAGACCATGACAACTTGGCGATACGACGCCGCCACCAGCACCAGGATCAGGAGAATGACGCCGGTGATGGGAAGCAGCAGGGCGAACGCCGCCATCCCGGCCGCAGGCAGCAGTTCGATCATGATCTGCTCGGAGCCGTAAGCGGTCGAGGAGATTGCGTCGGGCGACAGCACCCCGAGCGCGACCGGGTTCGACAACTTTTCGTGTTCGAGCTGCGAGTTGATCAGGGGCCTGCCGAGAAGGCCCCGCTTGCACACGTCGGACAGCGATGACCATGCCCTGTGCTCGCCGGGCCGCCCGTCAGCCAAAGATGTTGGCACCGCGCATATTCCTTCCCCCACCTGTTTGAAACGTCTTCCCCGAGCCATGATGCTCGCCGAAAGCGTATCTGCCGCAATTGTTTTTGTCGCCCTACCTCTATCGGCCAGCAACGATAAACACAGGAAATTGTCAGAAGAATTGCCAGCACACTCTCAGCGCGTGACTTGGATGTAACAAAGACGGCGCCATTGGTAATAAACGCTCATACTTCGCGTTGATTGGTGTGCCGCGCCAAGGGTGTTGTGAGGTAACGC
Source organism: Mycobacterium sp. 852002-53434_SCH5985345 (assembly GCF_001667155.1). Taxonomy (NCBI): domain Bacteria; kingdom Bacillati; phylum Actinomycetota; class Actinomycetes; order Mycobacteriales; family Mycobacteriaceae; genus Mycobacterium; species Mycobacterium sp. 852002-53434_SCH5985345. The sequence continues at coordinate 34,817 of NZ_LZIE01000007.1, forward strand.
ACTTCGTCTCAAAACAGATTTCGCACGCGTCGTCCGATATGGACAGTAAACGCACAGGCAGGTTAAAGGTGTTGTACAGCAGCCCTTCTGGACGCCATCGCGACGCTTCCTTTATATCATTTGACACAATCCGCACTTGTAAAAATTGACTTTTACTGCGCTCCAGGCTATTCAGAGCGCGAATCGCCAGCGGCGCGGTGCGCTTGATTGGAGGACAGACGCGTTCGCGCCCGCCGCATCCTGAATCTGTCTGTTAGCATCGAATTCGATCTTCATTTCCTTGGAGTAGCGCGCGATACCCGCCTCAGCAAAGTAAGTGCTTGTGCCACATGGGTTTCGCGCCACTGCTCGTGATCAATGTCGAATGAGGGGTAGCCGTGATTCGCGGAGGAGTGGAACGTCATGACCCAGTGCATCATCGTCAGCGGTGATGACGCGCTGGCGTCGACCATCGTCGACGAGTTGAAGAGGGCTGGCGCGAGCGTCGCGCGGCTCCTCGATTCGGAACTCGCCGGCGCCCGCGTCAAGACCGAACTCGCCAGGGCGGGAGTCGCCACGGCGTCGGCTGTGGTGTGCGCCGGAGATGACGACGCGACGAATTTGGAGATTGCGCTGCTGGCGCGGAAGGCCAACCCGAACATCCGCGTGGTGGCCCGGGTGGCCAATGACGTACTGCGCGAGGCCGTCGCCGCGGACGAGGGCCCGAGCGCGATCCTCGGCGTTGCCGACCTCGCCGGCGCCGCGGTGGTCGAGGCTTGCCTGGCGCGCACCACGCACCCGTTCGAGGTGGCAGGGATCGACTTCGTCGCCTTCGGCGCCGAGGCTCCGTTCGATGCGTCGCTGCGGGAGATCTACGGCGACCTGGCCCCGGTGGCGATGGTCCACAACGAAGACGCCGCCAACGCCGGTGAGGTCGTCGTATGCCCGGGACGGGATCTGCGGGTGGGCGCCGGCGACTGGACGGCGATGATCGGCACCACCGAGGAGGTCGCCGCCTGCGGAATCAAGGTTCCACGTCAGGCGCGAAGGCGCGCACGCCAGTCACGCTTGCGCCGAATCTTGTACGCCGCGCGCGCCCTGCCCGACGAGGTCAACCCCGCGTTCTATCCCGTGATCGTCGCGCTCATGTTTCTGGTCGTCGGCTCGACGACGCTGCTGCATTACTCCTACACCCACCCGGGGATGTCCTGGACCGACGCGTTCTACTTCACCAACGAGACGATCACGACGACGGGCTACGGCGACTTCAGCTTCGCCAAACAGCCCACCTGGCTGCGGCTCTACGCCGCCGTGCTGATGCTGGCCGGCGTGACCACCACCGCCCTGCTTGTCGCGTTTATCGCCGACGTGCTGCTATCGCGACGCTTTCTCACGTTGTCCGCACGCCCACGGGCACGCCACCTGCGCAACCACATCATCGTGGTCGGGTTGAGCGCGCTCGGGGTCCGGGTCGTCACCGACCTGACCGAGGCCGGTTACGACGTGGCGGTGATCGAGCGCGACCAGGGCAATCCCTTCCTGTCGACGACGGCCGAGCTCGACGTGCCGGTCATCTTCGGGGACGCGACATTACGCCCGACCCTGGAAGCGGCCCGGGTCGACAGTGCCCGCGCGGTCGCGGTGCTGACCCGAGACGACATGGTCAACATCGAGACCGGGATCGTGGTTCGCGAAATGTTGGGCTCCGCGCCGGCCCCACTGGGCAATCGATGGAGCAAGGTCCCGCTGGTCCTGCGGGTGTACGACCATGACCTGGGATCCGCGGTCGCCCAGCGGTTCGGCTTCGAAAACGTCCGGTCGACAGTCGAACTGGCCGCACCGTGGTTCATCGGCGCAGCGATGGGCCTGGAGGTGCTGGGCACGTTTTCGGTCGGCAACCGATCGTTCCTGATAGGCGGAATGTACGTGCAGGCCGGCAGCGAACTCGACGGGCTGCAGATGTTCGAAGTTTCCACCCAAACGCGTGTTATCGCAATCACTCGGGAGGACGCCCCGGTTCGGCTGCACCCGCGTCGCGACTCCCGGCTCAGCGCCGGTGACACCGTTTACCTGGTCGGTCCATACCGAGAACTCATCGCCACCCTGCGCAAGGGGCAGCCCCTGCGGCGGCCGGCCGCCGACGGATCAAGCACCGAAGGTGATTGTCGTTGCGCCGAAACTGAAATGGACGCCGATGTGTCGAATGAAGACAACGTTCGACGCCTCCAGCCGGTCAGAGAGGGGCGCGGCGTAGCGAGCCATTGACCGCAAAACCCACTGATCCGAAACGTCGCGGCGCAGGCTGAGCCGCGCCGTGCCAAAAATTCATTGAGGGGGAGACCTTTGTCGTCCATCGCTGGGGGGATTGCCGCTTACCCGGTCAACCCGGACTCGTTCAAATAGGCCGGCGGTGCAATGGATTTCGCGACGCTTCCGCCGGAAGTCAACTCGGGCCTGATGTATGCCGGTCCGGGTTCGGGACCAATGCTTGCCGCCGCCCAGGCATGGGAATCGGTTGCAGCAGAGCTGTATACCGCCGCCGGCTCGTACGAATCGGTGGTCTCCGCTCTCATCGCCGGACCATGGCTGGGTCCCTCATCGGCCATGATGGCCGCCGCCGCCAACTCCTACGTGTCGTGGTTGAACGCGACCGCCGCGCAGGCGGAGCAGACCGCTACGCAGGCCATTTCGGCCGCCGCGGCCTATGAGGCAGCGTTCGCGGCAACCGTGCCGCCGCCGGAGGTCGCGGCCAACCGGAGCCAGCTTGCGATGTTGGTCGCCACGAATCTGTTGGGGCAGAACACGCCTGCGATCGCCGCGACCGAGGCTCAGTACGGCGAGATGTGGGCGCAAGACGCCGTCGCGATGTACGGCTACGCGGGATCCTCGGCCGCGGCCACGCAGATGACGCCGTTCACGCCACCGCAGCAGAACACCGATTCGGGGGCACAGGCCAATGCGCTCAGCCAAGCCGCCCAGCTGCCCGCCGGGTCCACCCAGAGCGTGGTCTCGAGCGCCGCGGGGTCGGTGAGCTCGGCGACTGGGGCGGCGTCCGCGCTCGGCGTGAACTCGCCGTTGGACCTGATCAACGTCGGCGCCGACGCCATTGCGTACGGAGTCGACGCCCCATTGGCCCCGCTGGGGGCGGTATCCATGCCCATCGACCTGGTCGGTGCTGAAACCGGTTTGCACACCGATGACATCGTCAGTGATTGGGATGCGAATGGCGCGCCCGTCTCGATAGTGCGGGGGGTGACGCCGGCCGTTCCGGCGACAACCCCGAACGTGTTGTCAACGACGACGTCGGCGGGGCTGGGCGAGGCGGACTCGATCGGGCGGCTCTCGGTGCCGCCGACCTGGGCGGCAGGCACGCCGGCGGTACGCCCGATCGCGCTCGCGTTGCCCGCCGCGCCCGCCGGTGCCGCCGCCACGGCGGTGGTACCCGGTTTCGAGAGCACGTTCGGCGAGATGGCCCTGGCCGGCACGGCCGGACGCGCCATTCGCGACGCCGTCGGCCGGCGTGACCATAATCAGCGGATCGCGAAACCCGTTGGCAGGCAGGCGATCAGCGAGCGGCCTTCCGATGCGGATGAGGACGTGCCCGCGGAGAGCGAGCCGCGCACCGTGGTGACGGGGATCGCCGCCGAGATACGCGAGTTCGCCCGGTTGCGCGACGAGGGACTGATATCCGACGAGGAATACGTCGAACAACGGAATCGTCTGCTCGGCCGCTGAGAACTCAGAAGTTCAGCCCGGAGAACATGACTCGATTCGGGTCGTACTTCTGCCGCACGGTCGTCAGCCGCGACAGGTTCGAGCCGAAGTAGCGCGCCGGCGCGCCATTGGCCTCCAGGTAGTTCACATATCCGCCGACCGAAATCTGTTGCACCGCTTGGTGCGCTGAGCTCAGCCAGCTGTTCGCGGCGCTGACCTGGCTACTGGAGGGTTCGACGTACCACTGCAGGACGGCGGCCTGATTGCGCCACGGAAAGGCGGTGTCACCCGCGGCCACGTCCGCGACGGCGCCACCGAGCGGATCGACGAGGACCGACGCCTGTCCGGCGCCTGCCGGCCATTGCCCTATCGCGGTGGCAATGGCATGGGCCGCAGCGGAATCCACCCGCCCGACGACGTCGGATCCGGCCACGAAGGAGCGCGCCGGAGGGTCGGCGCTGCCGCCGGCCAGGAACATCACCAGATCCGTGCGGTTCATCGTCTTGTTCGAAACAGAGGTGGGCGCCACCCCGACCGCGGACTTGATCGCATCGACCACTCCCGACCCCGTGCCGGCCGGGCACGTTGCGAGCACATGGCAATTCGGGGCGGAGCCGACCATGAGATCGACGATGCCCCAGGTGTTTCGGTCGGCGGCGTTGAGCCAGGACTGCCAGCCGACGAGCACCTGGGTGGCCGACGCGGGCGGGAAGTCGAGCCGCACGACGTCGCTGTCGGCCGTCGCGAGGGTGGAGAACGTCATCGACGTCGTCACCCCGAAATTGCCGCCGCCACCGCCGCGAAGCGCCCAGAACAGATCGGGGTTGTCGTTGGCGGAGGCGGTCACCACGTCGCCGCTGGGCAGCACGACCGTCGCCGACTGCAGCGCGTCACAGGTCAGGCCCGCGCGCCGGGTGTCGGGCCCGATCCCACCGCCGAGCGCGAGACCGGCGACGCCGACGGTCGGGCACGTACCGCTGGGTATCGCGCGACCGGCGCCGGTCAAAGCCTGGTGGATCGCGTACAGGGTGGTCGCCGGGGTGACGGTGACGTTGTTGCCGTCGAAGTTGGCGCCGCCCGGAAGCCCACGCAGGTCCAGGACCAACGTGCCGTTGGCGCTCGAGGCACCGACGTACGAATGCCCACCGCCGCGCGGCGCGACCTTGAGGTTGTTCGCCGCCGCGAATGCGACCGCCTTCTGCACGTCGGCCTGCGACGAAACCGTCACGACCGCAGCGGGACTGGAGTTGTCATAGAACGAGTTGAAAACCTTTTTGCTGGTGGAGAATTGAGCGGCATTGGTCGGCAGGACAACAGTGCCGCCGATGGAGGAGGCCAGACCGCCCCATCCGGCGACGGGATCCGCCGCGGCCCGCGCGGTGCCCAGAACCGCACCGGTTGCCAGCATTCCGACGGCGCCGCGGAGAAAGGCCTGGCGCGAGATGTCCCTCTGCAACCAGGGGTCCAGCGGACGGCTGCGATTCGTCGTCATGTGCGGAGATTCTTAAACATTTCTCACCGAAAAGCCCGGAGCTTACGGCCGTGTCAGATCACAGTGTGGCCTCGATCCGCCGCGGGTCTTGACGCCACACGGCGCCCTAATAATCGACGCTGCGGCCGCGGTGACCGCGCAAAACGCTTATTGTGCGAAGCTTTATCCCACCGTGTCGCAAACGTGACAGTGATAGCTCAGAGTTCGTAACGTGATTCGAGTGCTTCCGGCGCACTCCACGAATGAGGGGGAGGCTGCATGAAGGCACGTTCACGAACGCAACACTGGATCTGGGTGTTTCGGAACCAGCCCCTGACCGTTCGCCTGCTGGCGGTGGCCGCCGGCCTGCTCACCGCGGCGTCGGCGTTCGCGGCTCCAGCCGGCGCGGACAACCCCGACGACAATTTCATCGACGCGCTCAACCACGCCGGCATCGACTTCGGCGAACCCGGGAACGCGATGTCGGTCGGTCAGTCCATCTGCCCGATGCTCGCCCAGCCGGGCGGCAACTTCGCCGCGGCCGCGTCCAGCGTGTCCGGCCGGGGCATGTCCCCCATGATGGCGCGCATGTTCACCACCATCGCGATACAGACTTACTGTCCCGAACAGATGGCAAACCTGGCCAGCGGCAATCTGTCCGGCGCGGTGCCGCAGATGCCCGGCATGGCCGGGCAGATCCCCGGCATGCCCGGGATGGCGGGGCAGATCCCCGGAATGGCGGGGCAGATCCCGGGTATCTAACGGGTGCCGAGCGGATCGATGGTCCACGCGATGTAGACCATCGCTCCCGCGACCGTCGCGGTGGTGATGAAGTCAATTCCCTTGCTGCGCACCGCCAAAAGACCGGACCGATCATCGGACAGCACCAATCGCAACGCCGCCGCCAGACCGACCCCGATACCGATCAGCAGCGAACCGCGACGCCAGAAGCTGGCCCCCACCAGCGCGAGCGCCGTGGCGAAGGTCAAGCCGACCAGCAGGATCGGCCACTGGGCCCTGACGACGGACCTCGCGTTCATTGCCGCTCGGCCAGCTCGACGACGTTGCTCAGCAGGAACGCCCGGGTCAAGGGACCGACTCCGCCGGGATTCGGCGACACGTGGCCGGCGACCTCCCACACGTCGGGGTGCACGTCGCCGACCAACCCGTTGTCGGTCCGGCTGACGCCCACGTCGACGACCGCGGCGCCCGGACGCACCATGTCGGCGGTCAGCATGTGCGGCACCCCGACGGCGGCCACGACGATGTCCGCCTGCCGGGTGTGCGCGGCCAGATCGCGAGTTCCGGTGTGGCACAACGTCACCGTGGCGTTCTCGGAACGGCGGGTGAGCAGCAGCCCCAACGGGCGGCCGACCGTCACCCCGCGGCCGATGATGACCACATGCGCCCCCGCGATCTCGACGTCGTAGCGCCGCAGCAGGTGCACGATCCCCCGCGCGGTACACGGCAGCGGTGCCGGAACGCTGAGCACCAGCCGGCCCAGGTTCGTCGGGTGCAGTCCGTCCGCGTCCTTGTTCGGGTCGACACGCTCCAGCGCCGCGTTCTCGTCCAGCTGCTTGGGCAGCGGCAACTGCACGATGTAGCCGGTGCAGTCGGGGTTGGCGTTCAGCTCGTCGATGGTGTCTTCCAGCGTCGCGGTGCTGATGTCGGCGGGCAGGTCGCGGCGGATCGACGTGATGCCGACCTTGGCGCAATCCGCGTGCTTGCCGCGCACGTAGGCCTGCGAGCCGGGATCGTCACCGACCAGGATGGTGCCCAGTCCGGGGGTGCGACCCGACGCGGTCAGCGCGGCCACCCGTTGTTTGAGGTCGACGAAGATCTCGTCGCGGGTGGCCTTGCCGTCCAGTGTGATTGCGCCCACGCCTGACAGTCTGGCAGACAGCGGGGATGGCGACCCGCCACGCCCGGCTTCGCCGCGCTTGCGACCACCATTAAGCTCCCGATATGTCAACCCCTCCGGACGTGTTCAGCCCGGCCAAGCTCGGCCCGATCACGCTGCGCAATCGCACCATCAAATCGGCGACCTTCGAGGCCCGCACGCCCGACACCTTGGTGACCGACGACCTGATCGAATACCACCGCCTGCCCGCGGCGGGCGGCGTCGGCATGACGACCGTCGCTTATTGCGCCGTCTCCCCCGGCGGCCGCACGGAGGGCAACGGGATCTGGATGCGCCCGGAGGCGGTGCCTGGATTCCGGCGGCTCACCGACGCGATCCACGCCGAGGGCGCGGCGGTCAGCGCGCAGATCGGCCACGCCGGTCCGGTCGCCAACGCCAAATCCAACAAGGCCAGGGCGCTGGCGCCGGTGCGGTTCTTCAATCCGATCGGGATGCGGTTCGCCAAGAAGGCGACCCGCGACGACATCAACGATGTCATCGAGGGGCACGCCAACGCGGTCCGGCTGGCCATCGAAGCCGGCTTCGACGCGGTCGAAATCCACTTGGGCCACAACTACTTCGCCAGCTCGTTCCTGTCCCCGCTGATCAACCGCCGCGACGACGAGTTCGGCGGATCGCTGGAAAACCGGGCGAAGGTGGCCCGCGGCATGGTCATGGCCGTGCGCCGGGCAGTGGAAAAGGAGGGCACGCCGATCGCGGTCACCGCCAAGCTCAACATGACCGACGGCGTCCGCGGCGGCATCTCCATCGAGGAATCGCTGACCACCGCCAAGTGGCTGCAGGACGACGGCGGGCTGGACGCGATCGAACTCACCGCGGGCAGCTCGCTGGTCAACCCGATGTACCTGTTCCACGGTGACGCGCCGCTCAAGGAATTCGCCGGGGCGTTCAAGCCGCCGCTGAGCTGGGGCATGCGCATGACGGGCAAGAAGTTCCTTCGCGAATACCCCTACCGCGAGGCCTATTTGTTGCGGCACGCGAAGCTGTTCCGCGCCGAGCTGACCATGCCGCTGATCCTGCTCGGCGGCATCACCAATCGGGAGACGATGGACCTGGCGATGGCCGAGGGATTCCAATTCGTCGCGATGGGCCGGGCGCTGCTGGCCGAGCCGGACCTGATCAATCGGATCGCGGCAGACGGCGCCGCGCACAGCGTGCGTTCGGCCTGCACGCACTGCAACAAGTGCATGGCCACCATCTACACCCGCACCCAGTGCGTGGTCACAGGCGCGCCCGATCTGCTAGCCCGCTGACGATCGCGGGCCGCCAACGCACATTTGGGCCTCAGGTTGGCCTCGGGTCCACGAGTTACAGTTGGTGCGATGAGCTCAGCAGCCCCGCCCGTCTTGACGGTTCGTTTTGACGGGTCAGAACGCACCTTTGCCGCCGGTCACGACGTGGTGGTGGGGCGCGATCTGCGCGCCGACATGCGCATCACGCACCCGTTGATCTCGCGCGCGCATCTGTTGCTGCGCTTCGACCAGGGCCGGTGGCTGGCGATCGACAACGGTTCGCTCAACGGCACTTTCGTGAACGGTCGGCGGGTGCCGGTGGTCGAGATCCACGACGGTCAGTGCCTCAACATCGGAAACCCGGACGGGCCTCAGCTGCTGTTCGAGGTTGGGCGGCACCAGGGAATGGCCGGGCGCCCACCGCAAACCGAATCGATGGGCATTCCGGCCGCCGCTCACCCCGGCGGGACGGCCTGGTCCGCCGCGCCGGGTGGCCCGCCCGTCGCCGCGCCACCCGGTCCCCCACCCGGACCGGCGGGCCGCCCGCCCAACTGGGCGTCGCCGCCGCGGCGCCCGCACCCGGGCGCGGCCGGGCAGCGCCCCGCCCCGCCGGGGCAACCGATGTATCCGGGCGGCGGCCGCGCGCCGGCTCCTCCGCCCGTCGTACCAGCGCCACCTTCCACCTTCCAGCCGCACCCGCAGATGCCGGCGCCAGAAACCCGGATGTCACCCACCAACGCCAAGCCGCCCGAGGTGGCGAACCTGGCGACGAAGATGTTCCAGGCGCTCAGGCCCTCGCGATCCGGAGCCATCCAGAAGCCTTCCGGCGCGCTGACCATCGGCCGTGCCACCGACAACGACGTCGTCATCCAGGACGTCCTCGCATCCCGCCACCACGCGTTTCTGACCCAGACGCCGCTGGGCACCGAGATCCGCGACGCCCACAGCGTCAACGGGACCTTCGTCAACGGTGTGCGGGTGGGGTCCGCGGTGCTGACCGAGGGCGACGTGGTCACCATCGGAAACGTCGACCTGGTCTTCACCCGCGGTGAGCTGCTCCGCCGCACCGAGGCGGCGACGCGCAGCGGCGGCCTGGAAGTGAACTCCGTGTGCTACACCGTCGACCACGGAAAGCAGCTGCTCGACCACATCTCGCTGACCGCCCGGCCCGGCACGCTGACGGCCATCATCGGTGGTTCGGGTGCCGGCAAGACCACGCTGTCGCGGCTGATCGTGGGCTACACCAGCCCCACTTCGGGCACCGTGACCTTCGAGGGTCATGACATCCACGCCGAGTACGCGTCGATGCGCAGCAGGATCGGGATGGTCCCGCAGGACGACGTCGTGCACCGCCAGCTGACCGTCAACCAGGCCCTGAACTACGCCGCCGAGTTGCGGCTGCCCCCCGACACCAGCAAAGCCGAGCGGGCTCAGATCGTCGCCCAGGTGCTCGAAGAACTCGACATGACCAAGCACGCCGAAACCCGGGTCGACAAGCTGTCGGGCGGCCAGCGCAAGCGCGCCTCGGTGGCCCTCGAGCTGCTCACCCAGCCCTCCCTGCTGCTGCTCGACGAGCCGACCTCCGGCCTGGACCCCGCGCTGGACCGTCAGGTCATGCTGATGCTGCGCCAGCTCGCCGACGCCGGCCGCACGGTGTTGGTGGTGACCCACTCGGTGTCCTACCTGGACGTCTGCGATCAGATCCTGCTGGTCGCGCCGGGCGGCAAGACCGCGTTCTGCGGGCCACCCGACCAGGTCGAGGCGGCCATGGGCACCCGCAACTGGGCCGACATCTTCGCCAAGGTGGGCGCCGACCCCGACGAGGCCAACCGCCGGTTCAAGGAGCGCAATCAGCAGCAGTCCCAGGCGCCGTCCCCGCAGAGCCCGGCCGACCTGGGCGAACCCCCGAAGTCGGACCTATGGCGGCAGCTGTCCACGATCGCCCGCCGCCAGGTGCGCCTCGTCGTGTCCGACCGCGGTTACACGATCTTCCTGGCGATCCTGCCGTTCCTCATCGGCGCGCTGTCGCTGACGGTGAAAGGCCCCCACCCCGGCCTCGGCCCGGCCGATCCGCTGGGCGTCGCCCCCACGCAGCCGCAGTACATCATGGTGCTGCTGAACATCGGCGCCGTCTTCATGGGCACCGCGCTGACCATCCGCGACCTGATCGGCGAGCGCGCCATCTTCCGGCGGGAGCAGGCCGTCGGGCTGTCCACGACCGCCTACCTGCTGGCAAAGATCGCGGTGTTCTGCATCTTCGCGACGATGCAGGCGGCCGTCGCGACGATGATCGTGCGGCTGGGCAAGGGTGCGCCGACGGCCCACCCGCCGTTCTTCGGCAACTCCACCTTCTCGCTGTTCGTCACCGTCGCCGGCACCTGTGTGGCGTCGGCGATGCTCGGCCTGCTGCTGTCGGCCGTGGCGCAGTCCAACGAACAGATCATGCCGCTGCTGGTGGTGTCGATCATGTCGCAGCTGGTGTTCTCCAGCGGCATGATCCCGGTCTATCAGCGCTTCGGCCTCGAGGAGCTCGCGTGGCTGACACCGGCCCGCTGGGGCTACGCCGCGGGCGCGTCGTCGATCGACTTTCCGTCGCTGGTGAAGGTCAAACAGATCCCGATCAACGACCCGATCTGGCAGCACTCGAAACACATCTTCGTGTTCGACATGGCGATGCTCGCGTTCCTGTCCATCGCCTACACCGGCTTCGTCCGATGGCACATCCGGCTGAAACGCTGAGATGACTCAAGGCGCGGCGCCCGTCCTGACTGTTCGATCCGACCGATCGAAGGGCAGCTTCTCGGCTGGCCGCGACGTCGTCGTCGGAAGCGACCTGCGCGCGGACCTGCGGGTGGCGCACCCACTGGTCGCCCGCTCGCACCTGCTGCTGCGCTTCGATCGCGGCAAGTGGATTGCGCTGGACAACAATTCGCTGAACGGGGTGTACGTGAACGGCCAGCGGGCGCCGCTGGTCGACATCGAGGACGGCCAGACCGTCAACATCGGCAAGCCCGACGGCCCCCGGATCACTTTCGAAATCGGCCACCACACCGGGGCCGTGGGCATGCTCCCGCCGACCACGGAGTCGATCCCGGTCATCTCGCCGCCCAGCGACGCCCAGCCCGCGCGTGCGCAGCCTGCCGGTCAGCGTCCGCCGGCGCCGCCGCGGCAACCACCGGCGCAGCCGCCGCGCCCGTGGGAGGGTCCGCACCGCACCACCGCCGTACCGATCGTCCGGCCGGACGCCGCAACCCGCTCGGTATCGCAGACGGGCGGGCTGCCGGAGCTCAATCAGCCGACCCAGATCGGCGTGAGCGGCCAGGTCGCGGAGTTCCCGACCACGCGGGTGAAGAACCTGGGTCCCGGTTCCGAGCGGGCGACCGACCGGCCCGGACGCGCGGCCTGGATCGGCCGCGCCCTTGACAACGACATCGTCATCCACGACGTGCTGGCGTCCCGCCATCACGCGTTTTTGACCCCGACGCCGGCGGGCCCCGAGATCCGCGACGCCAACAGCAGCAACGGCACCTTCGTCAACGGGGTCAAGGCCGCGTCGGCGGTGCTGTCCGAGGGCGACGTGGTGACCATCGGCAACGTCGACCTGGTGTTCTCCGGCGGCATCCTGGTCCGCCGCCAGGAGGCGGCCGCGCGCACCGGCGGCCTGGAGGTGCGGGGCGTCGACTTCAGCGTCAGCGGCAAGAACCTGCTCGAAAAGATCTCCCTGACGGCCCGGCCGGGCACGCTGACCGCGCTCATCGGCGGGTCCGGCGCGGGCAAGACCACGCTGTCGCGGCTGATCGCCGGGTACGCCACCCCGACCTCCGGGCTGGTCACGTTCGAGGGCCACAACATCCACACCGAGTACGCGTCGTTGCGGACCAGGATCGGGATGGTCCCCCAGGACGACGTGGTGCACCGCCAGCTCACGGTCAACCAGGCCCTGGGCTACGCCGCCGAGCTGCGGCTGCCGCCCGACACCACCAAGGCCGACCGGGAAGAGGTCGTCGCGCAGGTGCTCGACGAACTGGGGCTCACCCAGCACGGCGACACCCGGGTCGACAAGCTCTCCGGCGGGCAGCGAAAGCGTGCCTCGGTGGCCCTCGAACTGCTCACCGGGCCGTCGCTGCTGATCCTCGACGAGCCGACCTCCGGCCTGGACCCGGCGCTGGACCTGCAGGTCATGACGATGCTGCGCCAGTTGGCCGACGCCGGCCGGGTGGTGTTGGTCGTCACCCACTCGCTGACCTACCTCGACGTCTGCGACCAGGTGCTGCTGATGGCGCCCGGCGGCAAGACCGCCTTCTTGGGGGCGCCCGACCAGATCGGGACGGTCATGGGGACCACCAACTGGGCGCAGATCTTCGCCAAGGTGGGCGCCGACCCGGACGAGGCCAACCGCCGCTTCCTGGCGCAGAACAAACCCCCGCCGCCGGTTGAGGCGGAGGCACCGGCCGATCTGGGCGTCGTGCCTAGCACCAGCATGCGGCGCCAGTTCTCCACCGTTGCCCGCCGCCAGGTTCGCCTGGTCGTCTCCGACCGCGCCTATTTCGTGTTCCTGGCGCTGCTGCCGTTCGTGATGGGTGCGCTGTCGCTGACCGTTCCCGGCCACACCGGTTTCGGCTACGCCGACCCGACGAGTGATTCGGCCGGCGAGGCCGGCACCATCCTGACGCTGCTCACCATGGCGGCGGCGTTCATGGGCACAGCGCTAACGATCCGCGACCTCATCGGCGAGCGCCCGATCTTCCGGCGGGAGCAGGCGGTCGGGCTGTCGACGACGGCCTACCTGCTGGCGAAGATCGCGGTGTTCTGCGTGTTCGCCGTCATCCAGGCGGCCATCGCGACCGCCATCGTGGTGGCCGGCAAGGGCACCCCGAAGCGGCCGGCCGTGCTGCTCGGCAACGCCACCCTCGAGCTGTTCGTCGCCGTCGCGGCGACGTGTGTGGCCGCCGCGATGCTGGGCCTGCTGCTGTCGGCGCTGGCGCGCTCCAACGAGCAGATCATGCCGCTGCTGGTGGTGTCGCTCATGGGGCAGATGGTGCTGTCCGGCGGGATGGTGCCGGTCACCAACCGGATCTTCCTCGACCAGTTGTCCTGGGCTGTGCCCTCGCGGTGGGGGTACGCCGCGCAGGCGTCGACGGTCGACCTGTGGACCGTGTCGCCCGGCCCGCAAAGCCCGCGGGACAGCCACTTCCAGCACACGCCGGGCGCCTGGCTGTTCGACATGGGCATGCTGGCGGCGTTATCGGTCGGCTACGCCGTTCTGGTGCGGTGGCGCATCCGGCTCAAGCACTGAGCCGATCAGCCGTCGAGGCGCAGCCCCTGAGCCGCCGCGAAGGCCACCGCCTGGCCGACGTCGACGCGGGCGCCCGCCAGCGACGCGGTTCTCCACAACGAGGGATCCACGGTCGCGCCGCGCAGGTCGGCGTCGTCCAGCCGGGCGCCCGTCGTCCGCGCGCCGGACAGGTCGGCGCCGCGCAACACCGCCTTGCGCAGGTCCGCTTCCACCAGGCTGGCCTCGCGCAGCCGGCAGCCGCTCAGGTCGACGCCGCGCAGGTCGTTACCACCGAGCACCGCGAGCGTGAAGTCGACCTCGTCGAAGGCGATCGGCCGCATCCGGCACTGCACGAAGACCGAGCCCAGCATACTGCACTGCGCGAAATCGCTGTGCCACAACGAAGTTCGCTTGAACGTGCAATTGCGGAACGCCGACCCGCGGTGCTGCGACTCGGCCAGGTTGGCGCCGCTGAAGTTGCACTCGTCGAACACGACCCGTTCGGTCTGCCACCGGCTGAGGTCCTCGTCGGTGAAGTCGTGGCCGTCGAAGTGACGATCAACCCACCGGGTGCTCAACTGGCAGTCAGGCTGGCCAGAGCGTATTCGCTGACCGCGATCAGCGCATCGGTCGCCGACCGGCGATCCCGGGCGTCGACCGAGATCATCGGGATGTGCGCGGGCAAGGTGAGCGCCTCGCGCACCTCCGCAACGGGATAGCGCGGCGCGCCATCGAACTCGTTGACCGCGACCAGGAACGGCAGGTTGCGGTGCTCGAAGAAGTCGACCGCGGCGAAGCTGTCCTCCAGGCGCCGGCAGTCCACCAGCACGATCGCCCCGATGGCGCCCCGAACCAGGTCGTCCCACATGAACCAGAACCGGCGCTGCCCCGGCGTGCCGAACAGGTAGAGCACGAGGTCCTCGTCCAGCGTGATCCGGCCGAAGTCCATCGCGACGGTGGTGGTCCGCTTATCCGGGGTGGCCTCCAGCGCGTCGACGGCCGTCGAGGCGTCGGTGAGCATCGCCTCGGTGCGCAACGGCATGATCTCCGACACCGCCCCGACGAACGTCGTCTTGCCGGCACCGAACCCGCCCGCGATGACGATCTTCGTGGAAGCGTGGGCGGAGTCGGAGTACATCTCGGAGTGCGCCTCAGAGTGCCTTAAGGCCACGCAGCGTCCTTCCTATCAGTTCGTGGCGCTCATCGGAGGTCGAACGCTCGGACAACGTCCTATGCACCCGAAGGTAGCCGGACAAAACCAGATCGCCGACCAGGACGCGCGTGACACCGAGCGGCAAATCCAGCCGGGCGGAGATCTCCGCGACCGACGGACTGCCCACGCAGAGTTGGATGATCTTGCCTTTCGCGTCGTCGGCTGGCCACCGGTAAGCCAGGCCGGCCTGCAACGTCTGTATCGGCGCTTCCACCGGAAGGTCGACGTCGGTGCCGGTCCGTCCGGAGGTCAGGGTGTACGGGCGGACCAGATTCCCTCTACCTGCGCCCGGCCGGGGTTCGCGTTCGTCCATCGCGGCTCACGAGACGCCAGACCGGCGGGTGGACTGCACCACGCCCCCGACCCGCTCGACCAGGATGGCCATCTCGTAGCCGATTTGACCGATGTCACACGACGTGGCGGCGAGCGTGGCCAGATGCGAGCCGTCACCGACGCGCATCAACAGCAGGTAGCCGTGTTGCATCTCGACCACCGACTGCAGCACCTGGCCGCCCTCGAACAGCTGCGCGGCGCCGGTCGCGAGGCTGGCCAGACCGGAGGCCACCGCGGCCAACTGGTCGGCGCGCTCACGTGGGAGATGCTCGCTGGCGGCGAGGGGCAGTCCGTCGACGGAGACCAGCAAGGCGTGCGCCACGCCGGGAACCTCGCGGGCGAACCGCGTCACCAGCCAGTCCAGTGAATTGTCAGGTGAATTCATTCCTGATCGGGCCCTTGAGTCGTGTCGCGGGCGTGCGACCGGCCGGTGCGCACGCCGCCGAAGTGATTACTGAAGGAGGCGCGAACCGCCTCGGGATCGCGCGCCGCCGCGGCGTGCTGCGGCTCGCGGGCGGAGTGGCTGCCACCGTTGGTTCCCTGGTCTTCCTCGGCCGGCTGGTCCTCCTCGGGCAGGCCCGTCCCGTTGGCCGTCCCCGGCACCAGCCGGGCGCCGGGCGTGCGCACCGGAAGGCCGTGCTCGGCGGTGCGTGATTCGACGGGCTTCTCCTCCGCCGCCGCCGCCAGCGTCCAACCGCGGTCCCACACCGACTGCCAGTCCAGGTCGGGGCTGTTGACCAGGTCGTGCGGGTCGCCGAGCATCTCCGACAGCATCCGCCGGTAGATCACGTCGTCGTCGGCCGGGGCGCTGTCGCTCTTGGGGACGGCCGGAATCGACGGGCCGGGCGCGCTCGGGGCGGGGGCCGCAGGCTTGTCGGCCTCCCGCGACCGCGCGGCGAAGAACGCCGACGTGTCCGACGCCGTCCGCGCCGGCGCGGGTTTGGGGTCCGGCTCCGCCGGGGTGCCGCTCTCCCACCACGGGGTGGGGAGTTCGCGCCGGTGCCGCTGGGGCTGCCGCTCTTCGGCGGGCACCTCGGTGATGCCGCTGGAACCGGGGTTGCGCCGCGGCAGCAGCGTGACCGGCGGTACGGGAGCCTCGGCGTGCGGGAGCGCCGGCTCGGGCCTGCGTTCCTCGGCCGGCGCGGCGAGTTGTGCGCTGGGGGACGAAACGGCCCGGATCCGCGTGGCTCGGACGGGCCGGGCCGCGCCCTCGAGGATGGTCGGCGGCAGGTAGATCTCCGCGGTGGTGCCGGAGCCCGTCTCGTTCGCCGCCGGGCCGCGCAGCCCCACCCGGATGCCGTGCCCCGCCGCGATCCGGCCGACCACGAAAAGCCCCATGTGGCGCGCGTTGTCGGGGCTGACCTCGCCCCCGGCCTGCAGCCGCATGTTCGCCATGCGGCGATCGGTGTCGTTCATGCCCAGGCCGGAGTCGGCGATCCGCACCACGACTCCCCCGTCCCCGCCGCGGCCCGCCGAGACCCGCACGGGAGTCGACGGCGGTGAGTAACGCAGGGCGTTGTCGATCAGCTCGGCGAACAGGTGAATGGCGCCGCCGGCGGCCGCGCCGATCAGCGTGCTGTTGTCGGGCAGTCCGGCGATTTCGACGCGGCGGTAATCCTCGACCTCGGACACCGCTGCGTTGAGCACCGTCGACAGCGGCACCGGGTCACGCTGGTCGCGGGCCAGCTGCGCGCCGGCGAGCACCAGCAGGTTGGCGCTGTTGCGGCGCAGCCGGGCGGCGAGGTGATCCAGCCGGAACAGGCTGTCCAGGCGTTCGGGGTCCTCCTCGTTGCGCTCCAGCCGATCGATGAGCGACAGCTGTTGGTCGACCAGCGACCGGCTGCGGCGCGACATGGTCTCGAACATGTCGTTGACCAGCAGTCGCAACCGCGCCTCGTCGCCGGCCAGCAGCAGGGCCTGGGTGTGCAGTTCGTCCACCGCGTGGGCGACCTGGCCGATCTCCTCGGTGGTGTACACCGGCAGCGGTTGCGGCGTCGGCTCGGCGCCGCCCGCCTTGACCCGGGCGATCTCCTCCTCGAGGTCGGTGTGGGCCACCTTGAGGGCGCCGTCACGCAGGATGCGCAGCGGCCGCACCAGCGCGCGCGCCACCAGCAACACGACGACCAGCGCGATGACGATGGCGCCCAGCACCAGGATGGTGTCCAGGATCGCGGCGTTGCGCTTGTCCGCGGCCTGCGCGTGCACCGACTTGGTCACCGACGCGGTGGCGTCCTTGATGACCTGTTCGGCGATGTCGTCGGTGGTCTGTATCGAGCGCAGCAGGTCGGGGTTGTCGACGAGCACGCTGGCCGGATCGGACATGATCGCCATCCGGGCCACCAGCTGCTGCTGCAGTGTCTTGGCTTCCGGCGATCCGGCGCCGAGCACTTCGCTCATCCCGAACAGGGTCGACGGCTCGGTCCCGGCCAGGGTGATCATCGAGGTCCGCAGTTGCGGCTCGGGCAGCTCGGCGCCGCGGGTGACGAGGATCTTCTGCATCGTCATCTGCCCGCGCGCCCCGACCGCCCGGCTCAGCCCCTCCGTCTGCGCGCGAATCTTCTCGTCGTCGACGCGCACCGACGCATTGATGACGTCCTCCGCGGTCAGCAGGATCGGGGCATACAGGGTCACCCGCTCCCGCAAACCGAGGCCGTTGTCGGACGCCTTGTTCACCAGCATCTGACCGCCGTCCAGCAGGTTGTTCACGCCCGAGCGCACTTCGGCGCTCACGTCGGTGTCGTGCAGCCGCGTGTCCAACTCGTACTTGCGCGCCTCGAAGTTCTTCTTGGCCCCCTCCACGTCGCGCCCGGTGCTGCCCGCCATCAGGGCGACGTCCAGGGCGGACATGTATTTGGTGACCACCGGGACCACGTCGGCGCGGGCGGCCGCGAGCCGCAGACCGCCCGCGTTCGCCATCGCGCCCTCGATGCGCAGCACCCCGAACACCGTCGCCAACACCAGCGGGACCAGCACAATCGCCAGCACTTTCCACCGAACCGGCCAGTTGCTCAGCGACCAGGTCGGCGGGCGTTTGTCCGGCGCCGGGTCGGTGGCGTGCGGCTGTGGGGATTCGGAGGCGGCCGCCTCGGCCGGGTTGGCCGGGCGGGCGAACATGGTCACGTCGCCACGGCCGTGCGACCGGCCGCCGCGCTGATGGTCAGCGCTCGAGAAATCGAGAGGCTCATGAGACTTCCTGCTTTATCCACCCGTACCACGCCAGATGGGCGCGAGCGCGTCAACGTGGCAATCCGACGAGTATGACAGCCCGCGGCCCAGGTCACCAGAATCGTTACTGAGCAGACAGGTCCCTCCAAGGTGGACCCGCGCACGGGCGGACGATTCTGGCAAACGGTTCCTACACCGGCCGGAGGACCGCGACGAGGAAATCCGAGCCATCGGCGAACGGTCGCAGGTCCCAGGTGGAGAGCAGCAGATCCGGCGCGAAGCCGGCCGCCGCCGCGTCGTCGAGGAAAGCGGCGAACGCGTAATCGCGGCCGGCGCCGAAGCCGATCGCCGCCCGGCCGTCGCCCTTGAGGTGGGCGCGCAGCCGGCCCAGCACCCGCCCCCGCGTGCTGGGGGCGAGGAAAGTCATGACGTTCCCGGCGGACACGATCACGTCGAACGGCTCGGCGATGCCGCGGGCGGGCAGGTCCAGTTCGGCGAGGTCGCCGACGAGCCAGCGCGGGCCGGGATGATCCTGCTCGGCCGCTTCGATGAGCGCCGGGTCGACGTCGACGCCAACGACGTCGTGACCGGCGGCGGCCAGGTACCCGCCCAGCCGGCCGGGGCCGCAACCCGCGTCGAGGATCCGGGCGCCCCGGGGCGCCATCGCGTCCACGAAGCGGGCCTCGCCGGCAAGGTCATCACCGGCGCGGGCCATCGCGCGGAACCGCTCGATGTACCACTGCGAATGTCCGGGATCGGCAGTGACTTTCTGCATCCAGATGCTCTGCTCGACCATGCGACCATTATCGCGTTGTGTTCAAGCTGATGTTCTACTCCCCGCGCATCGCCCCCAACACGGGCAACGCGATCCGGACGGCGGCGGCGACGGGCTGCGAATTGCATCTCGTCGAGCCGATGGGCTTCGACCTGTCCGAACCGAAGGTGCGGCGGGCCGGGCTGGACTATCACGACCTCGCGTCGGTGACCGTCCATGCCTCACTCGAGGCCGCCTGGGAGGCGCTCGCGCCGGCCCGGGTGATCGCGTTCACCTCGCACGCGCCCACCTCGTTCGCCGATGTCCGCTACCGGGCGGGCGACGTGTTGATGTTCGGGCCCGAACCCACCGGGCTGGACGCGGCGACGCTGGCCGACGCGCACATCACCGAGCAGGTGCGGATCCCGATGCTGGCCGGCCGCCGCTCGCTGAACCTGTCCAACGCGGCGGCCGTCGCCGTGTATGAGGCCTGGCGGCAGCACGGCTATCACGGGGCGCTCTGAGCGATGAGTTCCGGGCGCGGCGCGAGTCAGCAGTGACATGGCAACCTTCATCACGATCGGTTACGGCGACGAGGCCGGATACCACCAGTTGAGCGACGACCGCAGACAGGCCGCACACGCCCGCGACGACGAACTCAGCGCGTCCGGCGCGCTCGTCGCCCGAGCCGGAGACCCCGTGCAGGTGCGCAACCCGGACGGCACGGGGGTGCGGATCGAGCAGGGCCCCTTCCTCCGATCGGCGATGCCGATCGCGGGGTTCGCGGTGTTGGAGGCCGACGATCTCGACGCGGCGATCGAGCGGGTGAGTCAGACGCCCTGCGCGGTCGCGCACGGGGTGGTCGAGGTGTGGCCGCTTCAGACCTGATTACCAAGCGTCCCAATGGGTGACCTGCTCGGCGGGCAACCGCTTGGCGGGGCGGAAGTCGGTGCCCTTGGTGTAGGCGATCGGGAACAGCCCGCCCTGGCTGTATTTGTCGTAGGGAATGCCCAGCACGTCGGCCACCTGCTGCTCGCCGTCGCGCAGTAGGTGCAGCGTCGTCCAGCACGAGCCCAGCCCGCGGGAGCGCAGCGCCAGGCAGAAGCTCCAGACCGCCGGGAACAGCGAGGCCCAGAACGACACGCCGCCCAGTGGCGTCTTGTCCTCGCGGCCTTCGATACAGGGGATCAACAACACCGGCGCCTCGTGCATGTGCTCGGCGAGGTAGGTCGCGGAATCGCGGACCTTGTCCATCCGCTCGCCGCGGGTGTCCCCCTCGCCGTATTGCGGCGCCGGCGCGCTGAGGTAGCCGCGGGCGTTGGACAGATAGACGTCGCCGATCGCCTTCTTCTTCTCCGCGTCCTCGACGAACACCCATTGCCAGCCCTGTGAATTGGACCCTGTGGGCGCCTGCAACGCCAGGTCGAGGCATTCCACCAGCACCTCGCGGCCGACCGGCTTGTCGAAGTCGAGACGTTTGCGGACCGAGCGGGTGGTGGTGAGGACTTCGTCGACGGACAAGTTGAGGGTCATGCTTGGAGACTACCGATGCCGCAATCAGGGGTGTCGTTTCGGGACCGATGGCCGAAGCGTCTGTGACCAACGGCCCTACGTCGGGCCGCGGATATGCGGCGATAGTCGTCCCGAACAGCAGTTTCTGCATGACAGACATGAGGGGGCGATTGGCGATGCCGGCAGGCCACCAATCCGTGGATGCTCGCGTTCCCGCGCATTCCGGGAGTTCGCCACGGAACCGATTGGGCCGCAACGTTACTGCCGTTGAGCGCATCGGTGTCCTCGCGCTCGCCGTGTTCATCGTGGTGGCCGTGGGGTGGGCGTCCAGGACGCCGAGCCACGCGATGCCCACCGGCGACAAGGGCCTGCCCGGGAAGTGGCTCGGAGATGCGCAGTGCTACGACGGCTCCAAGGGCACCGCGGCCCTGGAGGTCACCAGCGTCGTCTTCAACGAGTTCCACGGCAAGATGAGCTACTCACCGTGGGGCTTTTGCGAACAGTATCACGATGAATACCTCTGGGGCAGTGTGAATCCGGACGGCAGTCTGCAGGGCAATGTGTTCGCCGGAACCTATTTCTACAGCCGTACCAATGACTGGACGCTGCAATACAACTGGGACCAACAGTGGGGCGGCGTGGACAAATGGATCCACGGGCGGCTGGTCAAGCAGACCGGCGAACCCATGCCCGTACCGGCACAGCCCGCCAACTAGCTGGGAAGGATGAAGCAGATGAAAATTCTTGGTCGTGCGGCAATTTGGGCCGCAGTGGTGACGGTAGGACTCGGTATGACATCCGGGGTGCGTGCCAGTGCCGAAGACTATCTGTATGTGCATACCCAGACCGGAAGGACGCGGTGTTCCATCGGAACGCACGACGTTCTATGCGTGAGCCAAACCCTGGAATTGCCAGTAGGATTCGGCAACAACGCGGCACAGGTCGATGACACGGGCAAGTTGCAATACCTGGGCGTGGGTATGGTCGGCGACCCTGATCGCGATATCGTGCTGCATTACGGCGAGACGTATCACCTGCAGGGCTGGACGGTGCTGCCAACGGATCATGGCACCCGGTTCACCAACGACCGCACCGGCCACGGCATGTTCGTGAGCGTTCACGGGATCTATTCGTTCTGAGGCGCGAACGCAAGAGCCTCACCGGAAGTCGCGGGACTTCGAGCCGACGGCCAGGGTGATGCTGCCCAGCCGCTCGGCGACGACGGTGACTGCCCCGCTGGCGTTTTGGACCTGACCGCGCACCAGCATCGCCGGCGCGGCGTTGGCCAGCTTGCGGTGCCGCGCCCACACCGCCGGCGTACAGAGCACGTTGACCATGCCCGTCTCGTCCTCGAGGTTGAGGAACGTCACCCCCTGGGCCGTCCCGGGCCGCTGCCGGTGGGTCACCGCGCCGGCGATCAGCACCCGGTCGCCGTCGGGCACGCTGAGCAGCTGCGCGGCGGGAACCACGCCCAGCGCGTCCAGGTCCGCCCGCAGGAACTGCGTCGGATAGCTGTCCGGGGAGACGCCGGTGGCCCACACGTCCGCGGCGGCCAGTTCCAGCTCACTCATCCCGGGCAACGCCGGGACGTGCGACGACGAGCCCACACCCGGTAAGCGGTCCGGCCGTTGCGTGGCGGCCGCCCCGGCCGCCCACAGCGCCTCCCGCCGTGACATGGAAAAGCAGCCCAGCGCCCCGGCCGTCGCCAGCGCCTCGGTCTGCGGCACCGAGAGCTGCAGCCGGGTGGTCAGGTCCAGCAGGGATACGAAGGGGCCGTTGGCCTTTCGCTCCTGCACCAGCCGCTCGGCGAGGTCGTCACCGATGTGGCGGACGGCGCCCAGGCCGAGGCGGACCTCCGCCCCTTCGTTCTCGAGCGTGGCGTGCGCCAGGCTGGCGTTGACGTCGGGCCCGTGCACCGTCACGCCGTGCCGGCGGGCGTCGGCCACCAGCGACTGCGGCGAATAGAAGCCCATCGGCTGGGCGCGCAACAGCGCCGCGCAGAACGCCGCCGGGTGATGCAGCTTGAACCACGACGAGTAGAACACCAGCGACGCGAAGGACAGCGCGTGGCTTTCCGGGAAGCCGAAATTGGCGAAGGCCTCCAGCTTTTCGTAGGTCCGGTCGATGACATCGTCGGGGGCGCCGTGCAGCGCGCGCATGCCGTCGTAGAACCGGCCGCGCAGCCGTCGCATGCGTTCGGTCGAACGCTTGGAACCCATCGCGCGGCGCAGCTGGTCGGCCTCGGCGGCGGAAAAGCCGGCGCAGTCGACCGCCAGTTGCATCAGCTGCTCCTGAAACAGCGGCACCCCCAGCGTCTTTCGCAGCGCCGCCTCCATGGACGGGTGGTCGTAGGTGACCGGGTCGAGGCCGTTGCGCCGCCGGATGTAGGGGTGCACCGACCCGCCTTGGATGGGTCCTGGGCGGATCAGCGCCACCTCCACCACCAGGTCGTAGAAGATCCGCGGCCGCAGCCGGGGCAGGGTGGCCATCTGCGCCCGGGACTCCACCTGAAACACACCGACGGAATCGGCGCGGGCCAGCATCTCGTAAACCGCCGGCTCGGAGAGGTCGAGTTTGGCCAGGTCCACCTCGATCCCCTTGTGCTCTGCCACCAGGTCGATGGCGTAGTGCAGCGCCGAGAGCATGCCCAGCCCGAGCAGGTCGAACTTCACCAAACCGATTGCCGCACAGTCGTCTTTGTCCCACTGCAGAACGCTGCGGTTCTCCATGCGCGCCCACTCCACCGGGCACACGTCGGCGATCGGGCGGTCGCAGATCACCATGCCGCCGGAATGAATGCCCATGTGCCGCGGCAGGTTCCGGATCTGGTTCGCCAGATCGACCACCTGCTCGGGGATGCCTTCTATGTCGGGCGAGTCCGCCAGGCCGTTCCAGTGGCTGATCTGCTTGCTCCACGCGTCCTGCTGCCCCTGCGAGAAGCCGAGGGCGCGGGCCATGTCGCGCACGGCGATCCGGCCCCGGTAGGTGATGACGTTGGCGACCTGGGCGGCGTAGTCGCGGCCGTATTTGTCGTAGACGTACTGGATGACCTTTTCGCGCTCGTCCGACTCGATGTCCATGTCGATGTCGGGCGGCCCGTCCCGGGCGGGCGACAGAAACCGCTCGAACAACAGCTCGTTGGCCACCGGATCCACCGCGGTGACGCCCAAGGCATAACAGACCGCGGAATTGGCCGCCGATCCCCTGCCCTGACACAGGATGTTGTTCTCCCGGCAGAACCGGGCGATGTCGTGCACCACCAGGAAGTAACCCGGAAATGTCAGCTGCGCAATAACTTTCAGTTCGTGCTCGATCTGGGAGTAGGCGCGCGGCGCGGCATCGGCCGGTCCGTAGCGGTCCCGCGCCCCGGCCATGGTCAGCTGCCGCAGCCAGCTGTCCTCGGTGTGCCCGGCGGGCACGTCGAACGGCGGCAGCTGCGGCGCGATCAACGCCAGCCCGAACGCGCACTGTTCGCCGAGCTCGGCGGCGGCGGTCACCGCTTCGGGCCGCTGCCCGAACAGCCGGGCCATCTCCTCGCCGGATCGCAGGTGCGAGCCGCCCAGCGGGGCCAGCCACCCGGCGGCGGCGTCCAGGGACTGCCGCGCCCGGATCGCGCCCATCGCCATGGCCAGCCGCCGCCGCGACGGCCCCGCGAAATGCGCCCCGGTGGTGGCGACGACGCCGACGCCGAAGCGTGGTGCCAGCGCGGCCAGCGCCGCGTTGCGTTCGTCGTCGAGCGGGTGGCCGTGGTGGGTCAACTCGATGCTGACCCGGTCCGCACCGAACCGGTCCACCAGGTCGGCCAGCGCCCGCCCCGCCGCGTCCGGACCTTGTGACAGGGCTTGGCGCACATGGCCTTTCCGGCAGCCGGTCAGGATGTGCCAGTGCCCGCCGGCGGCCTCGGTCAGCGCGTCCAAGTCGTAGCGCGGCTTGCCTTTCTCCCCGCCGGCCAGGTGCGCCGCGGCCAGCTGCCGCGACAGCCGCCGGTAGCCCTCCGGGCCGCGGGCCAGCACCAGCAGGTGAGGGCCGGGCGGGTCCGGCGTCTCGGTGCGGGCCCCCGGCCCCAGGGACAGCTCGGCGCCGAACACGGTACGCAGCTCGAGTTCGGCGGCCGCTTCGGCGAATCGCACCGCCCCGTACAGGCCGTCGTGGTCGGTCAGCGCCAGCGCACGCAACCCCAGCCGGGCGGCCTCCTCGACCAGCTCCTCCGGCGTGCTGGCCCCGTCGAGGAAGCTGAACGCCGAATGCGCGTGCAGCTCGGCATAGGGAACGGACGAGCGGGCCCCCCGGGTGTCGTCCGGCGGTCGGTAGGTTCCGCGCTTAGGCGACAGGGGGGCGTCCTCCCCGGGTACCACCGGCACGCCGGCATGGCGCGGCTTGCCGTCGAGCACCCGCTCCATTTCCGCCCAGCTCGGCGGGCCGTTAAACCAACCCATACCAGCCCACAACCGCAGTCTATCGAATGTTTGTTCGAATTGCCTCCGACCCAGGACAACCGTTGTTAAACCGATCTTCAACTCCTAAACAAGGTCTTAACGCCGAGGGCCTAGCCCCGGCACCAGCCCGGGCAGACACTGGTACCAGGGCAAAAAGTCGACCGCGGGGGCGAGCATGGCGCAGGTGAGGGCACTGGATGCGGCGTTCCTGACGGCTCAAGACCCCGATCAGCACGCCGGCCTCGCAACCGGCGCGGTGGCCATCGTCGACGGCGGCGCACCCGACTTTCAGCGCCTCAAAAGTATTCTGGCGGAACGCATTCGGGTCGACTGCCCGGAATTCGACCTCGCCCGCCACGTGCGCCGAATGGCGATTCCCCGACCGGGCGACGACGCCGAGCTGTCCCGGGCCATCGCGCACGCCCTCGAGCGCCCCCTGGGCTCGGATCGTCCGCCATGGGAATGCTGGGTGATCGAGGGCCTCAAGGGCAACCGGTGGGCGATCCTGATGAAAACGCATCACCGCCTCCTGGACGGCGACTCGCCCGCCCAGCTGCTCACCAGGCTGTGCGACGACGCCGATGTCGCTACCTTTGCCAATGACCCCGCATCCCAACAGGTCCCGCGGCAGCCGGTGCGGCGACAGGGCTGGTCCGATGTGCTGTGGCGGGCGTCCTGGACTGCAACCGGCGCCGCCCTCGGCGCGGTATGGCCCGTGCTGCAGGCGCACGACCGGGTCGCCACTGGGCGGCGTTATGCCACAGTGCGGGTCCCGATCGCCGACGTCGACCGCGTCTGCCGCAAGTTCGCTGTGGCCGTCAACGACGTCGCGCTGGCCGCCACCAGCGACGGCTTCCGGATGGTGCTGCTCGGGCGCGGCGAGGAGCCGCGGGCGGACTCGCTGCGTGCCCTGGTGCCGACGCCGATCCGTTCGCCGTATCTGCCGGTCGAAGGCGACGACCCGGTGCAGCGCTTGCGGACCGTGCAGACCAGGTGGAACGACAAGGAAACGGGCCCTCCGCCATCCGGGGGCATCGTCGGGTGGGTGCTCAATTCCTTGCCAACGGTGCTGCGGGACAGCGTCATCCAGTTGGTGACGCGGCTGCCGCAGCGCGCCATCGTCACGCTGGTGACCCATGCGCCCGGGCCCCGCCATCGGCTGCGCCTCATGGGCCAGACCATGGAGCGCTTGCTCCCCATTCCCCCGACCGACGTCCAGTTGAGCACCGGGGTCGCGGTGCTGAGCTACGGCGACGAACTCGTATTCGGCATCACCGCCGAGCCCGGTGCCACGTTTGACGTCAAGCAGTTGGCCGCCGGCATCGAACTGGGCATGGCGCGGCTCGTGGCGCTCAGCCAGGACTCGGTGCTGCTGTTCGGCGATCGCCGCCGCAAGCGGTCGCCGCGCGCGTTTCCCGGTCGCGCGCCGGGCGCGCGCCCACCCGCGCCGGGGCACGCGCGGCACTGACCCGCTCCCGGCCGGGCTGACCACCGTGAGAAGGTTGGGTCATGCCAGAGTCGGGGTCGGTCGTCATCGACCCGCGCCGCCATGACGCGGTGCTGTTCGACGCGCTCGACCCCACCCTGGACGGGCAACTGCGCGGGATCGGGGTCGGCACCGCGATCTTTACCGACGACCCGGTGGAAGCGGCCCGCCGGCTGCGGGTGCTTCCCGGCCGGTGCGTGGTCGTCACCGCCGACGAAGCGGGCGTCGAGGCGGCGCGCGCCGGCGGATTCGCGCTGGTCATCGGTGTCGACCGAGGGCAGGGCGGCGCGCTGCGGGACGCCGGCGCCGACGCGGTCGTCGCCGACCTCCGCGAGGTGACCGTGCGCACCGGGGACCGCCGGATGTCACAGCTGCCCGACGCGCTGACGGCCCTCGACGACCTGGCCGCGCGGCGGCCGGCGGTGTTCTTCGACTTCGACGGCACGCTGTCCGAGATCGTCAACGATCCGGATGCGGCCATCCCGGTCGACGGCGCCACCGAGGCGCTGCGGCAGCTGGCCGAACAGTGCCCGGTCGCGGTGCTGTCCGGCCGCGATCTGGCCGATGTGTCGAGACGGGTTGGCGTGCAAGGCATTTGGTATGCCGGCAGCCACGGATTCGAGCTGACCGCACCCGACGGCACGCACCACCAGAACGACGCCGCCGCCGCGGCCATACCGGTGCTGGAGCGTGCGGCCGGCGAATTGCGCGAGCGACTGGGCTCCATCCCGGGTGTGATGGTGGAGCACAAGCGATTTGGGGTCGCGGTGCACTACCGCAACGCCGGGCGCGACCGCGTCGGCGAGGTGGCGGCCGCGGTGCGCGCGGCGGGCCGGCGCGACGAGCTGCGGGTGACCACCGGCCGCGAGGTCATCGAGCTGCGGCCGGACCTGGACTGGGATAAGGGGAAAACGCTGCGCTGGGTGCTCGACCACCTGACCGGGGCGGAGTCGGGTCCGCTCACGCCCGTCTATCTAGGCGACGACATCACCGACGAGGACGCGTTCGACGCGATCCACGACGGCGGCGTGCCCATCCTGGTGCGGCACGACGACGACGGCGACCGCGCCACCGCGGCAGAGTTCGCGCTGGACAGCCCCGCGCGCGCCAGCGAGTTCACCGCCCGGCTGGCGCGCGAGCTGTCCCGTTAGGCCTGCACGTACTCCACCGCACCGTCGTCGAGCACCACCCGCGTCCCGACGCCCTCGGCGCCGGACGCCTCGGTGCGGAACACCGCCTTGCCCGGCTCGGTGCGCCAGATCAGCGTGGTCAGCGTCTCGCCGGGAAACACCGGCGAGGTGAATCGCGCCGCAATCGAGGTGATGTTGGCTGCGACCCCGCCACCCAGCTCGGCGAGCAGCGCGCGACCCGTCACCCCGTAACTGCACAGCCCGTGCAGGATCGGCTTGGGGAAGCCGGCCATCTCGCGAGCGAACCACGGGTCGCTGTGCAGCGGGTTGCGGTCACCCGAGAGCCGGTAGATCAGCGCCTGGTCCTCCCGGGTGGGCAGCGCGACCCGGGCGTCGGGCTCGCGGTCGGGGATCTCCGGGGCCACCGGCCGCTGACCCGGCATGCCACCGAACCCGCCCTCGCCCCGGATCACCAGGGTGGTGAGCGTCTCGGCGATCAGCTTCTCCGAGTCGGGGTCCGTGCCCCGGCCGCGCAACACCAGGATCGCGTTCTTGCCCTCGCCCTTGTCCTGGATGTCGGCGACCTCGGTGACCACCGACAGCTTCCCCGTGGGTGGCAGCGGCGCGTGCAGCCGGATTTCCTGCGAGCCGTGTAACAGCATGGCCCAGTTGAACGTTCCGACCTTGCCGGCCGCCCCGAACGCCGGGCAGCAGATCACCGCATAGGTGGGCAGCACCTGCTGGTCGATGCCGTGGCTGTTCTCGGTGGTGAACGACAGGTCGTCGAGGCCGGCGCCGACGCCGAGCGCGTACAGCAGGGTGTCCCGGTCGGTCCATTCGAACAGCATCGGTTCGGTCACCGCGCCGACGGCACTCGGGTCAATCGCCATCTGAGTCTCCTTCGCCTCTATTTTCTCCACCTAACCATCGCAAACCCTTCCCACCGATGCCGTCGGCAGGGCAGGCTATCGACATGCCGAAGCGCAGCTTGGTCCGGAATGTCTCGAAGGCGGTCGCGGCGCTGACCGCAGTCCTCATCGTCGGTGCCTGCGGCGGATCGCCCCAGGCGCGCAGCATCACGGTGACGTTCATCCGGCACGCCCAGTCGGAATCCAACGCCAGCGGGATCATCGACACCTCGGTGCCGGGCCCCGGCCTGACGCCCGAGGGGCAGGGGCAGGCCCAACAGATCGCGCACCAAGCGGGCCGCAAGGACTACGACGGCATCTACGCCTCCACCATGGTCAGAACCCAGCAGACCGCAGCGCCGCTGGCCTCCGAGCTGGGCAAGCAAGTCGAGGTGCTGCAAGGCATCCAGGAGATCAACGCCGGTTGGTTCGAGGGCAAGCCGATCGCGCAAGAGAACGCGACGTACCTGTTGGCGCCGGCGGACTGGCTCAGGGGTGACATGCAAGACAGCATCCCGGGGTCGGTCAGCGGTAAGCAGTTCAACGAGGGTTTCACCGCCGCCATGCAGAAGGTCTACAACAGCGGCCAACACAATCCGGTGGTGTTCTCGCACAAATTCGCCATCGAGTACTGGACGCTGATGAACACGAAGAACGCCAAGGACACCCTGCTGACCAGCCACCCGCTGCCCAACACCGGGCGCGTGGTTATCACGGGGAACCCGATGACCGGCTGGACCCTGGTGGAGTGGGACGGCATCCGGGACTTCCACAGCTGACTGGATCAGTGGGTTGACGTGGGCGGTCGCCAGCCGCCACGATGGCTCCATGCGTTATGTCGTTACCGGCGGTACCGGGTTTATTGGTCGCCGCGTCGTCGACCGTCTGCTGGAGACGCGGCCCGATGCGCAGGTGTGGGTGCTGGTCCGGCGGCAGTCGCTGGGCCGCTTCGAACGGCTCGCCGCCGAGTGGGGTGAGCGGGCGAAACCACTGGTCGGGGTGCTACCGGAGCTGGAGCTGACCGACGAGACCCTCGCCGAGCTGGGCCGCATCGATCACGTGGTGCACTGCGCGGCCATCTACGACATCACCGCGGGCGAAGCCGAGCAGCGGGCCACCAACGTCGAAGGCACCCGCGCTGTCATCGAGCTGGCGCAGCGGCTGGGGGCGACGCTGCACCACGTGTCCTCGATCGCCGTGGCCGGCGACTTCCGCGGCGAGTACACCGAGGACGACTTCGACGTCGGCCAGCAACTCTCGACCCCGTATCACCAGACCAAGTTCGAGGCCGAGCTGCTGGTGCGGTCGGCACCCGGACTGCGCTATCGGATCTACCGCCCGGCGGTGGTGGTGGGCGACTCGCGCACCGGCGAGATGGACAAGGTCGACGGGCCGTACTACTTCTTCGGCGTCCTGGCCAAGCTGGCGCTGTTGCCGTCGTTGACGCCCATCCTGCTGCCCGACACCGGGCGCACCAACATCGTGCCGGTCGACTACGTCGTCGACTCGCTCGTCGCGCTGATGCACTCCGAGGGTTCCGACGGCCGCACCTTCCACCTGACCGCCCCGAAAACCGTTGGGCTGCGCGGCATCTACCGCGGCGTCGCCAAGGCGGCCGGGCTCCCGCCGGCGCGCGGGTCGCTGCCCGGCTCGGTCGCCGCCCCGGTGCTCAAGGTGCGCGGGCGGGCCCGGGTGCTGCGCAACATGGCGGCCACCCAGCTGGGGATCCCGGCCGAGGTTTTCGACCTCGTCGACCTCAAACCCACCTTCGTCAGCGACCAGACCCGGAAAGCGTTGCGCGGCACCGGCATCGACGTGCCCGAATTCTCCAGCTACGCGCCCCAGCTGTGGCGGTACTGGGCCGAGCACCTCGACCCGGACCGGGCGCGCCGCGACGATCCGAAGGGACCGCTGCGCGGCCGGCACGTCATCATCACCGGCGCGTCCAGCGGCATCGGCCGGGCGGCGGCGATCGCGGTCGCGGAGCGCGGGGCGACGGTGTTCGCCCTGGCCCGCAACGCCGAAGCGCTGGACGAGCTGGTCGCCGAGATCCGCGCCAGCGGCGGTGACGCCCACGCTTTCAGCTGCGACGTCACCGACTCCACCTCGGTCGAGCACACCATCAAGGACATCCTGGGACGGTTCGACCACGTCGACTACCTGGTCAACAACGCCGGCCGGTCGATCCGCCGCTCGGTGGTGAACTCGACCGACCGGCTGCACGACTACGAACGGGTGATGGCGGTCAACTACTTCGGCGCGGTGCGGATGGTGCTGGCGCTGCTGCCGCACTGGCGCGAGCGCCGCTTCGGTCACGTGGTCAACGTCTCCAGCGCCGGCGTGCAGGCACGCAACCCCAAGTACAGCTCGTACCTGCCCACCAAGGCGGCGCTGGACGCGTTCGCCGACGTGGTCGGCTCGGAGACGCTGTCCGACCACATCACCTTCACCAATATCCATATGCCACTGGTTCGTACGCCGATGATCGCGCCGTCGCACCGGCTCAACCCGGTGCCCGCGATCAGCCCGGAACGCGCGGCCGCCATGGTGGTGCGCGGCCTGGTGGAGAAGCCGACGCGCATCGACACCCCGCTGGGCACGCTGGCCGAAGTCGGCAATTACTTCGCGCCGCGGACGTCGCGGCGCATCCTGCACCAGCTCTATCTGGGTTATCCCGACTCGGCCGCCGCCCGCGGCTTGGCCACTGAACCGGCGGCGGCTCCACCGCGCAAACCGAGGCGCCCGGCGCGGGGCGTCACCCGCGGCATCCGGACACCGCGACCGGTCAAGCGCTTGGTGCGCCTGGTGCCCGGGGTGCACTGGTAGGTCAGCGCGTTTCGGGCGCGTCCGATTGCGGTATTCCGGCGCGATGACGCGGACTCTTTCGGGGAAGCGGGCCGACGCCGATCCGGTGGCCGCCGCGGCCCGCCAGGTCGCCACGACGGGCGCCGCGGTGGTGTCCTCGTTCGACATGACCCGAAGCCTGGGCGCGGGCCGCGAAGAATGGACCCGGTTCGCCCGGCACTGGCCGCATCTGGCCCCCGACCCCTACGCGGCGGAGCTTGGCGTGCAGCGGCTGCGCCGCTACGGGCAGTACTCGTTTCGCGATGGCCGGCTGCGCCCGATGCCTAGGCGCGCGTTCGTGCAGCCGGAGGACTCCAACCCGCTCTACATCGGCAGGGGCCGCGACTTCGAGCCGCTGACCGACGCGTTCGCCCGGGACCCTTTGTTGCACAAGGTGATAGGACTGCTGGCCCGGGTCGCCTCGGCGCTCGACGATGTGGCGGACTGGAACGTCAAGGTGCATCCGTTCCGCACCCGGTCGTCGACGGACGAGGGCGCGCATCCGACGCCAGAGGGCATGCACCGCGACGGCGTCACGCTGGTCACCTCGCTGCTGGTCGGACGGCGCAACGCCATCGGCGGCGAAAGCACGGTGTGCGACCTGGACGGCAGGCAGCTGCTGGCGACGACGCTGGCCGAACCCGGCACGCTGATGCTGGGCGACGACCGCCGCACCCTGCACGGCGTCTCCCCGATCCGGCCCATCGACGGCTCGGGCCCGGCGCAGCGCGACGTCCTGGTGATCACCTTCGCCTCGGGCTGGCGGTAAGCGTCGGTATCGTTGCGGCGGTGGCCCCAGTTTTCGTCGACGTCGACACCGGCGTCGACGACGCGCTTGCGTTGATGTATCTGTTCGCCAGCCCGGACGCTGATGTGGTCGGCATCGCCTCCACCGGGGGAAACGTTGGGGTGCAGCAGGTTTGCCAGAACAACCTGGGCCTGCTCGAGCTGTGCGGCGTCACCGGCGTGCCGGTCTCCAAGGGCTCCAAGGAGACCCTGACCGGGCCGATGCGCCTGCCGTCAAAGGTCCACGGCCCCAGGGGATTGGGTTATGCCGACCTGCCGTCCACGGATCGTCGCCTCACCGACCACGACTCGGCGACCGCCTGGGTGCGCGCCGCGCGCGCCTTTCCCGGTGAGCTCATCGGCGTGGCGACCGGCCCGCTGACCAATCTGGCGCTGGCGCTGCGCGCCGAACCGGCATTGCCGACGCTGCTGCGCCGCCTGGTCATCATGGGCGGTTCCTACGATCACCGAGGCAATACCACCGCGGTGGCCGAATGGAACATCAGCGTGGACCCCGAGGCCGCGGCCGAGGTACTGGCGGCCTGGGACCCCGAAACCGTTGGCCAAGAGCGTCTTCCGGTCCTATGCGGCCTGGACCTGACCCGCAAGGTGGCGATGACGCCCGATCACCTCGCCAGGTTGGCGGATGCCGCGGGGTCGACGGCCACGCCGATGAGCGCGGACGACGAGCCCGGCACCCGGTCGACGGCGTCCAACCCGTTGATCCGGGTGATCGAGGACGCGATGCGGTTCTACCTGGAGGCCTACCACGACATCGGCCACGGATACCAGGCACATCTGCACGATCCGCTGGCCGCCGCCGTGGCGCTGGACCCCGGGCTGGTCACCACCCGGCCCGCGACGGTCGACATCGAGCTGACGGGGACCCTGACCCGCGCCATGACGGTGACCGACTGGTCGGGGCGGCGGGAACCGAATGCGCTGATCGGGATCGACGTGGACGCGGCGGCCTTCTTCGACCGTTTCATCGAGCGGGTTGGACCGTTTGCGCGCCGGTTACCCTGTACGCCATGAAGATTCGTTTCATCGAGGTTCTGCGCGCGGGATGGGGCACCGTGCTGCTGGCCGCCCCGTCGGAGGTGCTGAACCACATCCACGGGGTGCAGGTCGACGGCAAGGCGCTCGTCGTCACCCGGATCCTGGGCGCGCGTCACCTCGCCCAGGCGCTGCTGTCGGGCATCAACCCCGGCCCGGAGGTGCTGGCCGCCGGCGTCTGGGTCGACACGGTGCACTCGATCACCGCTCTCGGCCTGGCGGTGGTCGATCGGCGCCGGGCGCGCGGCGGGGTGACCGACGCCGCCGTCGCGGCGTCGTGGGCGGGCCTGGGCTGGCGCCACCTGCGGGCGGGCAAGGCCAGGACGGACGGCGTTCGCGGGCGCGATCGGTTGGCCCGCACGGTCGTGGGTGCGCTGCCCGGCGGTGGCCCGCTGATGGCGCAGGCGCAGGCGGTCCGCGCCGAGCCGTCCTAGGGCGCGAGTCGTTCGCACCGGTGGGTGTGGGTGACGGCCACGGTCATGGCACCGGCGGCCGGTCCGCCTGGGCGCCCGCCGTGCATGAACGTCATTTCTGCAACGTGAACTGATTGACGTCGATGTATCCGATACGGAACATCTCGGCGCAGCCGGTCAGGTATTTCATGTACCGCTCGTAGACTTCCTCGGATTGCAGCGCGATGGCCTGGTCCTTGTGGGCTTGCAGTGCGGCAGACCAGATGTCGAGCGTCTTCGCGTAGTGCGGTTGCAGCGACTGGACGCGACTTACCGTGAAGCCATTCGCGGTGGCGCGTTCTTGCACCATCGGTATCGAGGGAAGCCGCCCGCCCGGGAAGATCTCGGTGACAATAAATTTGACGAATCGGGCGAATGCGAACGACATGGGCATGCCGCGTTCGACCATCTCCGTCGGATGCAGCCCGGTGATGGTGTGCAGCAGCATGATCCCGTCTGCGGGCAGCAGGTCATGCGCCAGGGTGAAGAACGCGTCGTAGCGGTCGTGCCCGAAGTGTTCAAAGGCGCCGATGCTGACAATCCGGTCGACGGGCTCGTCGAACTGCTCCCAGCCTCGCAGCAGAATCCTCGCGGAACGTGGGCTATCGGATTGGGCGATCAGCTGCTCGACGTGATTGGCCTGGTTGCGGCTCAGGGTGAGGCCGACGACGTTGACGTCGTACTTTTCGAGGGCGCGCATCATGGTGGCGCCCCAACCGCAGCCGACGTCGAGCAACGTCATGCCCGGTTGCAACCCAAGTTTGCCGAGGGCGAGGTCGATCTTGGCGATCTGCGCCTCTTCCAGCGTCATGTCGTCGCGCTCGAAGTAGGCGCAGCTGTACGTCTGGGTCGGGTCGAGGAAAAGCCTGAAGAATTCGTCCGACAAATCGTAGTGGGCCTGCACATCGTCGAAGTGCGGCGTTAAATCAGTACCCTCGGGGGGCTCCGACGTCGTAGGCATTGTGACAGCCTAGTCGCCGATTTGAGCATCCCGGAAACAGTGAAGTCTCCCGTTTGCTTCGGCATCGATACCGGCGAGGACGATGCAGTGACTAGGGATAAGCATCATTACTCGTAGCTGCCCTCGAGGTACCAGCGCCGCTGGCGATAGCACAGCAGAAACGCCCGCTCGCCCTCCAGCAGGACCTGCGCGCGGGCGGTTCGGCCCTTTCCGACGTCGGGATCCCACCACCGCTCGTCGACCGGCCACGGCCCGGCCCACCAGTCCAGCCGCTCGTCCCGGCCGTGCACGGTCAGCCGCGCCGGGTCGGCGGAGAACAGCCCCCGACTCGTCACCCGTACCGGGTTCCCTTGGGCGTCAAGCATTTCCACCGGATCGTCGAGCAGTACCGCCGGTGCCGGCTCGGGCAGCCGGCCGGGCCACGGCAGACCCGGGTCCGCCCGCGGAACCGGTTCGTCACCCAGCGGGGTCAACGTGATGCGTTCGGCCGGCCCGCGCCCGCCGGACAGCACCGGCACCCGCACCGCCTCCGGGCCGAGCAGGCCCTGCACCCGCACCAGGGCCCGGCGGGCCCGCAGCCGGTCCTCCTCGCCCAGCCCGCCCCACAGCGGCAACTGCAGCGCCCCCGCCGACACCACCTCGACGGCCTGCAGCCGCAACAGCGTCACCGCGGCCGTCGGGCGGGGGTTGCGCGCGGTCCGGCTGCTCAACCAGCCGTCCAGTTGCCAACGCACCCGGTCGGCGGTGGCGTCCTCGGTCAACGGCTCGGCGCACCGCCACACCCGTTGCAGTTCTTCGCCGTTGGCGGTGACGGCGTGAATGGCCAGCCGGGTGCAGCCCACCCCGGCGGCCATCAGCGTCCGGTGCAGCGCGGCGGCCAGCGAGCGCCCGGCGAAGGCTGCGGCGTCGACCCGGTCGATCGGCGGGTCGCAGTCCAGCACGGCCTCCAGCTCCTCCGGCGGCTCCCGGCCGGACGGCCCCCGTTCGGGTTCGCCGCGGGCCAACCGGTGCGCGGTCACCCCGTCGGCGCCGAATCGGGACGCCACGTCGGTGGCCGACAGCGCGGCGAACTGCCCGACGGTGCGAATTCCCATCCGCCACAACAGGTCCGTCAACTCTTCCCGCCCCGGGCCGCACAGGCTGGGCTCGGTGGCGAGCTGGCGGATCGAGAGCACCGACAGAAACTTCGCGTCGCCGCCCGGCGGGACAATCCGGCCCGCCCGCGCGGCGAAGACCGCGGTGGACAACTGGTCGGCGATCCCGACCTGGCACTCGGCGCCGGCCGCTGAACTCACAGCCACCGCGTCGATCAGCCGTTCGGCGGCATCGGCCTCGGAGCCGAAATAGCGGGCCGCCCCGCGTACCGGCAACACCAAGAGCCCGGGCCGCAGCACCTCGGCGCGCGGCACCAGGTCGTCCACCGCCGCAACGACCCCCTCGAAGAAGCGGGCGTCGCGGTCCGCGTCGGCGGCGCCGACGTGCAGCTGCGGGCACCGGGCCGCCGCCTCCCGGCGCCGCAGCCCCCGGCGCACTCCCGCCGCACGGGCGGCCGCCGAGCAGGCGATCACCCGGTTGGCCAGTGTGACCGCCACCGGGGCGGTCGCGGGCAGACCCACGGCCGCGGCTGCCGCGACCGCGGGCCAGTCCATGCACCAGATGGCCAGCACCCGGGAAGCCACTTTAGAACTCACCCGGCTCGCGCTCGGGCGGTCACCCGTCGTCCCGCACACACCCCGCTGACCTGCAGCCGCACCCGGCTGATCCGCCCGAATCCAGGGCGACTTCCCGAAGTGAGCTCGTAGCCGCAGACCCGGGCCTCCAGCCGCGTGGGCGCGCCCTGCAAGTCGCCGTCGGTGACCAACACCGTGCACCCCTTGCTGCGGGCCCGCGCCACCACCGCCCGCGCCCGGGTCTGCGGCACCCGGCGCCCGCCCAGGCCGAGGACCACCAGATCCATACCGTCGACGAGCACCGCGGCCACCTCCACCGGATCGGTTCCGGGATCCGGTATCACCGCAACCCGGCTCAGATCCGCCCCCATCTCTGCGGCGGCCAGCAGCCCGATGTCCGGCTGGCCGACGATTGCCACGTTGCCGCCCGCCGCCGTCACCGCGGCCACCATGGCAAGCAGCAGCGACCGGGCGCCCGAGAGCACCGCCACCGTCCCGCGCGGCAGGGGCGCCGGCAGCGACTCCGCCAGCCACGGCGGCAACGCCAGCCGGGATTCCGATTCCGGCAGCAGGTCGTCGGCACAAGAGGCGTGGCCGGGTGCGGTCCCCGGCGCCTTCCCGGTGATCACGGCCATCCGCCGGCGCAACGATTCGAGCTGCTCAGCCCGGTTTTCCTGAGGGCGATCGGGGGCGAAAGCCGCAGTCATGACCGCCTCCTACCACCACTCCCGCACGACTATTTTCGAAAGTATGTTCGACTGATTGAGAGTAAACACCCGCCCTCCGACAGCCGTCAAGAAACGGGAGGGGCGGCTTTATGCGATCGATACCGGTGGGGCGGATGGGTGTGATGTGGCGGCGCTTACCCGCCCACCGGTCACTCCCACTCGATGGTGCCGGGGGGTTTGCTGGTGATGTCCAGCACCACGCGGTTGACCTCGGCCACCTCGTTGGTGATGCGGGTCGAGATGCGCTCGAGCACCTCGTAGGGCACCCGGGTCCAGTCGGCGGTCATGGCGTCCTCGCTGGACACCGGCCGCAGCACGATCGGGTGCCCGTAGGTGCGGTTGTCGCCCTGCACGCCGACCGAGCGGACGTCGGCCAGCAGCACCACCGGGCACTGCCAGATCAGGTTGTCCAGGCCGGCGGCGGTGAGTTCCTCGCGCGCGATGGAGTCGGCGCGGCGCAGCGTCTCCAACCGCTTCGCGGTGACCTCGCCGACGATCCGGAT
Organism: Mycobacterium sp. 852002-53434_SCH5985345; assembly: GCF_001667155.1. NCBI lineage: Bacteria > Bacillati > Actinomycetota > Actinomycetes > Mycobacteriales > Mycobacteriaceae > Mycobacterium > Mycobacterium sp. 852002-53434_SCH5985345. Next base: position 72,346 of record NZ_LZIE01000007.1, read on the forward strand.
GCCCAGACCGGGCCCCGGGAAGGGTTGGCGCGCAACGATTTCCTCCGGCAGGCCAAGCTCACGCCCGACCGCGCGCACCTCGTCCTTGAACAGCAGCCGCAGCGGCTCGACGAGCTTGAACTTCAGGTCGTCGGGCAATCCGCCGACGTTGTGGTGGCTCTTGATGTTGGCGGTCCCGCTCCCCCCGCCGGATTCCACCACGTCCGGATACAGCGTGCCCTGCACCAGGAAATCAACCTCAGACCCGGTGTCGCTCAAGATATCCCGCACCGCGCCCTCGAAGGCGCGAATGAACTGGCGACCGATGATCTTGCGCTTGCCCTCGGGGCTGGTCACTCCCGACAGCGCCTGCAGGAAGGTGTCGGCCGCGTCGACGGTGACCAGGTTGGCGCCGGTGGCGGCGACGAAATCGCGCTGCACCTGCGCGCGTTCACCGGCGCGCAACAGCCCGTGGTCAACGAAGACGCACGTCAGCCGGTCACCGATGGCGCGTTGCACCAGTGCGGCGGCCACCGCCGAGTCCACGCCGCCGGAGAGTCCGCATATCGCGTGGCCGTCACCGATCTGTTCGCGCACCTGCTCCACCAGCGCGCTGGCGATGTTGGCCGGCGTCCACTCGGCGCCGAGCCCGGCGAAGTCGTGCAGGAAGCGGCTGAGCACCTGCTGGCCGTGCGGGGTGTGCATGACCTCGGGGTGATATTGCACACCGGCCAGGCGGCGCGCCCGGTTCTCGAAGGCCGCCACCGCCGCGCCCGCGCTGCTGGCGACAACGTCGAATCCGTCCGGTGCGGCGGTGACCGCATCACCGTGGCTCATCCAGACTGGCTGGGAGTTTGGCAATCCCGAATGAAGTTCGCCGCCAACCACTTTCAGCTCGGTACGGCCGTACTCGCTGGTGCCGGTGTGGGCGACCGTCCCGCCCAGGGCCTGCGCCATGGCCTGGAATCCGTAGCAGATGCCGAACACGGGCACGCCGAGGTCGAACACCGCGGGATCGAGTTGCGGGGCGCCCGGCTCGTAAACGCTGGACGGCCCCCCCGAGAGCACCAGCGCCGCGGGCTGGCGGGCCTTGATCTCGTCGATCGAGGCGGTGTGCGGGATGACCTCGGAGAAGACCCGCGCCTCCCGGACGCGCCGGGCGATCAACTGCGCATACTGTGCGCCGAAATCGACGACCAACACGGGCCGCGGCGAGGGTGCTTCCACGGCAGCCAGCTTAGTGGCCGCGCCCTCACATCAGATGAGTCGGCTGGGCAATGCCGAAGCGGGTGCCGGCGTACCGCTTCAGGGCGGATGGGCTGAAGTACACGTGCTGACCGGCGGTGTGTAGATCCCGGAAGCAGCGTTGCAGCGGATGGCTCGCGTGCACCGCGCCCGCTCCGGTTAGGCCGAACGTCGCGTCGACCACTTGACGAGCCGCACGCATCGCCTGTTGGGCGGCGAGCTGGAAGCCGGCGCGCTGCTGCAGCGACGGCGGGTCACCGGCAAGGGCGGTTTCCCACAAGCCACCCGCCTCGTCGAGAACGAACGCCCGCGCCGACCGCAAACCGGCTTCGGCGCGGGCGAACTCGACTTGGGCGGCGGGGTCCCCAGCGAGCGGCTCGAAGGTGCCGGCCCGCGTCTTGGTCGTCGCGCGGTCGGTGAATTCGTCGAGTGCGCGCCGCGCGATCCCGAGCGGAACGCCGACCAGGCCCACTCCCACCAGCGTGAAGAAGGGCAGTCTCCACAACGGCCCGTCGTGGCGGGCCGAGGCGAAGAACGGACTAATGGTGTGCTCTTCGGCAATGTGCAGATCCCGCGCGACCACGTCGTTGCTGCCGGTGGCGCGCAGCCCCAGGACATCCCAGTTGTCGACGATCTCGGCGTCGGCGCGCGGAAAGAAACCGAGGCGCCAGTCCGGGCCCTGGTCGGCGATCATGCGCGGGGCCCGACCGTCCGAACCCTCGAAGACGAACATCCCGGCCAACATCCATTCGGCGTGGCGACAACCGCTGGCAAAGGGCCACCGGCCGTCGACGCCGAACCGCCCGCGGCCATCCGGGACGGCACGCCCGGTGGGGGCGAAGACCGTGGCCGCCAAGAAGTCGGCTTCCGAGCCGAAAAGCGCTGTGGCGACGGCGGGTTCGAGCCATGCGGTGAACGCGGGCGCGCCGGCACCGATGGCCGCGACCCAGCCCGTCGAACCGTCGGCACGCGCCAGTTCCTCGATCATGCGGATGAAGTCGATCGGGGGCAGTTCGAATCCGCCGAGCGAGCGCGGTTGAAGGGCACGGAAGATGCCGGCCTCGCGCAGCCGTTCGACCAGATCGAGCGGCAAGGTGCCGAGCGCCTCGGCCTCGTCGGCGCGCCGACTGATCTCGGGTGCCAAAGCCTGTGCTACGGCCGCCGGATGGTCGCCGGCCGACAGGGCGGCGGCGGGGCGTGTTGCGGATGTCATGCCACGCTCCCTTTCTTTTGATACAGTTGACTGTAATAGATATAGGAGCATGTATTCAAATCATGGCAGCTGTCAAGGATCAATCTCCGCGCCGCTACGACTCGACCCGTCGCCGCCAACAGGCCCAGCACAACCGCCATGCGGTGCTCGTGGCCGCCCGGCGGCGGTTTCTCGCCCAGGGCTATGCGGTGACGACCATCGCCGAGATCGCGCGGGACGCCGGCGTATCGGTCGAAACGGTGTACAAGGCGTTCACGACCAAGGCCGGCCTACTGAAGGCGCTTTTCGATGTGTCCGTGGCCGGCGACGACCAACCGATTCCGATGGTCGAGCGAGACGTCATCCAGAACGTGGCCAACGCGACCGAGGCCGCCGACAAGCTGAGGCTCTACGCCAAGCACCTGGCCTCCAGCATGCCGCGCAGCGCACCGGTCCAGCTGCTCGCGCGCGACGGCGCCGCCTCGTCCCCGGACGCCGCGGAGGTGTGGAAGCAGATCAGGGGCGAGACCCTGACCGGCATGACGATGTTCGCCTCCGATCTCACCCGGACCGGACAGCTGCGGGTCAGCCCGAGAGAGGCGCGCGATGTCCTGTGGACGTACCACGCACCCGAGCTGTACGAGCTCCTCGTCCTCGAACGCGGCTGGTCGGCAACCCGCTACGGCAAGTTCATCGCCCAGGCGCTGACCGACGCCCTGCTCGACCGCCCGGGTTGAGGCCTACAGCGAGAAGGCCGCCCGCACCGCGTCGACGGATGCCGGGTCGCCCGTCACGGTGATTCGCCGCAGCGCCGCCGCGCGCTTGGCCTCGCTCGCGCCCAGGCGGGCGGTCACCAGATCCGCCGCACCGGCGGTGATCGTCACCGAAGGTTCACCGTGACCACCGGCTAGGCGGCCTTGGGTCACCGCGAAGTCGAATCGCCGGCCGTCGATCTCGGCCCGGCACGTCGCCTCCAACCCCGCCGCCTTGCCCGAGTCGAAGCCGAGCAGGATGCCGGCCAAAAACCCGTTGAGCGGTGACACCGCGCCGCCGCCAACCGGGTCCAACCGGTCCAGGCCGAACAACGCGACGCTTCTCAAGACGGGCAACGCCCGCTGCCAGCCCATGTCACTGAGGGTGTAGACGGTCCGGCCGATCGGGGCCGGCAGGTCGGCGCGGTCGACGACTCCCGCGTCCTGCAATTCTTTGAGCCGCTCGGCCAGCAGATTCGTTGCGATGCCGGGCAACTCGGCGCGCAGGTCCCCGTAGCGGCGGGGGCCGCCGACCAGCTCGCGCAGGATCAGCAGCGTCCAGCGCTCGCCCAACACGTCGAGCCCGAGGGCTATCGGGCAGTTCTGGTTGTAGGTCCTGCGGGTCGCCACCAGGCCAGACTACCAGCGGTAGACGTGATTTTCTATCAGTTACTTGATTTCTTTGTCTATTAGCTTTAGCGTCTTGTTCATGCGAACCGAACCCCTCCTACGGAACCGCCCCATCCCGGCGCTGGCCGTCATCTGCCTCGGGGTCTTCGTCATCAGCGTCGACGCCACCATCGTCAACGTCGCGCTGCCGACCCTGTCTCGCGAACTCGGCGCCGACACCGCCCAGCTGCAATGGATCGTCGACGCCTACACCCTGGTGATGTCCGGACTGCTGCTCTCCGCGGGCAGCCTCAGTGACCGCTTCGGCCGACGGGGTTGGCTGAACTCCGGGCTGGCGCTGTTCGCCGTAACCTCCGCCGTTGCGGCGCATACCGATTCGGCTACCCAGTTGATAGCGGCGCGCGCCGCCATGGGGGTGGGAGCGGCGGTGATCTTCCCGACCACCCTGGGCCTGATCACCAACATCTTCACGGATGCGGCGGCTCGGGCCAAGGCGATCGGCCTGTGGGCGGCGATGGTCGGCGTCGGGGTGGCCGTGGGGCCGATCAGCGGCGGCTGGCTGCTCGAACACTTCTGGTGGGGCTCGATCTTCATGGTCAACATCCCGATCGCGGCGCTGGCCATCGCCGGCGGCATCCTGTTCGTGCCGACCTCGCGCGACCCGGCCGCACCGCGCGTCGACGTCGGTGGCCTGCTCTTGTCGGCGGCCGGGATCACCGCGTTGGTCTATACGGTCATCGAGGCGCCCACCTGGGGATGGACCAACGGCCGGACCGCGATCGGGTTCGCCTCGGCCGCAGCGGTTCTGGCCGGGTTCGCGCTGTGGGAGTGGCGCAGCGACCACCCCATGCTGGACGTGTCGGTGTTCGTCGACCGCCGGTTCTCCGGCGGTAGCCTGGCCGTGACCGCCGGCTTCCTCACGTTGTTCGGCTTCATCTTCGTCATCACCCAGTACTTCCAATTCATCAAGGACTACACCGCATTTCAGAGCGGGGTGCGGCTGCTACCGGTCGCCGCCTCCATCGCGCTGGCCAGCATCGCGGGACCCCGGCTGGTGGAACGGGCGGGCACCACCGCCGTCGTCGCCACCGGCCTCACCGTCTTCGCGACCGGGCTGGCGTGGGCGTCCACCGCCGACGCCGCCACGCCGTACACCCAGATCGCCATGCAGATGCTGCTGCTCGGCGGCGGCCTCGGCCTGACCGTTTCGCCGGCCACCGAGGCGATCATGGGGTCGTTGTCCGCCGACAAGGCCGGGGTGGGCTCGGCCGTGAACGACACCACGCGCGAACTCGGGGGCACGCTCGGCGTCGCCATCGCCGGCAGCATCTTCGCGTCGGTGTACTCGGGACATCTCGGGACGGAGGCGCTGACCGGGCTGCCCGCGGACGCCATGCGCCACTCAATGGCACTCGCGCACAGGGTGATCGAGCAGTTGCCGGCGCAGCGGGCCGGTGGCGTCCGCGCCGCGGTCGACCGCGCGTTCCTGGACGGCCTGCAGGTGAGCTCGCTGGTCTGCGCGGGCATCGCGCTCGGCGCCGCGATCGTCGTGGGCTGGTTATTGCCGGCACGTCAAACCGAAAGGACAATCCCATGAACGCGAGCACATATGTCCTCGGCCACGCCGACGTGGAGGTGCGGCGGCTCATCCTGCAGGGCCGGCTGTACAACGACCACACCGAGCATGCGCTGCGGCTCGCAGGACTGCGCCCCGGCATGCGGGTGCTCGACATCGGTTGCGGGCCCGGCGACGTGTCGTTTGTCGCCGCTCGGCTGGTGGGTCCGACGGGAAGTGTCCTCGGCGTGGACGCCGCACCCGCGATGGTCGAGCTCGCACGCAACCGCGCCGCCGAACAGGGTCTGCGCACAGTGCAATTCACGCAGACCGCCGTCGACGCGATCGTGCTGGACGAACCGGTGGACGCGGTCATCGGCCGGCTGATCCTGATGCACCTGCCTGACCCGGCCGGCACACTGCGGCGGCTGGGCTCCTTCGTGCGCCCCGGCGGCGTTGTCGCCTTCTCCGAGAACGACATCACCGCGACGCGCAGCATCCCGGACCTGCCGCTGTTCGGACAGGTCACGGCGGGCATCGTCCGCGCCTTCGAGGCGATGGGCCTGTCCGCGCGGTTCGGCACCACGCTGCACACCGTCTTCGCCGAGGCCGGCTTGGGCGCCCCGCGCCTGACCCAGGGGACGCCCATCGGAACCGCCGCCGACGCCGACATCCTGGCCTACGCCGCCGAAGTCTGGCGGTTGGTCTCCCCGATCGCGGAGCAGGGCGGCTTCGCCATCGACGAGCTCGCCGACGTCGAGGACTTTGTACCGCTATTTCGCCGGGAGGTGCTCGCGGCCGGCGCGCTGGTCATGATGCCCCCGCTCATCACGGCCTGGACGGAGGTCCACAGATGAACGAGACAATCCAGAGCCAGTACTCGACCGGCCTGTCCCGAACCAACATCGAGCGCGCGCTGATGTCCGCCGGCAAAGACCTCGACCGGCTCGAACCCGCCGACCTGGGCATGCTGGAGGACTTTCACACCATGGGCCGCTTCGCCACCAGCCAACTGGTGGATCTTGCGGGCATCACCAGCGAAAGTCGGGTGCTCGACGCGGGCAGCGGGATCGGCGGCACCGCCCGCTACGTAGCCGACCGATGCGGTTGCACGGTGGCGGCCGTGGATCTCACCGACGAGTACTGCGAAACAAGCCGTTGGCTCAATCGCCTGGTCGGTCTCGACGACCGGATATCCGTCCGGCAGGCGGACGTCACCGACCTTCTCTTTGCCGACGGCAGTTTTGACGTCGTCATCAGCCAGCACGTTCAGATGAACGTCGCCGACAAGGCGAGCCTCTACTCCGAAGCGCACCGGGTACTGGCAACCGGGGGCCGGATTATTCTGTGGGACATCACGATTGGAAACCACGGCAAGCTGGAGTATCCGCTGCCGTGGGCCGATGAACCCGACCGCAGCCACCTGGTCACCCCCGACGAGTTACGCGCCGTCGTCGAGTCCGCCGGGTTCGCCGTCGAGCACTGGAACGACCTGACCGGGCAGGCGACCGAGTTCATGAACGCGCTGCTAGCCCAGCCCCCGACCCCGCTGGGTTTGCACGCCTTCGTCGACGACTTCGAGCTGAAGGTCGGCAATCTGACCCGCGCGCTGGCCGACGGACGGCTTCGGACCATCCAAGCAGTGTGTAGAAGGTGAAGGCCCTGGGCGCGGGCCGCTTCTCGGCCCTCGAGCGCCCAAAGGAAATGGTCCGGGTCATCCGGGAAAGCCGTCGGCGTAGGTAACGAGCACCAGCGCCTGGTGGGCCGAGGTAGCGCTCGGATTGCTCCGCATGGTGGAGTGGGTATCGCTTAGCTAGTCCTCCCAAGGCCAGGAAGCGAGGTCCACCCGTGCTCGGTCTGCCCGAAAAGGTGCATGCCTGTCTGTTCGACCTCGACGGTGTGCTCACCGATACCGCGAGCGTGCACACCAAGGCCTGGAAGGCCATGTTCGACGACTACCTGTCCGAACGGGCCGAACGCACCGGCGAAGAATTCGTGCCGTTCGATGCGGCCGACGACTACCGGAAATACGTGGACGGCAAGAAGCGTGAGGACGGGGTCCGGTCCTTCTTGGAGAGCCGCGGTATCGAGCTGCCCGACGGCAGCCCCGACGACGCGGGAGACGCCGAGACGGTGTACGGCCTGGGCAACCGCAAGAACGACATGTTCCAACGGGTGCTGCGCGAGGACGGCGTCGAGGTCTTCGAGGGCTCGCGGCGATATCTGGAGGCGGTCTCGGCGGCCGGCCTGGGAATTGCCGTGGTGTCTTCGAGCGCCAACACCCGTGACGTCCTCGAGATCACCGGCCTGGACCAGTTCATCCAGAAGCGGGTGGACGGCGTCACGCTGCGCGACGAGCACATCGCCGGTAAGCCGGCGCCAGACTCCTATCTGCGTGGGGCGGAGTTGCTCGGCGTCGAGGCCGGGGCCGCGGCCGTGTTCGAGGACGCGATTTCGGGTGTGCAGGCCGGCCATGCCGGTAACTTCGGCTACGTGGTGGGAGTCGACCGAGTGGGCCAGGCCGACGATCTACGACGCAACGGCGCCGATGTGGTGGTCACCGACCTCGCCGAGCTGCTGCAGTCATGATCGACGACGAAGCATTTCCCGTTGATCCATGGCACGTCTGCGAAACGAAGCTCGACCTGAACCTGCTGGCCCAGTCCGAATCCCTGTTCACCCTGTCCAACGGGCACATCGGGCTGCGCGGCAACCTCGACGAGGGTGAACCCTACGGGCTGCCCGGCACCTACCTGAACTCCTTCTACGAAATCCGGCCGCTGCCCTACGCCGAGGCCGGCTACGGCTATCCGGAGGCCGGCCAGACCATCGTCGACGTCACCAACGGCAAGATCATCCGACTGCTGGTCGAGGACGAGCCGTTCGACGTCCGCTATGGCGAATTGCTTTCGCACGAGCGGGTTCTCGATATGCGCGCCGGGACGATGACCCGGGGCGCGCATTGGCGCTCCCCCGCGGGCAAGGAGATCAAGCTGGTGTCCACCCGGCTGGTGTCGCTGGCCCAGCGCGGCGTCGCCGCCGTCGAATACGTCGTGGAAGCGGTCGGCGATTTCGTTCGCGTGACGGTGCAGTCCGAACTGGTCACCAACGAGGACCAACCCCAGACCTCGGGTGACCCGCGGGTGTCGGCCATTCTGGAGAACCCCCTGGTGGCCGTCGATCACGAAAACACCGAGACCGGGGCGCTTCTCATGCACCGCACCCGCAGCAGCGCCCTGATGATGTCGGCCGCGATGGACCATGAGATCGACGTTCCCGGCCGCGTCGAGTTCAGCACCGACGCGCGCGACGATCTGGCGCGGACCACCGTGATCTGTGGGCTGCGCGCCGGGCAGAAGCTGCGCATCGTCAAGTACCTGGCGTATGGCTGGTCGAGCATGCGCTCGCGCCCGGCCCTGCGCGACCAGGCCGCCGCCGCCATCCACAGCGCCCGCTACACCGGGTGGCAGGGGCTGCTGGATTCGCAGCGGGCCTACCTGGACGACTTTTGGGACAGCGCGGACGTCGAGGTCGAGGGCGACCCGGAATCCCAGCAAGCGGTGCGGTTCGGGCTTTTCCATCTGCTGCAGGCCAGCGTGCGCGCCGAGCGCCGCGCGATTCCGGCCAAGGGGCTCACCGGAACCGGCTACGACGGCCACGCCTTCTGGGACACCGAAAGTTACGTGCTGCCGGTGCTCACCTACACCGCACCGCGCGCGGTGGCCGACGCCCTGCGGTGGCGGGCGTCGACCCTGGACCTCGCCAAGGAGCGGGCATCCGAGCTGGGCCTGCAGGGCGCCGCTTTCCCCTGGCGGACCATTCGCGGGCAGGAGTGCTCGGCCTACTGGCCGGCCGGCACGGCGGCCTGGCACATCAACGCCGACATCGCCATGGCCTTCGAGCGGTACCGCATCGTCACCGGCGACGAGGAACTGGAGAAGAATTGCGGCCTCGGCGTGCTCGTCGAGACCGCCCGGCTCTGGCTCTCCCTCGGCCACCACGACCGGCACGGCGTCTGGCACCTCGATGGCGTCACCGGCCCCGACGAATACACCGCGATCGTGCGCGACAACGTCTTCACCAACCTGATGGCCGCGCACAACCTGCGCACCGCTGCGGAGGCCTGCCTCCGCCACCCCGAGGCGGCGGAGGCGATGGGCGTCACCACCGAGGAGACGGCTTCCTGGCGCGACGCCGCCGATGCCGCGAACATTCCCTACGACGCCGGCCTGGGGGTGCACCAGCAGTGCGAGGGGTTCACCACCCTGGCGGAGTGGGACTTCCAGGAGAACCACGCCTATCCGTTGCTGCTGCACGACCCGTACGTGCGGCTCTATCCGGCGCAGGTGATCAAGCAGGCCGACCTGGTGCTGGCGATGCAGTGGCGGAGCCACTTCTTCACGCCGGAAGAAAAGGCGCGCAACGTCGATTACTACGAGCGACGCATGGTGCGCGACTCGTCGCTGTCCGCCTGCACCCAGGCGGTGCTGTGCGCCGAGGTCGGGCACCTGGAATTGGCGCACGACTACGCCTACGAGGCCGGGCTGATCGACCTGCGCGACCTGCACCACAACACCCGCGACGGCTTGCACATGGCGTCGCTTGCCGGCGCCTGGACGGCGCTGGTTGGCGGCTTCGGCGGCTTGCGCGACGACGAGGGCATTCTGTCGCTGAATCCCGCTCTGCCCGACGGTATTTCGCGACTAAGGTTCAGACTGCGGTGGCGCGATTTCCGGCTCACCGTCGACGTGAACCATTCAGACGTCACCTACACGGTGCGCGACGGGCCCGGCGGCCAACTCACCATCCGGCATGCGGGCGAGGAGATCACCCTGAGCACCGATGCGCCGAAAACCGTTGCGGTGCACGCCCGCAAGCCGCTGATGCCGCCACCGCAGCAGCCTCCAGGCCGCGAGCCACTGCACCGGCGGGCGCTGGCGCGGAACAAGTGAGCGTCAGCCGGATTTGAGGATCCGCCCCACCTCTGCGCCCACCGCCTGCCGTATCTCGTCGTCCGCCAGCTCGTCGATCCCGGTCGCCGAGCGCAGGATCGGCGCAAACAGCCGCCAACCGAATTGCAGCGCAAGGGCATTGGCGACGGCCAGGCGCGCTTCGACCTCGTTGTCGTGAAGGGGCCGCACCCAGCCGAGTAGCGTCGCGATGTTGGGAAAGCGCTTCTGCAGCTGCCCCGCCGGATACCCGTCGAGCACAGTGCGGGCCATGACCCGCATCTGCCGGTCGAGTGCCCGGTCCAGGACGTCGGCCGGCGCCTCCTCAGTGAGCAGGGCGCTCAAGTTGGCGCCCAGGTGATCGAGCACGGCGCCGACCAGATTCTCCTTGGTGCCGAAGTGGCGAAACACCAGCCCGTGGTTGACGTTGGATCGCGCGGCGATGTCGCGGATCGACGTCGCGGCCGGACCCCGTTCGGCGAACAGGTCGGTGGCGGCCTCCAGGATCGCCGCGGCGACCTCGGCCCGCCCGGTGGGCATGTTCGCGCGGCCACTTGCGGAACGTGTAGTCATGTGACTACAGTACTCGATGTAGTCAGTTGACTACACCCCTTTTCACACGAGGATTGATGAAAATGATCGGTCAGATAACCGTCACCAAGCTGGGTAGCCGCATCGGCGCGCGGGTCGACGGGGTGCGCCTCGGGGGCGACCTCGACCCGGACGCGATCGAGAAGATCCGCCAGGCGCTGCTGGCCCACAAGGTGATCTTCTTTCGCCACCAGCACCACCTCGATGACCAGGAGCAACTCGCGTTCGCCGCACAGCTGGGCACGCCCGTCGGCCATCCGGCCGCCGAGGTGCTCGCAGCCAAGAACGCGCCGGTCATCACGCCGATCAACTCCGAATACGGCAAGGCGACCCGCTGGCACACCGACGTCACGTTCGTGGCGAACTACCCGGCCGCGTCGATCCTGCGGGCGGTCACCCTGCCCCGGTATGGCGGCTCGACGCTGTGGGCCAACACCGCCGCCGCGTACGAGTACCTGCCGGAACCGCTCGCCTGGCTCGTCGACGATCTGTGGGCGGTGCACACCAACCGGTACGACTACATCACCCCTGAAGCAATGACCGACGCGCAGCGCGCGTTCCGGCAGGCCTTCGAGAAGCCGGATTTCCGCACCGAGCATCCCGTCGTGCGGGTGCACCCGGAGACCGGTGAACGCACGCTGCTACTGGGGGATTTCGTGCGCGGGTTCGTTGGCCTGGACAATTACGAATCGACGGTGCTCTTCGATTTGCTGCAACGGCGAATCACCGTCCCCGAGAACACCATTCGTTGGAACTGGGCGCCGGGTGACGTGGCAATCTGGGACAATCGGGCCACCCAGCACCGCGCCATCGACGACTACGACGACCAGCCTCGGCTGATGCACCGCGTCACCCTGATGGGCGACGTGCCCTTCAACGTGCACCGGCAACGCAGCCGGGTGGTCAGCGGCGCCCCGCTCGAGGCGATCGCGAGCTAGGCGCAGCCGAGCGCTGCGGGTCGCCGACCGACCAACCAGCGAGGCGATCGCGAGCTAGCCGGCCGAGGGCACCGGGGTGATCGGCAACCAGCGCAGCGCACCCGGCGCGGTGGCCGGCACCACCGGATGCCCCGGGGCGATCGGGTCCAGCCGGCGGTAAGCCTCGCCCTGCGCCGGGCGCTGATCGTTCTCGCCCTTGTTCGGCCACAGCGAGGCGGCCCGTTCGGCCTGTGCGGTGATGGACAGCGACGGGTTGACGCCCAGGTTCGCCGAGATCGCGGCGCCGTCCACCACGAACATCGTGGGATAGCCGTAAACCCGGTGATACGGGTCGATCACGCCGTGTTCGGCGCTGTCGCCGATCGCCGCGCCGCCGAGGAAGTGGGCGGTCAGCGGGATGTTGAACAACTCACCCCAGGTGCCGCCGGCCACGCCGTCGACCTTTTCGGCGATGCGCCGGGTGACCTTGTTCCCGACGGGGTTCCAGGCCGGGTTGGGATCTCCGTGCCCCTGCTTGCTGGTGTACCAGCGGATGCCCAACTTCCCGCGTTTCGTGTAGGTGGTGATCGAGTTGTCCAGGTGCTGCATGACCAGGGCGATCAGTGTGCGCTCGCTCCACTGGCGGACGTTGAGCATCCGCATCATGCGACGCGGATCCTCGCGGGCCTGGTCCAGCAGCTGCTTCCAGCGCGGCACGTCGGTGCCCTCCGGACCGGTGCCGTCGGTCATCAGTGTCTGCAGGAGCCCCATCGCGTTGGACCCCTTGCCGTAGCGGCAGGGTTCGACGTGGGTGTCGGCGGTGGGGTGGATCGACGACGTGATGGCCACCCCATGGGTCAGATCCAGTTTGGGGTCGACCTCGAGCTTCCCGGCCCCGACGATGGACTCGGAGTTGGTGCGGGTCAGCACGCCGAGCCGCTCGGAGAGGCGCGGCAGCTTCCCCTTGTCGCGCATCTTGAACAGCAGATGCTGGGTTCCCCAGGTGCCCGCGGCCAGGATCAGGTGCGTCGCGGTGTAGGTGCGCCGGTCCCTGCGCAGCAGGCTGCCCGTGCGCACCGTGCGGACCTCCCAAACCCCGTCGGAGCGCTGCTGGAAGCCCTTGACCGTCGTCATCGGAATGACTTGCGCCCCAGCCGATTCGGCGAGGCCGAGGTAGTTCTTCAGCAGCGTGTTTTTGGCGCCGTAGCGACAGCCCGTCATGCAGCAGCCGCATTCCAGGCAGCCGGTGCGCTCGGGTCCCGCGCCGCCGAAATACGGGTCCGGCACGGTCTTGCCGGGGGTCTTGGCGCCGTCGGGGCCGAAGAACACACCGACCGGGGTGGGCACGAAGGTATCGCCGCAGCCCATCTCGTCGGCGACTTCCTTGAGGACGCGGTCGGCGTCGGTGAAGGTCGGGTTCGTCACCACCCCGAGCATCCGTTTCGCCTGCTCGTAATGCGGCATCAACTCGTCGCGCCAGTCGGTGATGTGCGACCACTGCCGGTCTTTGAAGAACGGCTCCGGCGGCACGTAGAGCGTGTTGGCGTAGTTCAGCGAGCCCCCGCCCACCCCGGCGCCGGCCAGGATCAGCACGTTCTTCAGCGGGTGGATCCGCTGAATGCCATAGCAACCCAGCCCGGGCGCCCACAAGAACTTGCGCAGGTCCCAGGAGGTCTCGGCGAAGTCCTCGTCGGCGAAGCGCCGCCCGGCCTCCAATACGCCGACGCGATAGCCCTTTTCGGTCAGCCGCAGCGCGCTGACGCTGCCTCCGAAACCCGAACCGATAATCAGAACGTCGTAATCCGGCCTCATCGCACCAGTATGGCCTTACTCACGGGTAACGAGCCAGTGGCCCCGGGGTGCCGTCAGCTCCCGACGGTCAGCCCGACCTTCTGGAACTCCTTGAGATCGCAATAGCCGGCCTTGGCCATCGACCGGCGCAGGCCGCCGACCAGATTCAGGGACCCGAACGGGTCGTCGGAAGGCCCGTTGAGCACCCGCTCCAGCGGCGGGCGCTCGCCCAGCGCGATCTGCAGCAATGCCCCGCGGGGCAACGAGGGGTGCGCGGCCGCGGCCGGCCAGAACCAGCCCTCGCCGAGCGCTTCGGCGGATTCGGCGAGCGGGGTGCCGAGCACCACCGCGTCGGCGCCACAGGCGATCGCCTTGGCCAGCTCGCCGGAGGTGTGGATGTCGCCGTCGGCCAGCACGTGCACGTAACGGCCGCCGGTCTCGTCGAGGTATTCGCGCCGCGCGGCGGCGGCGTCGGCGATGGCGGTGGCCATCGGCACGCTGATGCCCAACACCTCGTCGCTGGTCGTCACGCCCCGGGTAGAGCCGTAGCCGACGATCACGCCGGCGGCGCCGGTGCGCATCAGGTGCAGCGCGGTGCGGTGGTCGAGCACCCCGCCGGCCACCACCGGGACGTCGAGTTCGGCGATGAAGGTCTTGAGGTTCAGCGGTTCCCCGTCGCTGGCCACCCGCTCGGCGGACACGATGGTGCCCTGGATGACCAGCAGGTCGATGCCGGCCTGCAGCAGCACCGGGGTCAGGGCCTGGGCGTTCTGTGGGCTGACCCGCACGGCCGTGGTGACCCCGGCCTCCCGGATGCGCGCCACCGCGGCTCCCAGCAGGTCGGGGTTCAGCGGGGCGGCGTGCAATTCCTGCAGCAACCGGATCGACGCCGACGGTTCGGGCTCCTTGGTGGCGGCCTCGACGAGCTCGGCGATCTTGCCCTGCACGTCGGCGTGCCTGCCGATCAGGCCTTCGCCGTTGAGCACGCCCAGCCCGCCGAGGCGGCCGAGCTCGATCGCGAACTCGGGCGACACCAGTGCGTCGGTCGGATGGGCCACCACCGGGATCTCGAAGCGGTAGGCGTCCAGCTGCCAGGTGGTCGACACGTCCTGCGACGACCGGGTGCGCCGCGACGGCACGATGCTGACTTCGCTCAGTTCATAGGTGCGACGGGCGTTGCGGCCCATCCCGATTTCGACCATCCCGGCCTCAGCGCGCAAAGTAGTTGGGCGCTTCGACGGTCATGGCGACGTCGTGCGGATGGCTTTCGCGCAGCCCGGCCGAAGTGATCCGGACGAACTGCGCCTGCTGCAGCGCCTCGATGGTGGGCGATCCGGTGTAGCCCATCGCGGCGCGCAGACCGCCGGTCAGCTGGTGGATCACCGACGACAGCGGTCCGCGGAACGGCACTCGGCCCTCGATTCCCTCGGGGACCAGCTTGTCCTCGCTCAACGCGTCGTCGGCGAAGTAGCGGTCCTTGGAGTACGACTTCGCGCCTCCCCGGCCCTGCATGGCGCCCAGCGACCCCATGCCGCGGTAGCTCTTGAACTGCTTCCCGTTGACGAAGATCAGCTCGCCGGGGGCCTCGGCGGTGCCGGCCAGCAGCGAGCCCAGCATGGCCGTCGAGGCGCCCGCGGCCAGGGCCTTGGCGATGTCGCCGGAATACTGCAGTCCGCCGTCCGCGATCACCGGCACGCCCACCGGTCCGCAGACCGCGACGGCCTCCAGGATCGCCGTGATTTGTGGCGCGCCGACCCCGGCCACCACCCGGGTGGTGCAGATCGAGCCCGGTCCAACGCCGACCTTGACCGCGTCGGCTCCGGCGTCGACCAGCGCCAGGGCCGCGGACCGGGTGGCGACGTTCCCGCCGATCACCTCGACCTTGTCGCCCACCTCGGCCTTCAGCTTGCCGACCATGTCGAGCACCAGCCGGTTGTGCGCGTGCGCGGTGTCGACGATCAGAACGTCGGCCCCGGCGTCGACCAGCATCATCGCGCGCACCCACGCGTCGCCGCCGACGCCCACGGCGGCGCCCACCAGCAGCCGGCCGTCGCTGTCCTTGGTGGCCAGCGGATGCTGTTCGGTCTTGACGAAGTCCTTGACGGTGATCAGCCCGGTGAGCCGGCCGTGGCCGTCGACGACGGGCAGCTTCTCGATCTTGTTGCGGCGCAACAGGCCCAGCGCCGCATCGGCGCTGACGCCCTCCTGGGCGGTGATCAGCGGGGCCTTGGTCATCACCTCGGCGACCTTGCGGGTCTGGTCCACCTCGAACCGCATGTCGCGGTTGGTGATGATGCCGACCAGCGCGCCGACGTCGTCGACCACCGGCAGGCCCGAGATCCGGAACCGGGCGCACAACGCGTCCACCTGCGCCAGGGTGTTGTCCGGGCGGCAGGTGACCGGGTCGGTGACCATGCCGGCCTCCGAGCGCTTGACCATCTCGACCTGGCCGGCCTGCTCGGCGACGGGCAGGTTGCGGTGCAGCACACCCATGCCGCCGGCCCGGGCCATGGCGATGGCCATCCGCGACTCGGTGACCGTGTCCATCGCCGAACTGACGAGCGGCACTTTGAGCCTGATCTTCTTGGTGAGCTGGCTGGAGGTGTCCGCCGTGGCGGGAACCACATCGGAAGCGGCGGGCAGCAGCAGGACGTCGTCGAACGTGAGGCCGAGCATCGCGATCTTGTGCGGGTTGTCACCCCCGGTCGGCACGGGGTCGTCGATCAGTCCTCCAATATGGGGGTCACGCACGTAGGGGCTGCCGACGAGGTCGGAGCTGTCTTCCAGGTGGGACATGCCACGGGTCATCGGTGGGGCCCTCCATACGATGCGGCGCGAGACTCCCATCCTATCGGCTCGCCCGTCGCCCCGACCCGCTTGTCGGGGCGCGCCGCGAACGGCAAAGGGCCCGGAAACGACGGGCGGCCTGGCTGCTGGCGTTATCCCGGCCCGGCTGCGTAGGCTAGTGTGCGTGCGCGATCACCTCCCACCGGGTTTGCCGCCCGACCCCTTCGCCGACGACCCCTGCGATCCGTCGGCTGCGCTGGAAGCCGTAGAGCCGGGGCAACCCCTGGACGCCCAAGAGCGGATGGCGGTCGAGGCGGACCTTGCCGACCTGGCGGTTTACGAGGCACTGTTGGCGCACAAGGGCATTCGCGGGCTGGTGGTGTGCTGCGACGAATGTCAGCAGGATCACTACCACGACTGG
This sequence comes from Mycobacterium sp. 852002-53434_SCH5985345, assembly GCF_001667155.1. NCBI lineage: Bacteria > Bacillati > Actinomycetota > Actinomycetes > Mycobacteriales > Mycobacteriaceae > Mycobacterium > Mycobacterium sp. 852002-53434_SCH5985345. The sequence goes on from NZ_LZIE01000007.1 coordinate 89,155, forward strand.
GACATGCTGCGCGCGAACCTGTTGCAGCTGCTGATCGACGGCACCGTCCGCCCGCACGAGCCTGCCTACGACCCCGAGCCGGACGCCTACGTCACGTGGGATTACTGCCGGGGATATGCCGACGCCTCACTCAACGAGGCCACCTCGGACGCCGACGGATACCGGCGCTAGACCGCTAGGGGTTGTTCGGGGCCACCGTCGGCGGCGTCGAAGTCTGCCCGTGGTGCCGGTGCTTGCTCCACGATTGACTCGGCGATGGCGTTGCCGACGGACTCGGCGAAGCTTCCGAGGGCGTGGTGGCCGCGGTCGGCGCGGCGGTGGTCGGAGTCGACCATGCCGACGGCGTGTTCGCCGGGGGCGGCAGCGTCGCATTCGGGTTGCGCGATTGAACCCTGAGATTCAACAGCTTCAGCTGGTTCGTCAGCTCCTGTTTGCTGGCCGGGTCGTCGATCGACTGGACCAGGCTGCTCACCTCGGTGAGCTGGTTCTGGGCCTGGTCCCATTGACCCCGGTCGATCGATTCCTGCACCTTGGCCAGGTCGGCTCTGGCCGACAGCATGACCTGATTCTTCTCGTTGACGCGCGGCTGGTCGAAGAACATCGCGTGCAGCCCGTGCAGCGGGGTCCCGGGACGCGCCTCGACCACCATCGCGCCGAAGCCGCTCATCACCAACAGCGCCGCGGCGACCGATCCGATCGTCGCCAGCCCGCGCCGGCCGCTGCGACGGTCGGCCAGGCCGGTGCGCAGGGCGGCGACGGCTTCCTCGGCCGAGACCAGCGCACTCGCCGGTGGCCACCGCAGGTTGTCGCGCCAGTCCTCCAGCAGCGTGGCCATCGCGTCCATGTCGGGGTCACCGACGTGCACCGGCCGCCGCTCGGCGAGCGCGTCGAGAAGCAGGTCGCTTTGGGCGAATTCGTCCAGGGATTCAGGCACAGTCACCTGCCGCGATCATTTCGGACTTCAGCCGGGACAGCGCACGGTGCTGGGCCACCCGGACCGCTCCCGTGGTGCTGCCGACGGCGGATGCGGTCTCCTCGGCGGACAAGCCGACGACGACACGCAGGATCAGGATCTCGCGCTGCTTGGCGGGCAGGATTTCGAGCAGTTCGCTCATCCGGCTGACCGAGTCGGCTTCGATGGCCCGCTGTTCGGGGCCCGCGTCGGACGACCAACGCTCGGGGATGACCTCGGTCGGATAGGAGAGATCACGGCCGGCGGCCCGATGGGCGTCCGCGACCTTGTGCGCCGCGATGCCGTACAGGAAGGCGAGAAAGGGACGCCCTCGGTCCCGGTAGCGCGGCAGCGCCGTGATAGTCGCCAAGCACACCTCCTGTGCCACGTCATCCGCTGACAGCCCACCCCGCTCGACTGTCCCGACTCGCGCGCGGCAATATCGCACGACAATCGGACGGATCGTCTCCAGCACCTCCCGTAGTGCGTTACTGTCCCCCGCCACGGCCTTGGCCACGACAGCGTCGAGACGATCCCCTTGAATTGTCATCGACGGCGGTATCTCCAACGTTACGAACCGGACACATCGCGGGCTAACCGGGCTAACTAACGAATTGACAATAACGGCCCGGAGGCCATTTCAAGCGGAACGCCACGTCGCACCGGCGCGCCGCACTTGGCCTGCGGAGACATCGCGAATTTCGCGTAGCTTTTGTGTCGAAACGGTGACGCTGCCGAGATCAATCAGCAAGCACGCCAACGCCCACCGAAGCGGGACCAGTCCGAGCCGGCCGGTGGCGTCCAGCGCCGCCTCCGCCACCGCCCGCGCGCGCTCGACGGCCCCGGCGCTGCACAGGGCGGCCGCCAGCACCACCTCGCTCTTGACCGCGTGCCGCGCCGACGGGACGGCCATGGCGCCCGCCAGCTCCACCGCTTCGTTCGCATGGCGGACGGCGGTTTCGCCGTCGCCACGGGCCATCGCCAATTCGGCGGCCACCCACCCTCGGCGCACCGGCTGCCGCTCGGGCACCGGCCCCGCACCCAGCTCGGAGTCCGCGCGGGCCAACAACGTCGCCGCCGCTGCGAAGCGGCCGACACCCAGCGCGTCGGCCGCCAGCCCGATCAAGGCGTCGGCACGCGACTCGCGGTCCACACCGGCCAGCGCGAGGGCGCGCCCGTCCCACCCCCGCGCCAGCGTGTGCCAACCGAGTTGGCGCAGAAAGGATCCCTGCGTGCTGTGAGCCAGGGACGCCCACCGACCGGCGGGGGCGTCGCGCCGCAGCGCGGCCAGATCGCGGTAGGCGCTGCCGTAGCGGCCCTGCCCGCCCGCTGCGACGGCGCGCAGCCACAAGTCCTCCGGCGTGACCGCCGTCGGCAGCGGCCAGCTACCGGCCCGGTCGCCGAAAGCGGCGGCAGCCAACTCCGCGCCAATCACAGAAGTGTGACGAGTTTCAATCACGGCGATGGTAGTAAACAGTTTGTGCTGTTCGCGTTACCGAACTGTTAATCACAATAGATCCTGTACTAATCCCGGTCGCCCCTCCCCCGGCCCCTGAGCTGGGAAATCTCGATTCGGTCAAGTGCCTGGTAGCACGGTGCGTGTTTCGCCATTGGGCGGCAGATGAACGCGACGTTAATTCTTTTATAACCATTACATACTTTGTCGGGCTAAGTGGCTATTGACGCAAATTCACCGCCCGCCCTAACGTACGCATCACGGGTAGTCATCGGTGACGCCGCTTCAATTCAGTGCACCATCGCTTCGTCGAACCTGACCTTACTGGGCGTGCCGTGCAGAGAGGGAGACACCAATGCCACAGCCGGAGCAGCTACCCGGACCCAACGCCGACATCTGGAACTGGCAATTGCAGGGCTTGTGCCGCGGCGTTGACTCGTCGATGTTCTTTCACCCCGACGGTGAGCGCGGCCGCGCCCGCATGCAGCGCGAGCAACGCGCCAAGGAAATGTGCCGGCAGTGCCCGGTAATTCAGGAGTGCCGTTCCCACGCGCTCGAAGTCGGTGAGCCCTATGGGGTTTGGGGCGGCTTGTCCGAATCGGAGCGCGACATGTTGCTGAAGGGCGACATCGGCCGTAACCGCGGCATCCGCCGCTCGGCCTAGCGGTTCATCGATCGTCCGCAAGGGCGGCACTTTTTTCGCACGACGCGGTTGAACGATTCGCCGTCTCGGTCCGTGTATCCGTCATGGGCTCGGCCGCGGCCGGCTGAATCCAGTTTCGGGCGTTCCGTCGTGCAGAGGAGCCCGCGTCGGTTCGCTCACGCGCACAGGAGGTGCCGTGAAGCAACGACCACTTGCAGTAGTGACCACCCTGGGAAGGCAGGAATGGCTGGACCGGCCGAGCTACCGCCTCGAGCACGGCCTGACATTCCTCTTCGCGGCCATGGGCCGATATCGGGACCGGGTCAGCAATGCGCTGCACGGCACCTGGCTCGGCCATCCGCTGCATCCCGCGTTGACGTCGGTGCCGACGGGAGCGGTCACGACGACGGTCGCGATGGATGCGGCGTCCATGCTCTCGGGAAGCGGCGCGCAATGGCGCGACGCGTCGAGGTTCGCGTTGGGTGTCGGACTCGCCGGGAGCGTCGGCGCGGCCGCTACCGGTCTAACGGACTGGCAACACACACATGAGGAATCGCGACGGGTCGGCGTTGTCCATGGCTTGCTGAACGGGGTCGCGACGAGCCTGTACGTGTTGTCGTGGCGGGACCGCCGCAACGGTCGGCAGCGGCGCGGGATGGCCTGCAGTGCGCTTGGCTACGCCATCACCCTGAGTAGCGGCTATCTGGGCGGCGCTCTGGTATACGGATCGGGAGCAGGGGTGGACCGCTCGGGCGCTCGGCTCCGTGGCGCCCACTGGACGCCGGTGTTGCCGGTAACGGCCTTGGACGGGCAACCGCGGCGGGTCGAGGTGGACGGCGTCGGCGTGGTTCTCTACCGCACCGACGACCGGGTCTTGGCCGTCGGCGCGCGCTGCCCCCACCTCGGTGCGCCGATGGACGACGGCTGGATCGATCGCGGTCGCATCGTTTGTCCGTGGCATGGCTCCCGGTTCGCCTGCGAATCGGGGGACGTGCTGCGCGGACCGGCGACGGCCGCGCTGCCGCACTACCCGGCACGCGTCCGCCATGGATACGTCGAGGTGCGCGGAGACGCGAAATGAACGCCTACGATGTGCTCTTTGAACACCACAGGGTCTTACGCAGGCTTTGCGAGAAAATCACCGCGCTACCCGCGGATACCGGCGAGCGGCAAGACGCCCTCGATGAATTGTTGATCGAACTCGACATTCATATGCGGATCGAGGACGACCTGTTCTATCCGGCGGTCTCGGAGGCAAGCACGCTCGTAGCGATCGCCCACGCGGAGCACCGGCAAGTCTGGGATCAGCTGGCGGTGCTACTTCGGACCTCCCCGACTGCGCCGCAATACGAGGGCGAGTGGCGCTCGTTCGTCACGGTCCTGGATGCACACGCCAGCGAAGAGGAGCGCGACTTATGCCCGGCGCCAATAGATTTGAGCGCCGAGATGCTCGATGCACTCGGAGATCGAATGCTCGTGCGGATCACCCGTCTGCGCCGATCCACCATCAACAGGCTTCGCGTCCGAGGCCGCGCCGCCCTATTGAGTTCGCTTTAGTCGTTTGGACCGCGACCAATCGGGGTACGACCCGCCCATGAATAAGGGCGTATCGTTCGCGGCCGTGGCGCTTGCCGCCACCATCGCACCGTTGGCAGCATGCGCAAACCAGCAGGGTGGCCAATCCGCCACCTCAACGTCCTCCAGCGCGCCCCCCGGCACGGAGCGGATGACCACGCAGTTGAAGAGCGCCGACGGAAACCAGGTCGGCACCGCCACCATTGATTTCGCGAACGGGTACGCGACCGTGACCGTGGAGGCTGGACCCAACCAAGTCCTGAGCCCGGGTTTCCACGCGCTGATGATCCACGCTGTGGGCAAATGCGAGGGGGACTTCGATTCGGCCGGAAGCGTCTATCAGGCACCGAATCACACCGGTTTTCCGGCCAGCGGCGACCTGACCGCGTTGCAGGTGCGCAACGACGGCTCGGCGAAGCTCGTCACCACCACCAGCTTGCTCACCGCCTCGGACCTGAGAAGCAGCTCTGGGACCGCGCTGATCGTCCATCAGAACGCGGACAACCTGAGCGGGGGTTCCACCGGTGAGTCGGGCAAGCGGGTAGCCTGCGGTGTGCTCGCCGCGGCGTCCGCGACGACGACGTCATCCACCTCGACGACGACCAGCGTCACGACGATCACGACGACGACCGAGGTGCCACCGCCGTCGACCAGCACGAGCACCGTCACCGTCACCAGCAGCCCGACGTACACTTCCACGCCGATTACGACTGTGACGACGACTCCGCCGAGCCTTCCGCCCGGAACCCGCTGACGCGCCGTCGGCGCGGATCACGATGACGGCAGACGCGCGTCGCCCCGCGCCCTAGTGTGCTGACATGCAGAAGGTGCTTTTCACGCTCGGGCTGGTGCTTTTCCTGATCGGCCTGCTCACCGGATTCGCCGTCGCAGCGCTGAAGAACCCGCGCATGGCGCTGTCGAGCCATCTCGAGGCCGTCCTCAACGGGATGTTCCTCGTGCTGATCGGTCTGCTCTGGCCTTACCTCCACCTGACTCACGCCTGGGGGGTTACGGCCGTCGCGCTGATCGTGTACGCCGCCTACGCGAACTGGCTCGCGACTCTGCTCGCGGCGGCGTGGGGCGCCGGCCGCAGGCTCGCGCCGATCGCGGCGGCCGACCATGAGGCCTCGGCGGCCAAGGAGTGGGTAGTCAGCTTCCTGTTGCTGTCGCTGGCCGTTGCGGTCATAGCGGGCGTGATCATCGTCATCGTCGGGCTCTAACGTGAACGCCTCAACCGATCTGCTTCATCAGCGCATCCATGTCGACGAGGTCCCACACCTTCGCGAAATTCTTGGGCGCCATCGCGATTCATGTGCTCACCCGTCGGCAGAAGCGGTGAATCGCGTGAGCAGATCCGTCAAGTATTCGGCCTCCCCGGGCTTCATCGCCGCGACAAGGCGGTCCGCCAGTGGCTCCGCGGCGACGTGAGCCGCGTCGAAAACCTTTAGTCCCTTGGGAGTGATCTCCACCGCCCGCACGCGCCGGTCCCCCGGAACAGGTTTACGGACGGCGAGCCCGTTGCGCTCCAAATCGTCCACGACACGCATGATTCCCGCCTTGTCCGAACCGGTCGCCTCGACCAAGGCCCGCTGCTCCGTGGGCCCGCGGTTGACGAGGACAAGCAGCACGGCGAAATGCCGCAATTCGATGCCCAACGGCCGAAGCGCTTCCGACATCACCGCGGCGGCGCGCCAATGCGCCTTGCGCAGCAACAAACCGAGAGCGAAAGGCGAGGGATCTCCAGGGCGGTCGGTCGCACGCCGGGCGGTGGCATCGCTGGACGCGTCGCGGGTCATCGAACTGGCACCTTTTCATCCGGCTTGAACACCGGACTAAGACCGGATGGCATGTTCCAGCCGGGCCGACTCGTCGTCGACGAACGTGACCGTCTCCTCGAGCGGTGCCCGACCTGTGCGAGCGTACTTCACCGTGGGGTCCTCGTACCCAATTGACATGCCGCAGAAGAGGATTAGTCCGTCAGGTGGTGACAAGACGTCCGCCACCGTTTGGCGAACCTGCGACCACGCCATCTGAGGGCAGCTGTCTAGCCCTTCGGCTCGGAGTAGCAGCATGACGGTCTGTAGATACATCCCAACGTCGGCCCACTGTGCCACGCCGAGGTCGCGGTCGATGTAGCAGAACAGCGCGACGGGCGCACCAAAACAATTCCAGTTCGCGATGGCCGCCCGCTGACGCGCCTCCCAGTCCTCGCGCGCAATACCGAGTGCGCTGTAACGCTCCTTGCCGAAGGCGGATCGTCGGTCCCCGTACGGCGACTTCAATCCCGGCGGGTACATCTCGTACTCCCGCGCGTCCCAGGGGTCACCGTGGGCCACGCGCTCGACGGCGCGCGTCTTGAGCTCGTCGAGCAGCGCGCCAGTCACGACGTAGGTGTTCCACGGCTGGATGTTCGATCCGGACGGCGACCACGCCGCGGCGGAGAGCACCCGCTCCAACACCTCTCTCGGCACCGCCTGGTCGGTGAATCCGCGCACTGCACGCCGGGTTGTGACCGCCTCGTATACGTCCATGATCGCCTACCTAAGGGTCAGTATATCTGTTTCAAATAACACTGTATCAGTTGATACTATTTCTGGGTCGGCGAAGTCTCAAGCTGCGCATGGCGGCAGCCCGACGGGCGGGAACCGGCTTTCCTCACGCCCCGGCCCGCTCATCAGTTACCTGTGCGCGAATTCCGCGAGCTTGGCATCGACCGCCGCAGGGTCGGGTCCCGCGTACATCTTCGGATCGCGCTCCTTGACCCAGGAGAAGAACGGGCAGCTGGTCGCGGGACCGTCCACCGCTCCGAGTTGGTCGATGTGCTTGCCGGTCCTCGCCTCGCGCAGTTCGATGTTGTACTGCACCGCGTAGTAGTCGACGGCGACGTGTTCGCCCGCGTCAGTGTGGAAGTCGCAGGTGCGTGACTTCACCTCGGTTCCGGGTTTGCGGGTAAGGCAGGCAACGACATTCGTCGACCGGAAGTCGTCGGGGTTCGCCCGGTAGTCGGCGCGGGAATCGAGCGTGACCTGGCTCCAGTGCGTCGATGCCACTTCGCGCATCGGGTCGGGCTCGTCGTACGGGGCGAACGCAACGATCTTGTCCGGCTTCTGGTACCAGGCGGCGTTAATGATCGACCCGCGATCGCACACCACGTCGAATTCCGAGAGGGAGGTGGCCTTCTTGGCGCCACCGCGCCCGTCCAGGCCCTCGCGGGCCATGCCCTGGACGAGATAGAACCCGACCAGCGCCACCGGGATGAGGACGACGATCGCCGCCAGGGCAAGCACGATGATCAGCCCGATATTGGTCTTGCGCAACGCGGGCGCCGGCGGCGGATAAGACCCGGGCGGCGGGTACGGCGGGGGCCATTGCTGGGGGTGCTGCGGTAGTTGCGGTGGCCACTGCTGCGGATAACTCACGCTCATGCCCCCCACGTCATGGTGCGGCCAGCTTAGCAATCGGCGCCGACCCCGGACTCCCAGCCGATCGGCAGGCTAGGGGCACATGAAGCTGATCGGCGGGCAATGCCTGATGGTGATCGCCTCGATCGGCGGGTTGTCGCCGTCCCAGATCGAGGTCGGCCGGCCCTGCATGGTGACGTTGCCCATCCCGTATTGGGTCGGATACCAGGTGTGGCAGACGTTCCAGTCCCAGTCGATGTACTGGTTCACGACGTAGGGCATCTGCTTCGGGTTGCCCGGGCACCAGCGGTGCGGTTCCATCGTGTCCGCGTGAGCGATGCCCACGGCCCACCCGCTTAGCGCGGTGCCACCCGCCAGCAGTGCGGCCGCGACAAGCCTCTTGGTCATGTGGGCAGGCGGCATGATGGTCGTCCTCTCCGGTGCGTTCGTGGCAACCAGTGCACGAGCCTCACGTCGCTACCGATCCCAACAAACCGAATCTAAAGGAATCAACAGCCCATCGAGAAGTGCTGCAACCGACGAAACCGGACGCAACTCCGCTCTACGAGAACACCCCCGGCCCATGTGGACCGGGGGTGTTGTCGTCGCAACTACTTAGTGCGCGTGGCCGTGATGGCCGTGGCCGGCGTGGGCGTCTTCCTCGGCCGGCTTGTCCACGATGGCCGTCTCCGTGGTCAGCACCATCCGTGCCACCGACGCCGCGTTGAGCACCGCGGACCGCGTGACCTTGACCGGGTCGATGACGCCGTCGGCAATCAGGTCGCCGTACTCCAGCGTCGCGGCGTTCAGGCCGTGCCCGGCCGGCAACTCGCCGACCTTGTTGACCGCGACCGCACCGTCCAAGCCGGCGTTGGTGGCGATCCAGTACAGCGGTGCCGCAAGCGCCTCGGCGAACACGTCGACGCCCGTCGCCTGGTCGCCGGACAGCGACCCGCGCAACTCTTTCAGCGCGCTGCGCGCCCCGATGAGCGCCGACCCGCCGCCCGCGACGATGCCCTCCTCAACGGCGGCCTTGGCGGCCGCGACAGCGTCCTCGACGCTTTCCTTGCGTTCCTTGAGCGCGGTCTCGGTGGCGGCACCGACCTTGAGCACCGCCACGCCCCCGGCCAGCTTGGCCAGCCGCTCCTGCAGCTTCTCGCGGTCCCAGTCGGAATCGCTCTTCTCAATCTCGGCGCGCAGCTGCTTGATCCGGTCGGCAACCGCATCCTTCGAGCCGCCCCCGTCGACGATGATGGTGTCGTCCTTGCTGACCACCACGCGGCGGGCCGAGCCCAGCACATCGGTGCCGACCTCCCGCAGCAGCAGGCCCGCGTCGGGGTTGATCACCTGGCCGCCGGTAACCACCGCCAGGTCCTCAAGGAACGCCTTGCGCCGGTCGCCGAAGAACGGCGCCTTCACCGCAACCGCTCTGAGAGTCTTGCGAATCGAGTTGACCACCAGCGTCGCCAGGGCCTCGCCCTCGACGTCCTCGGCGATGATCAGCAGCGGCTTCCCCGACTCGGCGACCTTCTCCAGCATGGGCAGCAGGTCGGGCAGCGAGCTGATCTTCTCCTGGTGCAGCAGGATGACCGGGTCGTCCAGCACGGCTTCCTGCGAATCGAAATCGGTGACGAAATACGCCGACAGGAAACCCTTGTCGAAACCGACGCCCTCGGTGAACTCCAGCTCGGTGCTCAGCGTGGAGGATTCTTCGACGCTGACCACGCCGTCGGTGCCGACCTTGGTCATCGCCTCGCCGACCAGCTCGCCGAGCTGTTGGTCGCGCGACGACACCGTCGCCACCTGAGCGATAGCTTCCTTGCCGGACACCGGGGTGGCCGCCGCCAGCAGCGCCTCGGACGCCGCGTCGGCCGCCTTGGAGATTCCCACGCCGAGTTCAATGGGGTTGGCGCCGGCCGCAACCAGGCGCAGGCCACCCTTGACCAGCGCCTGCGCCAGCACGGTCGCGGTCGTGGTGCCGTCACCCGCCACGTCGTTGGTCTTGGTGGCCACCGACTTCACCAGTTGCGCACCCAAATTCTCGAACGGGTCTTCCAGGTCGATCTCGCGCGCGACGGTCACGCCGTCGTTGGTGACCGCGGGCCCACCAAATGCCTTGGCCAGCACCACATGCCGGCCGCGCGGCCCCAGCGTCACCCGGACCGCGTCGGCCAGCGCGTTGACACCGGCCTCGATCGCGCGGCGCGCGGTCTCGTCGTACTCAATAACCTTGCTCATCAGGCTCCTCACTAACGCATGCCGCCCCGGAAATCACCCGCGGCCATGCGCGGGGATCGCCGGGGCGGGACACGGTGCTTACTTCGATACGACGGCCAGCACGTCACGCGCCGACAGGATCAGGTACTCCTCGCCGTTGTACTTGATCTCGGTGCCGCCGTACTTGCTGTAGATGACGGTGTCACCCTCCGAGACGTCGAGCGGGATTCGCTTCTCGCCGTCCTCGTCCCAGCGGCCGGGACCGACGGCGACGACGGTGCCTTCCTGCGGCTTCTCCTTGGCGGTGTCAGGAATGACCAGACCGGACGCGGTCGTGGTCTCGGCCTCGTTGGCCTGCACGAGAATCTTGTCCTCGAGTGGCTTGATGTTCACCTTCGCCACGATTGGAGCCTCCACTAGTTAGATCGGGTCCGGGGCGGGTGCCCCGGAATTATCAAGGGATTCGGCAGTCGTCCGAGCCCGAGCGCCGTCGTCGCGGGTGCCGGCACAGGGTTTGGCCGATTGCCACCTAGCACTCTATACACGAGAGTGCTAGCACTCAAGGGCACCCCGGTGCGTCCGCGATGTTCGCTACGGGCGATCACCTCACCTGGGCTTTTACCACCGGGAGCCCGGGGTCGGTGGGCGCGTCCAGCGGAGACTGCGGCGCCCCGGCGGCCACCAGGTGCGCGGCGAAGGAAGCGATCATCGCCCCGTTGTCGGTGCAAAGCCGGGGCTTGGGGACCCGCAGCGTCAGCCCGGCCGCCGCGCACCGCTGCTCCGCTAGCTCCCGCAGCCGCGAATTGGCGGCCACTCCCCCGGCGATCAACAGCGTCGAGACGCCGAGTCCGGTCGCCGCGCGCAACGCCTTCATGGTCAGCACGTCGGCGACGGCCTCCTGAAAGCCGGCGGCGACATCGGCGTTGACCGCGTCCGGGTGGCTCTCCAGATAGCGCGCCACGGCCGTCTTCAGACCGGAGAAGCTGAAGGCGTACGGGTCATCGGCGGGGCCGGTCATGCCGCGCGGGAAGGCGATGGCGTCGCTCTCACCGGCGCGGGCCAGGTCGTCGAGCACCTTGCCGCCGGGGTAGCCCAGCCCCAGCAGCCGCGCCACCTTGTCGTAGGCCTCGCCGGCGGCGTCGTCGACGGTGCTGCCCAGCTCGACGATCGGTTCGCCAAGGGTGCGCACATGCAACAGGTGGGTGTGGCCGCCCGACACCAGCAGCGCCACGCACTCGGGGAGCGGTCCGTGTTCGTAGACGTCGGCGGCCAAGTGCCCGCCCAGGTGGTTGACGGCGTAGAACGGCACCCCCCACGCGGCCGAATACGCCTTGGCCGCAGCCACTCCCACCAGCAGGGCGCCGGCCAGACCCGGCCCGATCGTGGCCGCGACGATGTCGGGCTTCTGCAGCCCCGCCGTCGTCAGCGCGCGGCGCATCGTGGGGCCGAGCGCCTCCAGGTGCGCCCGCGACGCGATCTCGGGGACCACGCCGCCGAAGCGGACGTGTTCGTCGACGCTGGACGCCACCTCGTCCGCCAACAGCGTCACGTTGCCGTCGGCGTCGAGCCGCGCGATGCCGACTCCCGTTTCGTCGCAGGAGGTTTCGATGGCCAAGATGATCGTCATCGTGCTGATCGCCGCATGGTGTAGGCGTCGGCGCCGCTTGCGCGGTAGTAGCGCCGGCGCAGGCCGATCTGCTCGAATCCCACGCTGCGGTACAGCGCGATGGCCGCCTCGTTGTCGGTGCGCACCTCCAAGAAGACGGCGCCGCCGTCGGCGAAGACCAGCAGCTCGTCGAGCAACCGGCGGCCGATCCCCTTGCCCTGATAGGCGGTGTCCACGCCGATGGTGTGGACCTCGTACTCGAACGGCGGGGTGCGGCCCAGCCGCGAGATACCGGCATAGCCGACGAGCGTGCCGCCCGCCCGAGCGCCGACGTAATGGTTGTGCGGGCTGGCCAATTCCCGGTTGAACGCCGCGGCGGGCCAGGGGTCGTCGCCGTCGAACAGTTGGCGTTCGAGCTCGGCGCAGCGCGCCGCGTCGGCGGGGACCAAGTCGCCGAGCGTCACGGGCTCGCCCAGGGCGGTCATCCGCGCGCCGCCATCGGTTTGGCGTCGGGGCGGCGCAGATACAGCGCCACCAAGGGCAACGGGCGCTGCGACCAATCGGGCACCGCGGCGACAAGCCCGGCCGCTGTGGGATAGGTCGGCCCGCGGTGGGGCAGGTCGAACAGCGCGGCATGCTCCTTCGAGCCGGCCACGGCCTGTGCTGCACCCGGGTCGACGTCGGCGGGGGCATTGACGCCCGGCCCGTCCATCCGAAACCCGTCACGGTAACGGGCCCAATAGATTTCGCGCCGGCGCGCGTCGGTGACCACCAACGTCTCACCGGTGGTGCGCACACCGATGGCGTCCAGGCTGCACACCCCGTGCACCGGGATGCCCAGCGCATGCCCATAGGCGGCCGCGGTGGCCATTCCGGCCCGCAGGCCGGTGAACGGGCCGGGTCCACAACCCACCACGACGGCATCGAGGTCGCCCATCGTCAGCCCGGCGTCGGCGAGGGCGTCCAGCACGTTCGGGGTGAGCCGTTCGGCGTGCGCACGGGCGTCGACGGTGACCCGTTCGGCCAGCACGATCAGATCGTCGCGGCGCACGATCCCGGCGGTGACCGCCGGGGTGGAGGTGTCGAGGGCAAGCAGGACACTCATGAACGCACCCACTGCCACGACGCGATCCGCACGTCGGATCCGCTGAGGCGTTCCAGACGAATGTCGAGGTGCCGCTCGGCGAGGCGTTCGACGAGGCCCTCGCCCCACTCCACGACCACCACCGCGCCATCGAGATCCGTGTCGAGGTCCAGCGAGTCGAGCTCGCCCAGCAGGTCGGCGCCGTTCTGGTCCAAAAGCCGATACATGTCGACGTGGATCATCGCCGGTGCGCCTGCCCGCCGCGAGGGGTGCACGCGCGCCAGCACGTACGACGGTGACGTGACCGGGCCATCGACGTCCATCGCCGCGGCAATACCCTTGGCCAGCACGGTCTTTCCCGCGCCGAGCGGACCGGTGAGCACCACCACGTCGCCGGCCCGCAGCCCCTCACCGAGCCGCGAGCCCAGTGCGATGGTGTCCTCGACGCGTTGCAGCGTGGCAGTCCCCTCATCCACGGTGCCGCAGCCGTTCCCGCATCCACCGGGTTGCCAGCGCGGCGCGACCCGGAGTGGCCCGTTTGACCAGCCGGACCAGCCCGTCGTTGATCGCCTCCGGCTTGTCCAGCAGCGCAAGGTGGCTGGCGCCCCGAACGATGACCAGCTCGGACTGCGGCAGCGACGCCGCCATCTTGCGGGAGTACTCGTCGGGGGTCAGCAGGTCGTGGTCGCCGCAGGCGATCAGGGTGGGGATGCGCAGCAGGGTCCACAGCCCGGCGGTCTCGTCGTGGTGCTCCAAGGCATCAAGGAACTCCACCATGGTCGGGATCGGGGTGCCGTTCATCATTCGCTGCGAGAAGGCGTCCAGGCTCCGGCTGACCTGCAAGTCACTGAAGGAGGCCGCCCGCAGGACGGGGCCGATCAGCGAGCGCGACACGTTGCGGCCGCGGTGCATCAACTTCGGCGCCGACCGCGCGGTGAACCGGAACGCTTCCAGCGCAGGGTTTTTCAGGATTTCGCCCAGCGGCGACCTGGCGACGCCTTCCGCCGCAGAGGAAATCAACGCGGCGCCGACGATTCGGCGCCCATACTGGCCGGGGAACTGGCGAGCATGCGACAACACCGTCATGCCGCCCATGGAGTGGCCGACCAGCACCACCATCCCGCGCGGCGCGACCACCTGAAGCACACTCTCCAGGTCCTGACCGAGCTGAGTCAGCGTGTACGTTTCGGGCGCGGCCTCGCCGGACTGCCCGTGCCCGCGCTGGTCGTAGAAGACCATCCGGACGCTCGGGCCCACCTGCTCGGGCAGCCGCGTCCGCTGAAAATGAAAGGCACCCATACGCAGACAGAACCCGTGAACGAACACCATGGTCAGCGGGGCGTCCGCCGGACCGGCTTCCCGGATCGCCAACGACACGCCGTCGGGGGTGGTTACCACGGAGCGGCGATCGTCGTCGATCCTGTCGAAATCCTCGTCGGCGTAAGGATCTTCGATGCCGCGGGTGCGCTGGATCATCGAGCGGCGGGCCGACGCTCCGACGATGGTGGCCAGGGCGGTCACCCCCGCCCCTCCCGCAAGCCAAGCCCCTCTCTGGCGCCTGCGGGCTCTCTCAGGGCTCAATGGTTCGCGCCTCGCGATAGGTTCTGGTGATGCGCCCGCGGGGGCTGGTCACCACTTCGTAGTGGATGGTGTCGAGCAGGTCGGCCCAGTCCTGCGCGGTGGGTTCCCCGCTGCTGCCCGGGCCGAACAGGATCGCCTCGTCGCCCTCGGCCACGTCGATCGGGCCGGGGCCCAGGTCGACGACGAACTGGTCCATGCAGATCCGCCCGACCCCGGGGCGCCGCTTGCCGTTGATCAGCACGTCCAATCGTCCTCCCAGCGACCGGAAGACGCCGTCGGCGTAGCCGATCGGCAGCAGGGCCAAATTCGTGTCGCGCTCCGCGGTCCAGGTGTGCCCATACGACACGCTCTCGCCCGCACGAATCGATTTTACTAGCGCCACAGGGCATTTCACCGTCATCGCCGGCACCAGCCCCATGTCCCCGAGCTCGGGCACGGGGCTCAGGCCGTACACCGCCACGCCGGGCCGCACCAGGTCGAAGGCCAGATCGGGACGCGACATGGTGGCCGACGAGTTCGCCAGGTGCGCGACCTCGAACCGAACCCCCTGATCGCTCGCCTGGGTCAGCATGTCGCTAAAGCGTTGGGCCTGAACGTCGTTGATGGGGTTGCCCGGTTGATCGGCGAACACCATGTGCGACATCAGGCCGCGCAGCCGGACGGCCTCCTCGGCGACGGCCCGGCGCAGCGCGGCCAGCATCGAGGGGTATCGGGCGGGGTGGACGCCGTTGCGGTTCAGGCCGGTGTCGACCTTGAGCGTGACGGTCGCGGTCCGGCCCGTCCGGCGCGCCGCGTCCAGCAGCTCGTCCAGCTGACGTTCCGAAGAGATGGCGATCTCCACGTCGGCCAGCAGCGCGGGCCCGAAGTCGATGCCGGGCGGGTGCAACCAGGCCAGCACCGGCGCGGTGATCCCATCGGCGCGCAGGGCCAGCGCTTCGGCGACGGTGGCGACGCCCAGCTCGCTCGCACCGCCGGCCAGCGCCGCCCGCGCGGACGGGGTGGCCCCGTGGCCGTAGCCGTCGGCCTTGACGACGGCCATCACCTGTGCGCGGCCGGCGTGCTCGCACAGCAACCGCACGTTGTGCTCAATGGCGCGCAGGTCCACCACGGCCTCCGCGAGGAGGCCGGGCGTCAGCGATATCGGCGTAACAGCCACGGCCGCCATTGTCCCAGAACCGGTCGGGCAAGCCGACCGTTGAGCCACGAAACTCACATCCGCCCAGGCCGTCACCTCAGACGCTGTGGTGGCCGACACACCTTTTGCCGCCCGCGCCTGCATCGGTCGTCATGCGACTGCGCTTACCCGGCGGTAAGGCCGCGAAACCGGCCTAGTGCGCGAAGTGCTGGGCGTCGTAGTGGCCGCCGGGCTTGATCTTGTCCAGCGAGGACAGCGCCGAGACGGCGTCGTCGTGCAGCGCGCGGGCGAGGTCGGCCGAGAGCCCTTCTCGCACCACGATGCGCAGCACCGAGACGTTGGTGGCGTTGTCGGGCATGGTGTACGCGGGCACCTGCCAGCCGTAGGTGCGCAGCTCGTGCGAGACGTCGAACTCGGTGTAGCCGCGGTCCCCGGCGAGCCGGAAGGCGACCACCGGGATCGCCGAGCCGTCCGAGATGAGCTCGCAATGGTCGCTGACGCGCAGCTGCTCGCCCAGCCACCGCGCCGTCCCCGACAGCGTCTGCATCACCTTGGTGTAGCCGTCGCGGCCCAGCCGCAGGAAGTTGTAGTACTGGCCGACCACTTGGTTTCCGGGGCGGGAGAAGTTCAGCGTGAAGGTCGGCATGTCGCCGCCGAGGTAGTTCACCCGGAACACCAGCTCCTCGGGCAGGTATTCCTTGCTGCGCCACACCACGAAGCCCACACCCGGGTACGTGAGCCCGTACTTGTGGCCGCTGACGTTGATCGACACCACCCGGGGCAGCCGGAAGTCCCACCTCAGTTCGGGGTGCAGGAAGGGCACCACGAACCCGCCGCTGGCGGCGTCGACGTGCACGGGTACGTCCACACCGCCGCCCTCCGCCAGCTTGTCCAGCGCGCCGCAGATCTCGGCGACGGGTTCCAGCTCACCGGTGTAGGTGGTGCCCAGGATCGCCACCACGCCGATGGTGTCCTCGTCGACGGCGTCGACGACCTGCTCCGGGGTGATGACGTAGCGCCCCTCCTCCATGGGCAGGTAGCGGGGTTCGACGTCGAAGTAGCGGCAGAACTTCTCCCACACCACCTGGACGTTGGAGCCCATCACCATGTTGGGGGTGCGGCCCTTCCAATCCTTGCCGACCTTCTGCCGCCACCGCCACTTCATGGCCAGCCCGCCGAGCATGACCGCCTCGCTGGAGCCGATCGTGGACACCCCGCACGCGCTGTAGGGGTCGGCGTCGTTCAGGCCTTCGGCGTGGAACAGGTCGGCCACCATCGACACACAGCGCTGCTCGATGGCCGCGGTCGCCGGGTACTCGTCCTTGTCGATCATGTTCTTGTCGAACGTCTCGGCCATCAGCCGGCCCGCCTCCGGGTCCATCCACGTCGTGACGAACGTGGCCAGGTTCAGCCGCGAACTGCCGTCGAGCATCAGCTCGTCGTGGATGAAGCGGTAGGCGGCCTCGGGGTCCATCGATTCGTCGGGCAGCCGCAGCGCGGGCACCGGGGCGGTGAACAGGCGGCCGGTGTAGGCGGGGGCGATGGCGTGGGCGGGCAGGGACGGGTGTTGGGGCACGGGGAGATCCTTCCTAGAGGGTGGCCAGCGCCGCCCTGATGTGCGGAACCATGCGGGACGATGACGTCGGCGCGTCACCGGGGCCCGGGTCGGCGGCCGACAACGCCGCCGCCCGCGCGTGGATGTAAGCGGCCGCCGCGGCCGCCTCGGCCGCCGGCAGGCCCGCGGCGAGCAGCGCGCCGATCATGCCGGACAGCACGTCCCCGGAACCGGCGGTGGCCGCCCAGGATTGCCCGGCGGGGTTGAGGTACACCGGACCGCCCGGATCGGCGACGACGGTGACGTTCCCCTTGAGCAGCACGGTGGCCCCGAAGGTGTCGGCCAGCTTTTGGCACGCCCCGACCCGGTCGTCCCCCGGGGGGCTACCCGCCAGGCGGGCGAATTCACCGGCGTGCGGGGTCAGCACCGTCGGCGCGCCGCGGTTGGCGACCAGCTCGGGGTGGGCGGCCAGGATGGTCAGCCCGTCGGCGTCCACGATCACCGGCAAGTCGGTTTCCAGCGCGAACCACAACGCGGCGGCCCCCGTGTCGTCGGTGCCCAATCCTGGCCCCACGACCCAGGATTGGACCTTGCCGGCCGATGCGGGGGTGGGCGACGCGATCACCTCGGGCCACTGCGCGAGCACCTCCCGGTGCGCGCTGCCGGCGTAGCGGACCATGCCGGACGTCGCCGCGACGGCGGCGCCGGTGCACAGCACGGCCGCGCCCGGATACGTCGACGAGCCGGCCATCACCCCGGTCACGCCCTGGGTGTACTTGTCGTCGTGCGGCCCGGGCACCGGCCAGCGCGCGGCCACGTCGGCGGCCTCGAAACCCAGCAAGTCGGTATGCGGTAAATCGAGCCCGATGTCGATCAGCTTCACCCGGCCGCAATCGGCGAGCGCGTGCACAGGTTTGAGCCCGCCGAAGGTGACCGTCAGCGCCGCGTGCACCGCCGGACCGGTGATCGCCCCGGTCGCCACATCGATGCCGCTGGGGATGTCGACGGCGACCACCGGGATGCCCGCCTCATCCACCGCGGCGAAAACCTCGGCCGCGGCCGGGCGCAGCGGCCCGGATCCGGAGATGCCCACCACCCCATCGATGACGAGATCGGTTGTCGGTGAGACACTTTCGACGATGCGCCCACCGGCCTTCGTGAACGCCGCCAGCCCCTTGCGGTGGGTGCGTTCCGGGTTGAGCAGCACCGCGTCGGCGGCCGCGCCGCGCCGGCGCACGAAGGTGGCGGCCCACAGGGCGTCACCGCCGTTGTCGCCCGAGCCGACGACCGCGCACACCCGGCGCCCGGCCACCCCGCCGGTGCGGGCCCGCAATTCGGCGAGGATCTCGGCGGCCAGCCCGAAGGCCGCGCGCCGCATCAAGGCTCCGTCGGGCAGGCTGGCCAGCAGCGGCGCCTCGGCCTGGCGGATCGCGTCTACGGAGTAGTAGTGCCGCACGAGTGCCACATTACGGGTCAGCGGCCGCTTGGCTCAGGCCGATGCCTCGGGCGAGCGGCGGCGTCGCCCCATGGCCCGCAGGCGTGCCGGGCTCAGCTGCCGCGGGTCCATGTGCCGCGTCATCGGGTAGAAGCAGAGCCCGACGAGGATCGAGGTGAAGTGCCCGATCGCGGTGAAGTTCAGCTCAATCCGGTCCATCGCGATCAACGGGAAGCCGAAGATGATGAACAGGACGCCCAGGTAACCCCAGCGCCACGGGCGAGCGATGTGATAAGCGAGCACGGCCATCACCCCGACCAGGAAGTAGCTCACGCCGATGTCGCGGGCGTGCACCAGCCGTTCCGACGCGTCGTGTTGCTCGATCGCGAGGTAGAGCAGCCCCTCACTGAAATATGTGGACAGGATGTGGGCGCTCAATCCCACTGTGAGCCAGCGCAATTGGCCCAGCCAGTGTTCGGCCGGGGCCAGGAACAACGAGAACAGGATCAGATACGGCGCCAGGTTGTCGCCGTCGATCCACAGCAGGCTGGAAAACAGGACATCGAGCGGGTCCCGCGCCAACCCGTGGATGTTGGTGGAATGGTGCATCAGCATCGAGTGCAGTTGCCGCCGGGGCAGCCAGTGCTGGGCGAGCGTCGTGACCAGCAGCACGAGCAGCCACCCGTACGTCAGCGGCGCGTGGCTGACGTAGTGCCAGACCGCGAGCCCCATGCTGCGCAGTCGGGACCGCACCGGTGCTTTCGTCACGTCATTACCTTCGCACGCGGACCGTCACGCTGCTTCACCTAAGCGGCGGGCGCGCCGGGCTGAGGGGCATCTGGTCGCAAATGCCGCCACCAGCAGGCGATGTAGAGCAGCATCGAGATCACCAACACGACCAGCACCCAGAGAACGATGGTGATGTCGATCCAACCGCCAAATGGCGGCGAACCCGGAAGTGCGTTGCGCAACGGCACCACCGCGAAAAGCATTGCCGCGTACCAGGTTGTCATCGGCGGCTGAAACTTTCGCCGGTCACGCAGCGTCTGGACCGCAACGAATAGACCGAGCGCGGCAATGGCGATGAGCACACCGCAGATGACGATGCCGAACGCCGCTGCGCTCAGGGACCGCTGCAGAGTCACTCGGTACGGACCGAGCCCGCCGCCGTTACTGGCGGTGACCTGCCAGCCGGGTAGGTGGTTCACGAACGTGGCGGGCAAGCGCTCGGGAACGCCACCTTCGCCGCCGTGCAGAAGTTCCACCTCGATCGGCCCCGAATCGTAGTGATCGAAGGGCCATCGTTCGATTTCACCCGCGATGGTCACCGGGACGGGGAACACGCCGGGGAGCATGCCCTTGGTCCAGGTCCGGCGGGTGGGTGTCGCCGCGGATCTGACCCAGAGGCTGAGGTCTTCGTTGAGGTGCTGGGTCTGCGGATCCAGCAGCGCCGATCCGGGTGAAATCGCCAAGTTGATAACAAGGACGCTGTAATTCGACTGAATGTCTTCGACCGAAAAGGTCGCCGTACTGGTATCGCCTCCAGCGGGAACCTCCGCCCGGTGATGCACCGTACGGCTTTGGGCGTACAGCGCCACCGACGCGACGTATGCCGCAACGATCGACACGATGAGACCTACCACGGCGAACCTCATGACTACTCCCCCACTGACCTGCCCATGAGCGGCTAAGTTCAACTCGATGGCGACGGCGCCGGATTCGGCGGCGCACCAACAACCTCGGGCCGTAGATGCCGCCACCAGCACATGATGTAGAGCAGCATGGACACCACCAGGACGACGAGCACCCACAACACGAGCGTGATGTCGATCCACCCGCCGAATGGCGGCGAACCCGGAAGCGCGTTCCGCAACGGCACCACCGCAAAGAGCATCGCCGCATACCACGTCGTCATCGGCGGCTGGAACTTCCGCCGGTCACGCACCGTCTGAACGGCGACGAAGAGGCCCAGGGCGGCGATGGCGACGAGCACACCGCAGATGACGATGCCGAACCCCGCCGCGCTGAGCGAACGGTGCACGCTCACCTGATAGGGGCCGGACCCCTCGGTGGTCACCCGCCAACCGGAGAGGTGGTTCACGATGGTCACCGGCACACGTTCGGGCACGTTCCCGGGGCCGTGCATGAGCTCGATCTCGACCGGCCCGGAACCGTAGTGGTCGAAGGGCCAATTCTCGATCTCACCCGCGATGGTGAGCGGGACGGGGAAGACACCGGGCAGCATGCCCTTGGTCCACGTGCGACGGGTCGGTGTTGCCACGGATCGCACTCGAAGGCTGAGGTCCTCGTTGAGGTGCTGCGTCTGCGGGTCCAGCAGCGCCGATCCCGGCGAGATGGATAGGTTGGCCATCAGCACGCTGTAGTTCGACTGAATGTCTTCGATGACCAACGTGGCCGTGCTCCGGTCACCGCCGGCCGGGATGTTCGGGTGGTGGTGACCTCCGCTGTTGGCGTATAGCGCGACCGACGCGACGTACGCCCCAACGACGCCCACGATCAAAGCGATGATTCCGTATCTCACGACGCCCCCTGCCCGAACTGGCCCCCGAGGCCATCTAACGGATGAATCGCTTGCCCACGGGGCAATGTAGTTGAACGGCTGGCGGAAACGTCTTGAAACGGAAGGAAGTCGATTCAAGTACCGAAGGTCAGCCCGTCGGCGCCGGGACCGGCTCCGGCGGCGGGGCGGCGGCGACCTCAGGGACCTCAGGCCTGAGATGCCGCCACCAGCAGGCGATGTAGAGCAGCATCGCTACCACGAGCGCGACGATCACCCACAGCACGATGGTCACATCGATCCACGCCCCGAATGGGGGCGAGCCGGGAAGCGCATTGCGCAGGGGTACCACCGCGAAGAGCATCGCCGCATACCACGTCGTCATCGGCGGCTGGAACTTTCGCCGGTCACGCATCGTCTGAATGGCCACGATCAGGCCCAGGGCGGCGATGGCGATGAGCACGCCGCAAATCACGATCCCGAACACCGCGGTACTCGGCGCGCGGCGCACGCTCAGTCGGTACCCCTCGTGGCCGGCGAACTTGGTGGCGGAAACCTTGAATCCGGGCAAGTGGTCGATGAGCCGCACCGGAATGAGTTCCGGCGGTTTCGTCGTATCGCCACCATGGAACAACTGCACCTCGATCGGTCCCGAGGTGTAGTTGTCGAACGGCCAACGCTCGACGTGGCCCGCAATGGTCAGCGGGAGCGGAAAGACGCCGGGAAGCATGCCTTTCGTGTAGTCGCGTCGGCTGGGCTGGGCCGACGACCTGACGCGCACCATGAGGTCTTCATTTAGACGGTGGGTGACCGGATCCAACATCGCGGGTCCGGGTGCCACAGCCACGTTGACAACCACCGCGCTGAAGTTCGACTGCATCTCCTCCGCGGTCAAAGTCGCCATGGTCTGGGCGGCCGTCTCCGCGTTGTCGCTCAGTGTGCCGGCCGAAACCGCTTCCACCGTGTTCTGGTAGAGCCCGACCAACGCGACGTAGGTCCCGACGATGAGCACGACGATGCCCACCGCGGCGAATCTTCTGGCCGCCGACCGCATGCTTCTCCTACCGCTATGGAAGGCTTGTTTCCCCAGGGCAATCTAACGGAACCGCGGCGGGTCTGGCGGCGATACAGCCGAAGCGACTGACTATTCGACGGTGACGGACTTGGCCAGGTTTCGCGGCTTGTCGACGTCGTAACCGCGGGCCTGGGCAACCGACGCGGCGAACACCTGAAGCGGGATGGTCGACAGCAGCGGCTGCAAAAGGGTTGATACCGATGGGATTTCGATCAGGTGGTCAGCATAGGGCCGCACCGTGTCGTCGCCTTCTTCGGCGATCACGATGGTGACCGCGCCGCGGGCCTGGATCTCGCGGATGTTGGACAGCAGCTTGGAATGCAACGTGGCCTGCCCCTTGGGCGAGGGCATGACGACGATGACGGGCAGGTCGTCCTCGATCAGCGCGATGGGCCCGTGCTTGAGCTCGCCGGCGGCGAATCCCTCGGCGTGCATGTAGGCCAGTTCCTTGAGCTTCAGCGCGCCTTCCAGCGCCACCGGGTAGCCGACGTGGCGCCCGAGGAACAACACGGTCGAGGACTGCGCGAACCGGTACGCCAGGGCGGCCACCGGCTCGATCATCGCGAGCACCCGCGCGACCAGGTCCGGCATGGCTTCCAGCTCCTGGTACTCCCGCTCGACCTCGTCGGGGTACTTGGTGCCGCGCGCCTGCGCCAGCGCCAGCCCGACCAGATAGTTGGCGGCGATCTGCGCCAGGAACGTTTTGGTCGACGCGACGCCGATCTCGGGACCGGCGCGGGTGTAGAGCACCGCGTCGCATTCGCGGGGAATCTGCGAGCCGTTGGTGTTGCAGATCGCCAGCACCTTGGCCTTCTGCTCCTTGGCGTGCCGGACGGCTTCCAGGGTGTCGGCGGTCTCCCCCGATTGCGAAATGGCGATGACGAGCGTGCTGCGGTCCAGAACCGGGTCACGGTAGCGGAATTCGCTCGCCAGCTCCACCTCGACGGGCAACCGCGTCCAGTGCTCGATGGCGTACTTGGCCAGCAGCCCGGAGTGGTACGCGGTGCCGCAGGCGACGATGAACACCTTGTCGATCTCGCGCAGTTCCTGGTCGGAGAGCCGCTGCTCGTCGAGCACGATCCGGCCGTCGACGAAATGCCCGAGCAAGGTGTCGGCCACGGCGGCGGGCTGCTCGGCGATCTCCTTGAGCATGAAGTACTCGTAGCCGCCCTTTTCCGCGGCGGCCAGGTCCCAGTCGATGTGAAACTCGCGGTACTCGACGTCGGGGTTGCCGTCGAAGTCGGTGATCCGGTAGCCGTCCGCGGTGATCACCACGGCCTGGTCCTGGCCGAGTTCGATGGCGTCGCGGGTGTGCGGGATGAACGCGGCCACGTCGGAGCCGACGAACATCTCGCCGGCGCCGATCCCGATCACCAGCGGCGTGGACCGGCGGGCGGCCACGATGGTGCCGGGCTCGTCGGCGTTGGTGAACACCAGGGTGAAGTGGCCCTCCAGCCGCCGCAGCACCGCCAGCACCGAGGCGGCGAAGTCACCCGCGGTCTCGCCCTGCAGGTAGGCCCGCGCCACCAGGTGCACCGCCACCTCGGTGTCGGTGTCGCTGGCGAATTCCACGCCCAGGGCCTCCAGCTCGTGGCGCAGGCTCGGGTAGTTCTCGATGATGCCGTTGTGGACGACGGCGATCTTGCCGGCGGCATCGCGGTGCGGGTGGGCGTTGCGGTCGGTGGGCCGCCCGTGGGTGGCCCAGCGAGTGTGGCCGAGGCCGGTCGTGCCGCCCAGCGACTCCGGCGGCATTTGTGCGACCGCTTCCTCCAGGTTCGCCAGCCGCCCGGCGCGGCGGCACACGGTGAGCGTCCCGGCGCCATTGACCAGTGCGATGCCCGAAGAGTCGTAGCCCCGGTACTCCATCCGGCGCAGCGCATCCATCACGACCTTGCAGGCGGGCTGCTGCCCGACATAGCCGACGATTCCGCACATTCACACCAGGGTAGTGCAGCCGTCGGCCCGCCACGGCATGCCGACGCGAGCGTTAGGGCGCCCACCTGCGCGAAAGGCCCACATTGACCGCGCCTTACCGCCGCTGAGCTCCGATCGGAGCGCTATCCGGTGGGTGGTACGGCGGGACCCGAGCACCATTACTGGGACGGGGGCGGGTGGACGCCGTGGACCAATCCGCCCGGATTTCCATCGCAAGGACGCTGACGGTCCACTTCATGCCGTCTTCATAAACGGTAGAAACGTTTTCACCTGATGTATTTGTGGCGTTTTCGTCTGCGCCATCGATCCAGCAAGCCAGCTACCTAGAATTCTGCTTATCGGCCATGACTGGCAACCGCCGAAGCCAGCAGAAAGGACAGCTTGTTGACGCCCGCTTGACCCTCGCTACCTGGTAAATCGCAGGATTTGCCGGTGCTCATGCGCGCAGCGCGACCAAATCTTTTCAAGAATAATTGTTTATGACTGACATCAAAGCCGATAGTCCAGCTACCCGGTAAGCAAGTTTCAAACCCTGCCGTTAATTCGATTGTGAACAGGCAAGTAAACCGCCGGATAGATAAACGTTCATAAGTGTTAATCCGAAATTTTTGTAGCCTTCTTCAAGGGGAGAATCATGACCGCGGTTCTGTTCGACGATGTGGTGACTACTTCGCCTGCGGCCAGCTTGACGCTGGCGCCGGCACCGAGACCGGCAGCCAAGCGGCGCCGGCGCGAGCCGATCGGTGGTGGCGACCCAATGGTGGACGCGGCCGCCCGGTTGCTGAGCATCCCCCTACGCCAGGTGTATGCGGTGCTCTGGCGGGTGGGCGTGATCGAGGTCAGGGCCTGAGCGCGATGCGCTAACGTCGACGAGTGGCCCGCACCCGCAAGCTCGTCGCAGCCCTCAGCCGCCGTGGCCCGCATCGCGTTTTGCGCGGTGACCTGGCGTTTGCCGGTTTGCCGGGGGTGGTGTACACGCCGGAGGAAGGGCTGAATCTGCCCGGGATCGCTTTCGGTCACGACTGGCTCACCAAGGCCGGCAACTATTCGGGTCTGCTCGAGCATCTCGCTTCGTGGGGCATCGTGGCCGGCGCTCCCGACACCGAGCGCGGGCTGGCCCCGTCCGTCCTGAACTTCGCCTTCGACCTCGGCACCGCGCTCGACATCGTGTCCGGTGTGCGGCTCGGGCCGGGCAAGATCAGCGTGCATCCGGCGAAGCTCGGCGTGGCCGGGCACGGTTTCGGCGGTTCGGCCGCGGTGTTCGCGGCGGCCGGCATGCCGAACAAACTGGCCGCGGCGGCGGCGCTGTTTCCCGCCGTCACCAGCCCCCCGGCCGAGGCCCCGGCGACGACGCTGAAGCTCCCCGGGCTGATCTTGACCGCTCCGGGGGATCCGCAGTCGCTGACGTCCAACGCCCTGTCGCTGTCGCGCGCATGGGACGCTGCCACGCTGCGCATCGTCAGCAAGGCCCAACCGGGCGGACTCGCGGAGGGCCGGCGGTTGACCAAGGTGTTCGGCCTGGCCAGCCCGCACCGGCGCACGCAGCGCACGGTCCGCGCACTGCTCACCGGCTACCTGCTCTACACGCTGGGCGGCGACAAGACCTACCGCGACTTCGCCGATCCCGACGCCCACCTGCCCAAGACGGATCCGCTGGATCCCGAGGCCCCGCCGGTCGCCCTGGAAGAGAAGATCGTCGCGCTGTTGAAGTGATGCGGTAACCGGGCACCTCGGCGGCTGAAGTTCCCGAGCCCGCGCGGCGCGCGGGTGCCGCCGTGGTATCTGTCGTGGATGCGCATCGGGATCGCTCTGGATTATTCGGGCGGCTTTCACCAGGCCGTGGACCGCGTCGTCGAACTCGAGAAGGCCGGCATCGACATCGCCGTGGTGGCCGAGGCGTACGCCTTCGACGCGGTGAGCCAGCTCGGGTACCTGGCAGCCAAGACGAACACCGTCGAGTTGGCCTCGGGGGTGTTGCCCATCTACATCCGCACGCCCTCGCTGCTGGCGATGACGGCCGCGGGGCTGGACTTCGTGTCCGACGGGCGCTTCCGGCTGGGAATCGGCACGTCCGGGCCGCAGGTGATCGAGGGCTTCCACGGCGTCGAGTTCGACGCGCCGCTGGGCCGCACCCGCGAGATCGTGGAGATCTGCCGGAAGGTGTGGCGCCGGGAACGGCTGCAGCACAACGGCAAGCACTACCAGATTCCGTTGCCGCCCGACCGCGGAACGGGGCTGGGCAAGGCCCTTCAGCTAATCAATCATCCTGTGCGCGAACGCATTCCCATCACGATCGCCGCGCTGGGCCCGAAGAATGTCGAGCTCACCGCCGAGATCGCCGAAGGTTGGCAGCCCGTCTTCTATCTCCCGGACAAGGCCGCATCGGTGTGGGGCGATGCGCTGGCGGCCGGTGCGGCCAAGCGGGATCCGGCGCTGGGGCCGCTGGACGTCATGGTGCACGCGTCGGTGGCCATCGGCGACGACGTCGACGAGCGGCTGGCGTGGGTCAAGCCGCAGCTCGGCCTGTACCTCGGCGGTATGGGCGCCAAGGGCCGCAATTTCTATCACGCCCTGGCGACGCGTTACGGGTTCGGCGAGGTCGCCGACCGCATCCAGGAGCTGTACCTGTCCGGCCGTAAGCGAGAGGCCATCGATACGGTGCCCGACGAATTGGTGCGCGGCATGTCGCTGGTCGGCCCTCGCGGATACGTCGCCGAACGCCTGGCCGCCTTCGCCGAGGCCGGGGTGACGACGCTGTTGCTCAGCCCGCTGGCCACCGACCGCGCCGAATCCTTGCGCTTCGTCGAGGACGTGCTGCGGCTGCGCCCGGCCTGAGCCGTCACTGCCCCGCCTGCGGCAGCTGGTCCGCGGCGATCTCGCAGGGCGTCTTCCCGTCGGTGGCCGGAGGCGAAGGCTCGCCCGTCGCTGGAGCGGCCACCGGTGCGGGTGCGTCGACCGGTGCGGGTGCGTCGACCGGCGGGGCAGCCGGTGGTGGCGGATCCGCGGGTGCCGACGCATCGACCGGCATCGGCGCGTCGACCGGTTGAACCGCCGCGTCGGGCTTGGCTTCCTCGGCCTCCTCGACATCTTCCGTTTTCGCGGGCTCGTCGTCCTTGTCGTCGGTGCCGTCCGTTTCGTCGGCCTCGAAGGGGTCCTCGTCGAACGTGGTTCCGTCGCCGAAGGGATCGGCGGCGCCCGCCTCGTCGCCGGCCGAGCCGAGCAGACCGCCGACCGCGTCGACGATCCTGCTGGCCAACCCGAGGAGACCGGCACCACCGCCGCCGAGCCCACCGCCCAGATCGCCCGCCGGCATGCCGGCGCCGTCCCCCAGCGCGGTGCCCCAGTCCGGCTGCGGCGCGGCCGGGACCGGAGCCGGCGCGAGCGTCGCCGCGGTCGGTACCGGATCCGCCGGCGGGCTCGGAGCCGGATCCGCCGGCGGGCTCGAAACCGCCACGGCCGCGGGCGTGACCGCGACGGGCGGGGCGCTGGACACGGACGGCCGCAACGGTTGATAGCCGGGCCCGAGATCACCGGGGGCTTCGAAGCGCGCCGCCGGCGCGGCGGCCATTCTGTCGGTGACCATGTCGTAGGAGGTCGCCACACCGTCGCGCGTCGAGCGCATCGTGGTCAGCCAGTCGTCGCGAATCTCATTGTCCACGTACGGCATTACCTGCCCGCGCACAACCTCTTCGGCGGCTTGGCGATCGCCCATCCCGGCCGTGACCGCGGCGGAGGCCGCCAACCACGCCGGTCGCTGCACCTGCGTGCGGTCGTCGATGGCGATGGTGGTCGCAACCTTCGTGTCGACCAGGTACCACAGGTTGTCGCGCAGGGATTCGCACCGTTGGGCCGCCGCACGCAGTTCCGTGGCCAGGGTGCTGGCCGTGTCGCAGTGGCGCTCCAGGAACCGCGCCGCGGCGTCCCCGCCCGGCCCGGTCCACGCCGCGGCCAGCTCGGCCGCCTGGGCGCGCTGTATCCGCAGGGCTTCCATGACCGCCTCGCCCGCCGACCGCAGTTCGGCGCAGTCGCGGTCGAGGGCGCGCAGGTCCAGGCCGTCTTCGGTGTCGTACCAGTCGCGGACCTGGGCGACGTGCGCCGTCAGGTTGGGATGGTGGTAGCCCACGACGTGGCAGGCCTGCACATAACTCTGGGTGTGCTCGACGGCGGGCAGACCCTCGGCGAGGCGTTCCGCGACGTCCAACCGTTCGGCCATGATCAAGCGATCCGCGCCACGGCATACCGTTCGGCGTCGGCGTAGCGGTCGGCGCTGACCCGCAGGGCCGCGGCGATCTCGACCGACGCGCGCGACCACTGCGCGACTTCGGTGGCCAGGCGCTCCAGCTCAACCCGCAGCGCCTCGCCGCGCGCGGTGTGCGCCCGCCCCGCGCTGGGCCCGCCGAAAGCCAATCGGCCCAGCTGATCGCTGAGGGCGCGGTCGATGATGTCGGCGGCGGTGCTGAACTGGTCGGCGATGCGGTGCGTCGCCGGGACGTCGATCTCGGTACGCGCCACGGTGGCCGGTCGTACTCCCCTGTCGAATCTCATGCCTAGTCCGACGCCCGGGAACGCCCGGTGGTTCCGGCCGCAATCAACGCACGCGCTGACCACCTCCGAGATGCGGTGGGCGCCGCGGCCTCGGGAGCTTCCACCGTGAAGCGATGAGGGGCTTGATTTTCAACGGGCGCAGCAGGATTCGGTGACTGGGTCGGCGTTGGCGGCTATCACGCGCGCGCCGGCCGGACGATACCAGCGCGATATCGAAATTGGTTGAGGCTGAGCAGGATTGACTGCCCTCCTCACGAATTCGGGCTGGGAGCCGGCCAGCCGGGAGACGGCGGCAGGGTGGGAAAGTCGGTGCGGGGATATTCACCGCCGCGGATGAGTTCGGGGTGTGGGGGCGCTTTGGAACGACAGGCATCAGTGTCCTGAGCGATACCAGGCCATTCAGCTGCGAGCCCGGATTCGGCGAAGTAACCACCCTGATGGCCGGTGATCCTCCAACCGCCGAACACATCGGTCGACGGGGCGCGAGCCGGTCCCTGTTGGGCGGGCATTTGCGGGCCGGTGGCGGGCGCCGTCATCGTGATTCGCATCGGGTCGATGCCCGAATCGGGGGGTGGCTGGGCAATGTTCGGGGTGTATCCGTGCCCCTGTGCCTGCGCGGTGCCGAACAGATATTCACAGACCACCACCGTCACGTCACGGCCAGATGTCCCGATGGAAAGGATATGGGCCTGTTCGGTTCCCACCCAGGGTTTTTCCGGCCTGCGGTCGGTCTTCGGCCACCGGAACCGGCTGCCGGTCGGGTTGTCGATCGACTTGTTGGGGTCTACCGCTTGCTTGAATCCCGGGTACAGGAATTTCTCGTCACCCGTGACGGAGGCCAGCAGGTAGGACTCGGTGTAGGCGCGGACCACCGCGGCGGGCGCGGTGGTGAGGTCGATACCCTGCTCCGCGCTCCACACCACGCTGAAGTCGTTCAGCGTCGGTGGCCAGCCGGCGGGCGTCGTGGACGTGGGCGACGCGGCCGGGCCGGGATGATTGCCCGAGGCGCAGCCGGTGACCAACGAGAGGGTTACCGTCGACAGTGCCGTGAAAGTGCGCAGTCCGCGCCGGATGCTCATCATTACTTCCCAGGGGGTTGCGGTACCCCGATGACGTTGTTGTAGCGATCGACCATGTATTGATCCGGCGACATCTTCTCATTCGGCGGCAGCTCAAGTGTCTGAGACAAGACGGGGCCGAGCACATTGTTGTATTGACCGGCGGTGAGATCGGGATGTTTGGCCTGCATCTCGTCGAGCGTCGCGATTCGCCCATTGGGGTGATCATGGTCGTAGACAAGATATTCGGGCGGCAATCCCGAGATGTGCTGGTTTGCCCCGAGCAGCGCATCGAGCATGTGTTCGTCGGCGTTCCCGATGTCCATGGGTTGGATCGGCGTTTGGCCCGGCGCTGTGGGCGCCGGCCCCAACATGTCGTTTTCGAGGTTATGCCCGACCATTCCGATCGTGGGTCCGGCGACTTTGCCCACCCCCGGGACCCAACCGCCGACCGTGCTGGCGGCCTGGACGCTGTCTTCGTAGGCCAGCTTCTTCGAGTCGTATTCCGAGAGTTGTTGGTGGTAACCGTTTTGTTCGTTCGCTTCGTAGGCATTGTGAGTCCCGACATCGACCAGCCCCCGCAACGTGGCGGCGTCGTAGAGCTGGTCGCTGTAACCGTCATGATGCGGATTCAGCGCGAACGAAGAGTCGTGCAGCAACGCCTGGGTGTACGCGTTCTTGTTGAAGTCCCGCGCCGCGGTGGGGTCGCTGTCCATCACCGAGAAGATGCCCTTGGCGAGAGGCAGTGCGCCGGAATGGACGTCACCGGTGCTGTCGAGCGGTTTACCGAATTCCGGCAGTCCATTGGATGTTCCGGCGATGTTGTTGACGTACGGGTCGAGGCCGTGGCCCATCGCTTGGACGAGGTTGGGGTTCACTTGCCCCAAGGTGTGGTTGCCCGGGAGATGCAGCAAGTCCGTGGACGCATGGTGGCCGACGTAATCCGCGTACGCGCGGGCGGTTTCACCGGCGATTTTGGCTTCCGGCCCCTGCGCGGCGTCGCCGGTCCAGGAGAACAGCGAACCGACCGCCTGGCCGTTGTCCTTCCAGGCGTGATGGGTCAGGTTCTGCAGGAACTTGTCGTGATCGCTGCCGGTCATGGTGTCGTGGACGACCTGGTGATCGGGCGACATCGCGGATAACACGTTGGACACCGTGGGGTCCATGGCGGGATCGCGCTCGACGTTTTGGCCCTGGCTGGCCGGGTCGTGCTGCCAGAGCGGGGTGTCCATCATGGCCCCGGCCTTGCGGACCATCGCCCGATCCAGATCGGTGTTCGTCTGGAAGGACTTGTCGCCGTCCTTGACGATGATGGCGATGTCGTTAGTTTGGCGCATGTATTCCAGGCCAGACGAATTCAGCGCCTGCTGAACACTTTCCGGCAGCTGCGCGGCCCCGCCTTTGACCGTGTCCGTCCCCTGTTTCGCACCGACCTGGAGTGGCGTCTTGGGGAACGTGAGGTTGGGGTTGCTCATCAACTGCCAGGAGTTGCCGATCATGCCCTTTTCGTCGCCGAGCCGTTGCTCGGCGGTGTTGAGCGCATCGATCGACATCCCGTGCTCTTGAGCTTGCAGCTGGCTCAACACCGACGCCTGCTCGGCGGTCAACGGCACCTTCCCGGCACGCTGGTCGGGCGTGATCGAGTTCAGCACCCCGTTCACGCGGGCGGCGGCCCCTTTATCACCCCCGAGCGCTCCCTTGACGTCTTGTTCGGCTTGCTCGGGCGTCTCGGCCTCGTGACCGTCGACACCGAGGACGTGGCCGGGGTCGTACCCGTCGTTCGCCAGGTTGGTCTGCGCCTGGTGTAGCGAGTCGGAGTAGTTGTGCCGTGTTGCCTGCAGCTGGTCGAGCGCGTCTTTGGTGTCGCTCACCGCGGAGGCTTTGAGCATCTTGATGATCGTGTGCAGCTCCTGCTGGCTCGCCGCGTCCGGGTGGTCCTGGAGATCTTTCATCGCCAGGTCGATCAGTTGATCGAGGTGCTCCAACTGGCCTTCCAAGGTGGCGATCTCTGCGGCGCCGCTTTTCTGCGCCTCGGCCAGCGCGGCGGCGATGTTTTCCAGGTCGGCGCCGATCTTGGGCAACTGTTCGGACTGGGCTCCCAGCGCCTGGGTCGTGCGCTGGACTTCGGCGGAGGCGTTGATCGGGTGATCCCCGTTCTGGCGATTCCAGGCCGCCTCGAATCGCTTGCGGGCTTGCTCGAAGGCATGGTCGGCCTCGGCAGTAGAGCGCCCGCCGCCATGAAAGGCGTTGGCCAGGTTGGAGATCTGCCCCGGCTGGCCCGCCTGCAGGGTCCGGTTGATCTCCCACGGATCACCGCCGGCCCCGGCCACCAGCTCCCCTTTGGTGAGATACTTCAGCTGCACCGCACCTCCACGCCGCGCCGCGATCGCCGGCCGACCGCTTTCTGCGCACGCCGACCAGCGAAGCGAACCCCGATTCGCCGCGCACCGCTACCGACGAGCATCCCCACCCCTTCCGCGCTGGCGACAAGATTACTGCCCCAGGCCTGGGGATCAATTCAGTCGAGATCGCCGGTGGCGTGGTAATGCACCCGGAGTCCGGCCGCAAGTCAGCGCGCGGAGCTGACCGCCTCGGCCACCCGATTCGCGACGCGCTGCGCGACGTCCGCCTCGGGGGCTTCCACCATGACCCGGATCAGGGGCTCGGTCCCCGACGGCCGCAACAGGATTCGGCCGGTGTCGCCGAGTTCGGCCTCGGCGTCGCCGACCGCGGTGCGCACCGCGGGCGCCGCGGCGGCGACGTCCTTGTCGGCGACGCGCACGTTGATCAGCACCTGCGGCAGCGTCTTCATCGGCGCGGCGAGCGTGGTCAGTGACGAGCCGGTCTGCACCATCCGGTTCATCAGGCGCAGCCCGGTGACGATGCCGTCCCCGGTGGAGCCCAGCGCGGGCATCACGATGTGGCCGGACTGCTCGCCGCCGAGGCTGTACTCGCCGGCCCGCAGTTCCTCGAGGACGTAGCGGTCACCGACGCCGGTGGTGCGCACGGTGATCCCGGCGGAGCGCATGGCAAGGTGCAGCCCGAGGTTGCTCATCACGGTGGCCACCAGCGTGTCCGAGGCCAGCTCGCCGGCGTCCCGCATCGCCAGCGCGAGCACGACCATGATCGCGTCGCCGTCGACGAGGTCGCCGTTGGCGTCGATGGCCAGGCAGCGGTCGGCGTCCCCGTCGTGGGCCAGGCCGAGGTCGGCCCGGTGCGCGATGACCGCCGAGCGCAGCGAGTCCAGGTGGGTGGAGCCGCAGTTGTCGTTGATGTTCAGCCCGTTGGGGTCGGCGTTGATCGCGATCACCCGGGCGCCGGCGGCGCGGTACGCCCGCGGCGCCACCGACGAGGCCGCGCCGTGCGCGCAGTCGACCACCACGGTCAGGCCGTCGAGCCGCAGCGTGCTGGCCTTGCTCAGGTGGCGCAGGTAGCGGTCGGCGGCGTCCTCGGCGTCGATGACGCGGCCGATGCCGGCGCCGACCGGGCGCAGCCCGGGTTCCGCCGTCACGAGCGCCTCGATCCGGTCCTCGGTGTCGTCGTCGAGCTTGCGGCCGCCGGGGCCGAAGATCTTGATGCCGTTGTCGGGCATCGGGTTGTGCGACGCCGAGATCATCACCCCGAAGTCGGCGTCATACGCGCCGGTCAGGTAGGCCACCGCCGGGGTGGGCAGCACCCCTACCCGCAGCGCGTCGACACCCTGGCTGGTCAGCCCGGCGATCACCGCGGCCTCCAGCATCTCGCCGCTGGCCCGGGGGTCGCGCCCGATCACGGCGACGCGCCGGCCCGGTCCGCCCGAGCTCGCCAGGTGCCGAGCGGCGGCGGCGCCCAGCGCCAGCGCCAGCTCGGCGGTCAACTCCCGATTGGCGACCCCGCGGACACCATCGGTGCCGAATAGTCGGCCCATGCGGACAAACCTCTCACAATCGACGGTTTAGCACCTAACGTGCCCGTTCTTTTCTGACCGAAACGGGGCGCGTTTGCGCGCAGACACGCCGAAGAAAGCGCGTGCCTTCCCCGTTTGAGGCCCCGTTGCGGCCAGAAAGTGATGGTTGATCAGCGCTTGCTGTACTGAGGCGCCTTGCGGGCCTTCTTCAGGCCGTACTTCTTGCGCTCGGTTGCGCGCGGGTCACGGGTGAGGAACCCGGCCTTCTTCAGCGCGGGCCGGTCCTCCGGCTGCGCCACGATCAGCGCCCGGGCGATGCCCAGACGCAGCGCACCGGCCTGGCCCGAGGGTCCGCCGCCGTGCAGCAGGGCGAAGATGTCGAAGCTCTCCGCCCGGTCGACCGTGACCAGCGGGGCCTTGATGAGCTGCTGGTGCACCTTGTTGGGGAAGTAGTCCTCCAGGCTGCGGCCGTTGAGGTCGAACTTGCCGGTGCCGGGGACCATGCGCACCCGCACCACGGCCTCCTTGCGGCGGCCGACGGTCTGGATGGGCCGGTCGAAGACGAAGGACTCGGCGGCCGCGGGGGCGGGCGCCTCGGCCGGAACGTCCGGGGTTTCCGGGGTGGCCGTGGTTTCCAGGGCCTCGGTCGTTTCGGTCACTGGGCCACCTGCTTGATCTCGTACGGAACCGGCTTCTGAGCGGCGTGCGGGTGCTCCGGGCCGGCGTAGACGTGGAGTTTGCGCTGGATCTGACGGCTGAGCTTGTTCTTGGGCAGCATGCCGACGATCGCCTTCTCGACGACGCGGTCGGGGTGCTTTTCCATCAGCTCGCCAGTGGTGCGCGAGTGCAGGCCGCCGGGATACCCCGAGTGGCGGTAAGCCAGCTTGTTCTGCAGTTTGTCGCCGGACAGGGCGACCTTGTCGGCGTTGATGACGATGACGAAGTCACCGCCATCGACATTGGGGGCGAACGTCGGCTTGTGCTTGCCGCGCAACAGGGTGGCTGCCGCGACGGCAAGGCGGCCAAGCACCACGTCCGTGGCGTCGATGACGTACCACGACCGCGTGGTGTCACCCGCCTTTGGCGCGTAGGTGGGCACAGCGCTTACCTTTTCTTTCTCGAGGTGGATCCCGGGTCGAGCCGGGTGCCGGTCAGGCGTTTGCGGTGGGGATATCTCGGCGACCGACATTGACCCGAGGCCCCGGCGTACCGCACGCCAACCGAGCAGCTTACCGACGGGTGTCCCCGCAGGTCAAAACGACTGTGTGGTCCCGACGGCTCTCCCCCACCGGGACCACACAGACGACTATGGGCGCGGCTACCCTCCCCAGACGTGGCCCGCCCGCCGATCGGCGTCCGCCACCTGGTCCGCGCCATCGCGCACCGCGTTTCCGAGATCTACCAATATCTCGTTGAGGGCGGTCGCGGCCTGGTGCCACTTCTGCTGCTCAACCTGGTAGGCGGCCGCAGCCTCACGGGTCCAGAGCTGCTGCAACGGGGCGATCTGCGACCTCAGTTCATCCAGCGCCGCGTTGAAGCGGGCCGATGTGGTGTGGATCTCCTGGCGAACCGAATACTCGATTTCGCCGAAGTCGTAGGAGAGCGCCGATTCCACGGATGGTCCTTTCGGTCAGAGTTGTCCGCCGGCGGCGGTGATGTGGCTTGCGTGGTCGTGGCCGGCCGCCTGCAGACTGGCCGCGTTGTGCCGAATGGTCTCGGCGATCGCGTGCAGGACGTGATAGAGCCGCAACGACTCGGCGTTCCAGCGATCCACCACGTCTTTGAACCGCCCAGCCGCGGCCCCGCCCCAGACCGATGGCGGCACTCCGCTCACGCGGCCGATGAACGCTTGCAGCATGGCCCGGATTTCCTCGTTGCGGGCGTCCGTCATGCCCGCAACGGACCGCATCAGGTCGAAATCGGCGTTTAGTGTGTTCGCTGCAGCCATATTGAGTTCGACCCTGACGACGCGCATTTGGTTCCACTCGATTCGCGATTCATCCGATGGCGTGGGCGGACCGCACGGCCTGCTCACAGGCCACCCGGACGGCGTCTTCCATCCCGGGCGGGCTCTGGCATCCGAGGCTGATCCGGACCGGGCCGTCCAGCAGCACCGTCCACCGCACGTGATGGCCGGCGCGGACCTCGCGGTACGTCACCGCCGTCCTGCCGGCGCTGGTCCCGGAGGGATTGAAATCGACAAACACACCTGCGGGCTCGGCGTCGATCGCGCGTTTCAACCGCTCGGCCGTGCCACTCAGCGTCTCGCCGACGACCGGCGACTGCGTGAGGTGCAACGCCACTTCGGGATCGGACGGGGAGGTGACCTGCACCCGCGCCGATCCCGGCCCGGCGACCACCCGCTGGGTGGGCCAATCCGCGGGCACCGTAACTGCGACCCGGCCTTCCACCAGGAATTTTGTCGGCACGGCTTCCGCCTGCGGCGGAATCACCGGGGCGTGCCGGTCCACGGTGACGACCGCCGGGGCCGCAGCGGCCAGCACCATGGCGGCCGCACCGAGGCCGCTCAGTGTCCGTGCGCGAGATCGGACACGATCGCCGGGTCCGCGCGACTCAGTCGGCTCGTCGTGATGGGACGCGACCGATCGGGCCAGCCGGGCCAGCCGGGCGTCGTCGATGCACACCACCGTCTGCCCGTTGCCGCGCGCGGCACCAGCGATCGACGCCGCAAGGGTCGCCGCCCCGGCCACGGCCCCAGGCGTGTCGATGAGGACAGTGACCGCGGGCGTGCCGGCGACGGTGGCCGCCACCTCGTCGGCGACAGGACGCGGTTGCGGCCGACGCGGTATGGCCACGACTTCGGCGCCACCGATCACCACCATCCGCTCGGTGATCTCCACGACCACCGTCGATTCCGCATCGGCACCGGCGGCCCGCGCCAGCAACCACGACCGGGGTCGCGCCAGCACGCGATCGAACACGGTCGCCGCTGCCGCGCTCACCATCCCGACACGCGACGACGACCACCAAGATGGATAGACCACGACGACGTCGTTGCCGCGCGCACAAGCCGCCGATCGCAGCGCGTCACGCCACAGCGAAGCAACGGCGACCGGGTGCTCGCCCACCACCGTGACCCGATCGTCTATGGCACCGAGCGCCGCCCCGACGATCTCGGACCTCTCGTGCTCGGCGACCGCGCTTGCCCCGCAACATAATCGGCGGACCGTGCCTGGCCCTGCTTCGATGACGATGCGATGTGCGTTCAAGGCGCACTCCAAGCCACCTGGACGAGCTGTTCGTCGCCCGCGCCGGTGTGCAGAACACCGCGTCCGGGCGGCAATAGCGCTGGGCGACCGGACCCGAACGGCACGTGCTCGCCGGGAGATCCGCTCATCATCAGTGTCGTGCAACCGAAATCACGTACGGCCGCGAGCAAGGGCTCGAATAACGCGCGCTCCGCCCCACCGCTGCGCCGCGTTATGAGCAGGTGCAGCCCCAGATCCGTCGCATACGGCAGATATTCGGTAATCGGCGCAAGCGGATTGCCTGCTGGGCCGGCGACCAGATCGTAATCGTCGACGACAAGGTAGATATCGGGCCCAGACCACCCCGACCCGGCTCGCGGCTGGGTCGGGGTGGCGTCGACCGGGGGCATTCGACGCCGCAACAGGTCGAGCAGGTCTGGCAGCATCCCGGCCAGGGAGCCCGGCGAGATGGCGTACGCCCCGAGATGCTCGGTCTCGACGACGCCGAGCAGCGAGCGCCGGAAATCGACGATCACGAGGTTCGCCTGCGCGTGGGTCTTCGTCCGGACTAACTCACGGCACAGTGTGCGTAATGTCGCGGTCTTGCCGCACCCCTTGTCGCCGAGCACGAGAAGATGGGCGTGCCGGTCGAATTCGCATGTCACCGGCTGCAGCCGATGCTCGTCGATGCCCAGGACGATGCGGTCGCCCACTCGGGTCACGACGGTGTCACGCTCTACTACCTTGGGCAGCACGGGTATTGGTGGCGCACGAAATTCGGTGGGACCGATCTCGGCCAGGGGTAAGGCCATCATCATGTGCGACCCGTCGCTGGAAAGACCGCGGCCCGGTTTGCCCTGGGGCACGTGTTGCGCCGCTTTTCGGTCCACCTCGGAATCGGCGGGATCACCTAATCGCAGCTCGATGCGGGTGCCGATTTGGTCCCGCAATGCGGGCCTGACCTCAGCCCACCGCGACGCCGACACCACCACGTGCACGCCGAACGAAAGACCCTGTGTCGCAATGGCGGTGACCGATGACTCCAGTATGGCGAATTGCTCACGTAGAGTCGCCCAACCGTCGACGAGAAGGAAGATGTCCCCGAAAGGATCGGTGTCGGGCGCCTTGCGCTGCGCCCGCAGCTGTCGGTATTCCGCCATCGACCCAATCCCGTGGACACTGAAGATGGCCTCCCGTGAACGGATAACCGACTCACATTCGGCAACGATCCGCGCCACGAGTCGCTGTTCGGCCCTTCCGGCGACCGCACCGACATGCTGGATTGTCCGTGTCGACGTCAGCGCCCCGCCGCCGAAGTCCAGGCAGTAGAACTGCACCTGCCGCGGGTCGTGTGTGGCTGCCAACGCTGTGATCAGCGTGCGCAGTGCCGTCGACTTGCCCGACTGCGGCGCGCCGACGACCGCCACATTGCCTGCGGCTCCTCGCAAATCGACCATCAGCGGTGTTCGGGACTGCTCGAAGGGCCGGTCGACGATGCCGAGCGGAACCGTCAGGGCTGCCGACCCGCGAGGAGCATCGCGAAGCACGGTGTGCAGCGCGGGCGCCGGGCCTAGCGGTGGCAGCCAGACTTGGTGCGCGGGCGGCCCGTGGCCGGACAACCGGTCCAGGACCGCGTGCACGGCCGTTCGCTCTGACGCCCCACCGGTCTCGATGGCGTGGATGATCTCGCCGACCCTCTGAGTCCCGAACGCGCGCACGGAAGGCTCAGACACGGGCGTCGCGGCCGGCGGACCGGCCGGCAGCGGTCCCGAAACGTATGCGGCGTGGAACCGGGTCAGCTCTCCGTCGCTCGTCCGCAGGTAACCCGCCCCAGGAATATTCGGCAGTTGATGGGCATCGAGTGTTCCCAGCACCGCGCGTGATTCACCGGCCGACAGGGTTTTCAGGCAGAGCCGATAGGACAGGTGGGCATCCAGCCCGCGCAGCCGACCCTCGTCGAGTCGTTGGCTAGCCAGCAACAGATGCATGCCCAAGGACCGGCCGAGCCGTCCGATCGCCACGAAAAGGTCGGCGAAATCCGGATGCTGGCTCAGCAACTCGGAAAACTCGTCGACAATGATGAACAAGGTAGGCAGAGTCGTCGATGCGGTGCCGTCCCCGCGCGCACGTTCGTACGCCGCGGCGCTGGCCACGCCCGACGCGCGCAAAAGCCTTTGCCGACGGTTCATTTCACCGGTCAAGGCGTCACGCATCCGGGCCACCAGCGGCGCATCGTCGGCAAGGTTGGTGATGACCGCCGCCACGTGCGGTGCCCGGGCGTAATCGAGAAACGTTGCTCCGCCCTTGAAGTCGACAAGCAGCAGATTGAGCACATCGGGCGGGTTTCGCGCGATCATCCCCAGTGCGATCGTGCGCAGTAGCTCAGACTTGCCCGACCCCGTGGCGCCGATGCAGAGCCCGTGTGGACCCATGCCGTTTTCCGCGGCCTCTTTGATATCTAGCTCCAGCCGCGCGCCATCAGCCCGGCTTCCGATCGGGACGCGGAGCCGATCGCGGTGGTCTTGGTTGTGCCACAATGCGACCGGATTGAAGCAGGACACCTCGTCGATGCCGATCAGGCTCGGCCAAGTCGCGGCGTTGTTGCCGCGAAAGGCCGTGCCGGCCCGGTACATCGCCAACCGGCGGGCACACACCAGCGCCTCCAAGGGGGCCAACCCGTCCGGCTCTGTCAGCGTCTGATCTTCACCTAACGGGCTTATCGTCACCGGTGCGCCGTCGCGGCCGCTACCGACTTCGACGACGGTCGCACCCGCGATTTCGGCGACGCTGTCACCCAGGTCGGTGATCACCACCGCGTGCGTCGACCGCACACCGGTGAGCGCGCTTCGCGCATCCCGCGCATTCCGATACACCATCCGCACGGCGCCCAACCCGTCGGCCGCGCTCGGGTGTTGGTTGTGCGGCAACCATTTCAGCCACTCCCAGTGCCTACGGTTCCGGTCGCTGATCGCGGCGACGATCAGCAACTGATCGGGAGGGTGCAAGACGGCAAGCTGGCAAATCATCGCCCGCAGCGTTCCCCGCGCCGCGGTC
Organism: Mycobacterium sp. 852002-53434_SCH5985345; assembly: GCF_001667155.1. Lineage (NCBI taxonomy): Bacteria > Bacillati > Actinomycetota > Actinomycetes > Mycobacteriales > Mycobacteriaceae > Mycobacterium > Mycobacterium sp. 852002-53434_SCH5985345. Next base: position 129,075 of record NZ_LZIE01000007.1, read on the forward strand.
TCGTCGCCGTCGATCGTCACACGTGGGATTCCCCGCAAGCCGATCGCGACCGGTCCGACGATCGTGGAATGAGCGCGCAGGAAGCGTTGCAGGGCGGTGGTGGTGACCGGGTCGGCAGGTTCGCTGGTCGGCGGGGCTACCAGCCGGGTGGCCAGCGGCTGGGTGCTGGTGCCGACTCGGACTAGGCAGAAGTCGGGGTCGGTCGCTCGGCGCTCCCACATTCGGGGGCCGCCGATCAATGTCCACAGCGTGTCGGGGTCGGGGTGACTCCATGTCAGCGAGGAACGCTGTGCTTCAGCGGTTTCGGTGACGGTTGCGCGTAGCTGACTGAGGTATCCGAGGTAGCGGAGGCGTTCGCCTTCGATGCCGCCGCCCTGGCGGCGCCCGCGCACAGCCATCGCTGTCACCAGCGACGAGGCCATCATCATGATCGGGAAGCCCAGGAACATGGGGGTACGGTTGCCGCCCAGCCCCGACCCGAATGCCGCCGCCATCGCACTCATTCCGGCGACGGCCAGGAGGGCCGGCAACATGCGCAGCAGGCCCGGTGTCGGCGAAGACGGCGGGGCGGGCGGCGGATCGACAGGGAGGTCAGCGGTGGCTACTGCCGGTGGCTGGCAACGCGCCACGGGCACGAAAACTCGGGTCATCTCGTCCCCTCCCTCGCGCGACCGTAGGCAGCACCGAGGGCCACGACAAGTCACCTGTGGACAGTCAGATACCCGGCGGCCGAAACCTGGCTATTTTGGCGGCAATCCGACTGAAGGGGGCACCATTGCCTGCGACCGATCCGGGGCTGCGCCGGGTGTCAATCCATTCCGGCGCCACCGCCACCGACGTGTCCCTACCGGCCGAGATTCCCATCGCCATACTGACCCCGTCGATCGTCGACCTCCTGAGGGTCCGTGACGGCGACGAAGATCTGACCGCCAAGCGCTACCACCTTTCACTCCCTGGATACTCTGCTCTGGACCCGTCGAAGACGCTGGCGCAGAACGACATTGCAGATGGCGCAGTTCTGCTACTGAGCCAGCAGCCCGCCCCGCCACCCGTAACTCGTCACCACGACATCGCGGAGGCCGTGACGGAGGCGCTGGCGTCGGCTGCAGAACCTGGGACCGATGCCCGGAATCGACCGGCGGCCCGGCGCACCGGTACGGTCGCGGCGAGCTGCTCGATCGCCATCGGCGTGCTGGCGCTCATCCGAAATGCGCTCAGCGGCAACCCCGACCACGCGATCAACATGACGGTGGGCGTGGCGGCGGGCACGGGCCTGGTTGCGCTGCTGTCCGCTGTGGTTGTGCACCGGGCCTATCGGAATGCGGTCGCCGGGCTGGCGCTGAACGCGATGGCCACCGCGTTTGCGGCGCTCGCCGGTTTTCTGGCGGTACCCGGCCGCCCTGGCGTCTGCAATGTCTTGCTGGCCGCGACAGCGGCGACCATGACTTGCGTTTTGGCGATGCGGGCATCGGGTTGCGGAGTGGTCGCATTGACCGCCGTATCGTGCGTCACGACGGTGGTCGCCGTGGCCGCACTGGTGGGGCTGATCACCGCGGCCCCGCCGCGCGCCCTCGGCGCGGGCTCGGCGCTGGTGTCACTCGGCCTGCTTGGGGCCTCGGCGCGGGTTTCGATCGTGTTGGCGGGGTTATCGCCCCAGCTGTTGCCGCCATCGGACATGGACGAGGGCCAAGCAAGCGTGGCTCGCCTGACGGTGCAGGCGCGCCGCGCCGATGCGCGGTTGTCGAGCCTGCTTGCCGGATTCTCGGCATCGGCGGCCGTCGGTGCGGTCGTGACCGTGCTGGCCGGCGCATCGCGCCTGTCCTGCATGGCATTCGGCACTCTCACCGGCGCTTTGCTGCTCTTACGTGCGCGGTCCGGTGCCGGCATAAGGATGCAAACGTTCGCCATCGCGGGAATGGCGGTGGTGGGGACGACTTTCGGTGTGGCCGCCATGGGCACAACTGGCCACGGGCCGTGGGTCGCCGCCGCTGCGGCGACGCTGAGCGCCGCGGCGCTTTACCTCGGTTTCGCCGCTCCGACGATGTCGTTTTCGCCGATCGTTCGCCGCAGCTTCGATGCGTTGGAGTGGCTGGCACTGGTCGCGTTGGTCCCGTTGGCGTGCTGGATATGCGGACTCTATGGCGCAGTCCGGGAATTGAACCTCAAGTGAGGACGTCGCGCGTCGTCCGCCTCCTGCCGGTGTCTGCGCTGGCGTGGCTGACGGTGCTGGGGCTGCCAGTGGCCCAAGCGGTTCCGCCGCCTCAGGTCGACGACAGGTGGTTACCGAAGCCCGCACGGCCCGCACCCACGCGGCCGACGGTGCAACGCGAGGTTTGCGCGAAGTTGACGACGGGATCGGCGCCTGACCGGCTCGCTAACCTCCTCGATCTGTCGCGGGTCTGGCAGCTCACCCGCGGCACCGGCCAACGGGTCGCGGTCATCGACACCGGTGTCTCGCGGCATCCCCTGCTATCCGATGTGGTGCCGGGCGGGGATTATGTGTCCGGGGGCGACGGGACCCAGGATTGTGATGCGCACGGCACTCTGGTCGCCGGAATCATCGCTGCCACAGCGGATTCGGGTTCGGCTGGCGTTGCCCCCGGAGCCACCGTGATCAGCATTCGCCAGTCCAGCGCTAAGTTCTCCCCCGCCGATGACCGGTCCCGTGGGGGCGTCGGTGACGTCGACACCATGGCGAAGGCCGTCCGCACTGCCGCCGATCTCGGCGCCTCGGTGATCAACATCTCCTCGGTGGCCTGCGTTCCGGTCGCGTCGGCGCTCGACGATCGCGCACTGGGCGCCGCGCTGGCCTACGCCGTCGATGTCAAAAACGCCGTCATCGTGGCCGCGGCCGGCAACGCCGGCGGAGCTGCGCATTGCCCTCCCCAGCGCTCAGACGCCACCTGGGAGACGGCCACGGTTGCGGTCAGCCCGGCGTGGTACGACGACTTCGTGCTGACCGTCGGTTCGGTGGATCCTGAAGGGGCGCCGTCGGACTTCACCCTCGCAGGCCCCTGGGTGGACGTAGCGGCGCCCGGCGAGGCGGTGACGCCGCTCGGCTCGGAACCGGTGTCCGGCACCAGTTATGCCGCGCCAGTGGTCAGTGGGCTGGCCGCGCTGATCCGGGCGCGGTTCCCGGTGTTGACCGCGCGGCAAGTGATGCAGCGCATCGAGTCCACAGCCCATCACCCGCCCTCCGGTTGGGACCCGCTCGTGGGCAACGGCGCGATCGACGCGCTGGCGGCAATCAGCACCGATGCCGGTCCACCCGGGACCGTATCGAGGCCTGCCCCCGCGACGATCGCCGCGCCGCCGCCACCCGCGCCGCAGAACGCACACGCGCGGAACACCGCGTTGCGCGGCGTCGCGCTGTGCCTCGCCGCGCTGGGGGTTGCGCTGGCCGCCGGTGTGGCCAGGGGGCGACTACGGCACCCCCGCGACAACGTCACGGCCGATTGACGCCTTCTCTCTGCTCAGTTCCGGCCCGGCCGGAAGGGCCCCCAGTACGGGCCACGGCGCCGGGTTAGCCGCCGGTAGCCCGAGATCATGTGCGGCGTCGTCGTCGTGGATCGCGAACCGCACCCCGCTGTCGGTGACCAGGTACCGCGTACCGACTCGCACATAGGCGTTTCGGCCGGGCGGCATGTACACCGCGTCCAGTGCGGGGCCGGGGCCGTCGGCCTGGGACAACGTCACGGGTGCCTGACCGGCCGGTATCGGCAGCCGAGCGCCGGTCAGAAACGTGACGCCCGATCGGCCGGGTGGCGCCGGTTGCCACGAGACGCACAAAGCGCTGCCGTCCGACAGGGTGGGGGCCCGGTCGGGGAAGCCGGCGACCGGCAGCACATCGACGATCGGAGCGGCGCGAATCGCATCGGGCGCCACCGTGACGGCGTTAGCGGTGCCCTCGGAATTGCTGGAGCGCAGGAGGTCGGCGGCCACCTGTCCGATCCGCTGAACCCCGGCAGCGACCACCGCGTAATACTCGTCACCCCCAGACCGTGTGATGCGCACCACGCTGCCCACCGCGAAACCGGGTAGCGCGGACGCCTTGTCGCCGGCGCCTCGGATAAGGGGTGTCCTGATCGATGGGGCCTCGGGGATGGCGTTCAGCAACGCCGCGGAGACGCGTCGCGGTTTGCGGCCTTCCAGCCGAAGCGCGCGCACGACCCCGACGTCGGCGACGTCCACCACGGCCCGCTTCCCGTCGTAGAGCAGGTAGGCCGGCGAACCCGAGGCTGGCGCGACCAGTGCGGCCTGCCCGGAACCCAGTCGCCCGGCCGCCGCGTCGTCGGTGCGGCCCACAACAACCGTCGTCGTGCCGGCGCCGTCGGCGTCGCAGATCGTCCAGGCCGCTTCGTCCGCCGACAACGGATCACCGATGGAATGCGGCGCACCCGGGATACCCAGCAGCGGGCCGCGTTTGGCCCGGGCCAAGTCCGCTTCGGGCACCGGCCGGGGATTCGCCGCCACTGCCGCGATCAACCGCGCCGACGCCAGGTTCATGACGGGGTGCCAGGTATCGCCCACCCGTACGTACAGCGCCCCGGATTCTTGCCCCATCACCAGTTGGGCGCTGTCGAGCGCCGCCCGTGGCCGCAGCAAAGCAAGGAGCGCAGCCCCCGCGACGGCGACCGCCGCCAGCACGCACCCGATCGTCAGCGCCGCCGTCTGCGTACGCGAGCCGGCGCTGAGGGTGTGGATGTTCCCGCCCAGCAACGCGCACTCGACGCGACGCAGCAGGAATCGGTAGCCGCTGACGTGCAGCCACGTGGTGGGCTCACGCTGCACTGATTCCCCCAACCTGCGTAGTCGTTGCGCATACGCTAAATCGCCCGTCAGCGGGGGCGCTTAATTGATCCACAGGTCAGCGAACTTTCGAACCGTGCTTAGGGTAGGTAAAGTTACGGCGTGTTTTCCCACCGGTTAGGTCGCTGGGTGGGTCCGGGGGTTTCTGCAGTGGTTACCTCCGCCGGCCTGCTCTTGTCCCCCGCCGCGGCGCCGACAGCCTCCGCTTTCGACTGTCCGGACGTCGAGGTCATCTTCGCGCGCGGCACCAACGAGCCGGCCGGGCTGGGCCGCGTCGGTGACGCCCTGGTCGACTCGCTGCGCCAGCAGACCGGCCTGAACATCCTGCCCTACGGGGTGAACTACGCGGCCAGCAAGCTGCAGCTACACGGCGGGGACGGCGCTAACGACACCATCGACCGCGTCAAGAAGAGCGTGGAAACCTGCCCCAACACCAAGATCGTGCTGGGCGGCTACTCGCAGGGCGCGTCGGTGATGGACATCGTCGCCGGCGTCCCGATCGGCGGCATCAGCTGGGGCAACAAGCTCCCGGCGCAATACGCGGACAACATCGCCGCCGTCGTCACCTTCGGTGACGTGGCCGACCGCGCCGGCGGCACGCTGCCCACGCAGAGCACGCTGCTGGGTTCCAAGGCGCAGGACTACTGCAACCCCAACGACCCGATCTGCCACGCCGGCCCCGGTAACGAGTGGAGCGGGCACACCGAGGGCTACGTCCCCGTCTACACCACCCAGGCCGCGGCGTTCGTCGCCCAAAAGTTGGCCGCCGCCGGTCAGTCGAACCCCGCGTTCGGGCCGCCGCTGGGCCCGGTTCCGAACCAGCCCGGTGCCACGCCGTCGCCGGTCTACGGGCAGCAGACCCCGCCCGGGTCGCCGCCCTCGATCCACGGCGGAACCGGTCCGACGCCGTCGCCGGCCGCGCCGACCACGGTGACTCCGCAAGCACCTCTCGTCTGAATCGTTACCGGCGCGAGATCAACGCGCCCCTAACATCGTGGGGTGCGGCTCATTCCATTGACGCTGGGCGCCGGGCTGCTCGCCGGCGCCGCGATAGTGGTTGCTCCCCAACTGCTTCCGCAGGCCTTCGCCTCGTGCCCCGGCGTTGAGGTGGTGTTCGCCCGCGGAACCGACGAACCACCGGGCGTCGGCAAGGTCGGCGGGGCGTTCGTGAACTCGCTGCGCCAGCAGACCGGCAAAAGCGTTGGCTCATATGGGGTGAACTACCCGGCAAACAAGGACTTCCTGGCCGCCGCGGACGGCGCCAACGACGCCAGCAACCATATCCAGCAGATGGCGGGCAACTGCCCCAACACCAAGTTGGTGCTCGGTGGCTACTCGCAGGGCGCCGCCGTCGTCGACATCGTCACGGCCGCACCGATGCCCGGCCTGGGCTTTCGCCAGCCGCTGCCGGCCGCGGCCGCCGATCACGTCGCCGCCGTCGCCCTGTTCGGGAATCCGTCGAGCCGGGCGGGCGGGCTGATGAACGCCCTGACCCCGGAATTCGCCGGCAAGACCATCGACCTGTGCAATCCCGGCGACCCGATCTGCTCGGGCGGAAGCCGGTGGGCGTCCCACCTGAGCTATGTGCCCGGATTGACCAACCAGGCGGCCAGTTTCGTCGCGGCCAAGGTTTAACGGGTGCGCAGGTCCCGGGTGACCAGGTTGCGCGCCTCCAGCTGGTCATCGGGCGGATAGTCGACGCGGACCAGCGTCAGCCCGTGCGCCGGCGCGGCCGCGTAGTCACTGGAACGACTTGCGGCGGTGAGCAATTCACGACACCACGACACCGGGCGCCGGTGCTCGCCCACGGCCAGTAGCGCCCCGACCAGCGAGCGCACCATCTGCCAGCAGAACGCGTCGGCGCTGACATACGCGGTGATCAGGTCACCGTCGCGCGACCAGTCCAGGCGCTGCAGGTCGCGGATCGTGGTGGCGTTGGGCCGATGACGGCAGAACCCGGCAAAGTCGTGCAGCCCCAGCAGGTCTCGCGACACAGCGGTCATCGCGTCCACATCCAGGGGGCGCGGCCACGCGGTGACATAGCGGGCCTGCTGCGGCTCCACCCCGTAGGGCGCCGTCGACAGCCGGTAGACGTAATGGCGTCGCAGCGCCGAGAACCGGGCATCGAAACCCGCTGGGGCGCGGGCGATGTCGAGCACCCGGACATCGGTGGGCAGGAACCGCCCGAGCCGGCGCACCAGGGGCTCGAATTCCGTTTCCCCGACGCGCGACGAGCGCGGGTAGGCGTGCGGCAGCGCGGCCGGCGGCACGTCGACGTGCGCAACCTGACCGGTGGCGTGCACCCCGGTGTCGGTGCGCCCGGCCGCCCGCAGCCGCATGGGCGCACGGAAGACCGTCGTCAGCGCCTCGTCGAGCACTCCGGCGACGGTGCGCTGGCCGGACTGAGGTGCCCAGCCAGCGAATTCCGTTCCGTCGTAGGCGATGTCGAGCCGCAGACGGACGGCGTCGTTAACTCTCGTCAGCCTCGTCGGCCTCGGCGGCCTTCTCGGCCTCGGCCCTCGCGGCAACGGCCTTGTCGGCCTTCTCCTCGGCCTTGGCCTGGGCTTCGGTGGTCTCGCCGGACTCGGAGGACTCGGTGGTCTCGGCCGGCTCGGTCACCTCTTCGGCCGTCGGGCCGACGGCCTCCTCAGGCTCGACCGCCGCCTGAGGCGCCGCCGCTGCCGCCACGGGCGCGTCCGACTTCTTGGTCGCCTTCACCCGGCGTGCCCGGTCGGCCTCCGACGTCACCGTCTTCTCCAGCACCAGCTGGATCACCGCCATCGGGGCGTTGTCGCCCTTGCGCGGCTCCACCTTGATGATGCGGGTGTAGCCGCCGTTGCGGTCGGCGAAGAACGGCCCGATCTCGTCGAACAGCTTGTGCACGACGTCCTTGTCGCGGATCTTCTTGAGCACCTCGCGACGGTTGTGCAGCGTGCCCTTTTTCGCGTGCGTGATCAGCTTCTCCGCGTACGGACGCAGCGCGCGCGCCTTCGGCTCGGTCGTCTTGATCTGGTTGTGCTCGAACAACGACGTCGCCAGGTTGGCCAGCAGGGCCTTCTGGTGCGAAGACGATCCGCCGAGGCGGGGGCCCTTGGTGGGCTTGGGCATTGCACTATCTCCTCATCGGGGGCCGACCCCCGTATCAGGTAGGGCCGGGACGGACTTCTATTACAGCTGTTCGGTTTCCGCGTAGTCCTGGTCGTCGTAGGCGCCCTCGGTGGACCAGGTGCCCGTGGCCACGTCGTAGCCGGCGACCTGCGACGGGTCGAAGCTCGGCGGGCTGTCCTTGAGCGACAGGCCCAGCTGGTGCAGCTTGACCTTCACCTCGTCGATCGACTTCTGACCGAAGTTGCGGATGTCGAGCAGGTCGGACTCGGTGCGACTCACCAGCTCGCCGACGGTGTGCACGCCCTCGCGCTTGAGGCAGTTGTACGACCGCACGGTCAGGTCCAGGTCGTCGATCGGCAGCGCGAACGAGGCGATATGGTCGGCCTCGGCCGGCGACGGCCCGATCTCGATGCCCTCGGCCTCGACGTTGAGTTCGCGTGCCAGGCCGAACAATTCGACCAGCGTCTTACCGGCCGACGCCAGCGCGTCGCGCGGGGTGATCGAGTTCTTGGTCTCGACGTCGAGGATCAGCTTGTCGAAGTCGGTGCGCTGCTCGACACGGGTGGCGTCGACCTTGTAGGTCACCTTGAGCACCGGCGAGTAGATGGAATCGACCGGGATGCGGCCGATTTCGGCGCCGGAGGCCCGGTTCTGCACCGCCGGGACGTAACCGCGGCCACGCTCGACGACGAGCTCGACCTCGAGCTTGCCCTTGTCGTTCAGCGTCGCGATGTGCATGTCGGGGTTGTGCACCGTGACACCGGCCGGCGGGACGATGTCACCCGCGGTGACAGCGCCCGGACCCTGCTTGCGTAGGTACATGGTGACCGGCTCGTCCTCCTCGGAGGACACCACCAGTCCCTTGAGGTTCAGGATGATCGCGGTGACGTCTTCCTTCACCCCGGCGACGGTGGTGAATTCGTGCAGCACACCATCGATGCGAATGCTGGTGACGGCCGCGCCGGGAATCGACGACAGCAGCGTCCGGCGCAGCGAATTGCCCAGGGTGTAACCGAATCCGGGCTCCAGGGGCTCGATGACGAACTGCGAGCGGCTGTCGGTGAGGACTTCCTCCGACAATGTGGGTCGCTGAGAAATCAGCATTTGTTTCTTCTTCTCCTTCTCGGCACCCGCTATTTGATGCCGTTAGGTTTCCGAGCCGGGCGGCTCGAAAGTCCGTTACTTCGAGTAGAACTCGACGATCAGCTGCTCGGCGAGCGGCACGTCGATCTGCGCCCGCTCGGGCAGCTGGTGGATGAGGATGCGCTGACGCTCCCCCACCACCTGAAGCCAGCTCGGAATCGGGCGGTCGCCCGCCGTCTCCCGCGCGATCTGGAACGGCACCGTGTTCAGCGAGCCGTCCCGCACGTCGATGATGTCGTACTGCGACACCCGGTAGCTGGGGACGTTGACGTGCACGCCGTTGACGCTGAAGTGGCCGTGGCTGACCAGCTGGCGGGCCATCCGGCGCGTGCGGGCCAGCCCGGCGCGGTACACGACGTTGTCCAGCCGGCTTTCCAGGATCTTGAGCAGCTCCTCACCCGTCTTGCCAGACTGGCGGGTGGCCTCTTCGTAGTAGCGGCGGAACTGCTTCTCCATGACGCCGTAGGTGAAGCGGGCCTTCTGCTTCTCCTGCAGCTGCTGCAGGTACTCGCTCTCCTTGATCCGCGCGCGGCCGTGCTGGCCGGGCGGGTAGGGGCGCTTCTCGAACGCCTGGTCGCCGCCGACGAGGTCGGTGCGCAGCCGGCGCGATTTGCGGGTGATGGGTCCGGTGTAACGTGCCATGATTTCTCCTAGACCCTTCTGCGCTTCGGCGGACGGCAGCCGTTGTGCGGCTGCGGGGTGACGTCGGAGATCGCGCCGACCTCCAGGCCCGCCGCCTGCAGCGACCGGATCGCCGTCTCGCGGCCCGAGCCCGGGCCCTTCACGAACACATCGACCTTGCGCACGCCGTGCTCCTGCGCCTTGCGTGCGGCGTTCTCGGCGGCGAGCTGCGCGGCGAACGGGGTCGACTTCCGCGAACCCTTGAAGCCGACGTGACCCGACGATGCCCAGGCGATGACGTTGCCCTGCGGGTCGGTGATGCTCACGATCGTGTTGTTGAACGTGCTCTTGATGTGCGCGGCACCGTGCGGGATGTTCTTCTTTTCCCGCTTGCGGGTCTTCTGCCCCTTCTTGGGCGCAGAGGATGCCTTCTTGGCTGGTGGCATGGGCGATTACCTGGCCTTCTTCTTGCCTGCGATGGTGCGCTTGGGGCCCTTGCGGGTGCGCGCATTGGTCTTGGTCCGCTGGCCGCGCACCGGCAGGCCGCGGCGGTGTCGCAGGCCCTGGTAGCAGCCGATCTCGATCTTGCGGCGAATGTCGGCCTGCACCTCGCGGCGCAGGTCACCCTCGACCTTGAGGTTCGCTTCGATGTAGTCACGCAAGTGGGTCAGCTGGTCGTCGGTCAGATCCCTGGTGCGCAGGTCCTTGTCGATCCCCGTAGCTGCCAGGATCTCGTTCGACCGGGTACGGCCGACGCCGAAGATGTAAGTCAGCGCGATCTCCATCCGCTTGTCGCGCGGCAGATCGACGCCTACTAGTCGAGCCATAGGTGGCGTTTCCTCTTTTTCTCGGCGGAGGTCTTTTCCCAGCCCGTTCCCGCTTCGCGGGGCCCGGCCTCCGTCCGGGCGTGGGTGAACTGGCCCATATCTAGATATGCCAGCCGTTCAGTGGTGCTGGGAGGTCTGCATTCAGTTGTGTAGCAAGCGCTTAGCGGTTAGCCCTGGCGTTGCTTGTGGCGCGGATCGGAGCAGATCACCATGACCCGCCCATGCCGACGGATCACCCTGCACTTGTCACAGATTGGCTTGACGCTCGGGTTCACCTTCACGGCTGATCGATCCTGTTCTTTCTCGTTGTCAGATTCGGGCTTACTTGTACCGGTACACGATGCGGCCCCGGGACAGGTCGTACGGAGACAGCTCCACCACCACCCGGTCCTCGGGCAGGATGCGGATGTAGTGCTGCCGCATCTTGCCGCTGATGTGGGCGAGTACTTTGTGACCGTTCTCCAGCTCAATGCGGAACATCGCATTGGGCAGGGGCTCGACCACGCGGCCCTCGACCTCTATGGCGCCTTCCTTCTTGGCCATAACTTCTCGTCAAATCCTCGTCTTTGGTTTCGTATCCTTGTGTGCGCCTATACCGGCGCAGCATTCGCCCGACTAGAAACGTGAGCCAAGGGCAGGAAATTCCAGGAAATTCCTAAGACAGGGCACGCAAAAAGTCGGCGCGGATGACGCACCGTTGTCCCACGATACCTGGTCAGCGCCCTGACCCAAAATCGCTGGCAGCGAAATCCGACCGGCCGATAAACCGCCTCCTTGACCTGCCGCCAACGCCCTGACGAGGGCATACTTAATCCCGATGACGAGTCCCGCGAGCCCCGCAACCCTTTCAGTTCAGCCTCGCAAGCCGGTCCTGTTGACCGTCGACGACGATCCCTCGGTTTCCCGCGCGGTCGCCCGCGACCTGCGTCGCCAATACGGGGACCGGCACCGAATCGTGCGCGCCGAGTCGGGTCCCGACGCCCTGGACACGCTCAAGGAGCTCAAGCTGCGGGGCGAGACGGTCGCGGTGCTGATCGCCGACTACCGGATGCCGCAGATGAGCGGCATCGAATTCCTCGAGCAGGCGATGGACCTGTACCCGGCGGCGCGACGCGTGCTGCTGACCGCCTACGCGGACACCCACGCCGCCATCGACGCGATCAACGTCGTCGACCTGGACCACTACCTGCTCAAGCCGTGGGACCCGCCACAGGAGAAGTTCTACCCCGTCGTCGACGCGCTGCTGGACGCCTGGCGCGCGGCACCCGAACACCCCATCCCGCACACCAAGGTGATCGGGCACCGCTGGTCGGAGCGGTCCTGGCAGGTGCGCGACTTTCTGGCCCGCAACGGGCTGCACTACTCGTGGTTCATGGCCGACGACCCCGACGGCGAGCGGTTGCTGAAGGCCGCCGGTGAGGACGGCCTGCGGCTGCCCGTCGTCGTCACCGAACGCGGCGACACTCTGATCGAGCCCACCGACGCGCAGCTGGCCGACACCCTCGGCCTGACCACCACGCCGTCGCAGGAGTTCTACGACCTGATCGTCATCGGCGGCGGGCCGGCGGGTCTGGCCGCCGCCGTGTACGGCGCCTCCGAGGGGCTGCGCACGGTGCTCATCGAACGCACCGCGACGGGCGGTCAGGCGGGCCAGAGCTCACGCATCGAGAACTACCTGGGCTTCCCTGACGGGGTGTCTGGCGGCCAGTTGGCCGACCGGGCCCGCAGGCAGGCCGAGAAGTTCGGGGCCGAACTCATCACCGCCCGCACCGCCACGGCGCTCGAGGTCAACGGTCCCAAGCGCACCGTGCGGTTCGCCGACGGCGGTTCGGTCGACGCGCACGCCGTCATCCTGGCCACCGGAGTCGCCTACCGCCAGCTCCCGGCGGAGGGCTGCGGCGAGCTGACCGGGCGCGGCGTCTACTACGGGGCCGCCGTCTCCATCGCGTCGGAATGCGCGGGCGAGGAGGTCTACGTCGTCGGCGGGGCCAACTCCGCCGGCCAGGCCGCGATGTACCTGTCCCGCGAGGCCAAGTCGGTGACCATCGTTGTTCGGGCGCCGTCGCTGGACGCCTCGATGTCCTACTACCTCATCCAGCAGATCCGGCAGCGACCCAACATCACCGTGCGCACCTGCACCGAGGTGCGCCGCGCTGTCGGGGACGACCACCTGGAGCGGCTGACGCTGGTCGACAACCAGACCGGGGAGACCGAGGACGTCACCTGCGCCCGGATGTTCATCTTCATCGGCGCCGCGCCGCGCACCGAGTGGTTGGACGGGGTGCTCGCCCGCGACAACCACGGCTTCGTCCTCACCGGGCCGGACCTGCGCAACGTCTGTGGCTGGACGTTGGACCGCCCGCCCCACCACCTCGAGACGAGCGTGCCGGGCGTATTCGCCACCGGCGACGTGCGGGCCGAGTCCGCCAAGCGCGTCGCGGCCGCCGTCGGCGAGGGATCGATGGCCGTGATGCTGGTGCACCGCTACCTGGCGGAATCGTGACCGCCAAGACGCCGTGCGAGCCCGACGAGCTGCGCAGCCTGTTCCTGTTCGAGGCGCTCACCGACGAGCAGCTGGCGGTGTTGTGTGCCAACGGGCACATCGAGAACTACGAACCGGGCCCGATCTGCGTCGAAGGCGAGCCGGCGACCTGCTTCTACGTCCTCATAGAGGGCGAGCTGATGATGTCCAAGCTCTCCGGCGGCCAGGACATCGAAACCAACCGCACCTCGCAGCGCGGTGTGTATTGCGGGGCGTGGCGGGCGTTCACAGGCGGGAAGCAGAAGAGCTACGACGCCTCGGTGCACGTGACCAAGCCGTCGCGGTTCTTCGTGATGGACGCGCCGGTGTTCGCCCGGTTCATGAAGGACCAGTTCCCGATGGCGGTCCACCTGCTCGACGGCATCGCCGTCGGCACCGACCGGACCCGCCGGATCATCGACAACCGGGAGAAGCTGCTGGCGCTGGGCCGGTTGTCGGCCGGGCTGACGCATCAGCTGAACAATCCCGCGGCGGCCATCGCCCGTGCGGCGGCCGACCTGCGCGGCCGGGTCGCCGGCATGCGGGGCAAGCTGGCGATGCTCGCCGACGGCACGGTCAGTCCCGAGGCGCTCAGCGCGCTGGTCCACCTGCAGCAGGAGGTGGCCGAGCAGGTCGCCAAGTCGGCGTCGGAGCACCTGAGCGCCATGGAAACCGCCGACCGCGAGGACGCCGTCGGCGACTGGCTGGAAGACCACGGCGTCGAGGGCGGGTGGGACATCGCGCCGACCTTCGTCGAAGGCGGCATCGACACCGACTGGCTGGAGCGGATTTCCACGGTCAGTGAGGAACTCGCGTCGACCTCGTTGGAGGAGGCGATCCGGTGGATCAACTACACCATCGAGAGCGAGCTGCTGATGAACCAGGTTTTGGAAGCGAGCAAACGGATTTCGGCGTTGGTCGCCGACGCCAAGCAGTACTCGCAGCTTGATCGGGCCCCGTTCCAGGTGGCCAATGTGCACGAGTTGCTGCGCAGCACGCTGGTGATGTTCGCCGACCGGTTGACCAAGGACGCGAGCAAGGAGGCCGGCAAGCACCCCGTGATCACCGTGGCCAAGGACTTCGACCAATCGCTTCCCGAAATCCCTTGTTACCCAGGCGATCTCAATCAGGTGTGGACCAACATCATCGACAACGCGATCGCCGCGATGCGCGACACCGGCGGCACGCTGACCATCCGCACCTGCCGGGAGGGCGAGAACATGGCCCGCGTCGAGATCTGCGATACCGGGCCCGGGGTGCCCGAGGACGTGCGCGAGCACATCTTCGAGCCGTTCTTCACCACCAAACCGTTCGGCGAGGGCACCGGCCTCGGACTGGATCTGGCCTTCAACATCGTCGTCAAGAAGCATCGCGGGGATCTGCGCGTGGAATCGACGCCCGGCGATACCCGGTTCATCGTGCTGCTGCCGCTCGAGACGCCGCCGCCCGCGGAGGTAGACCTTCCGGAATAGCCGCACCACGCCCCCGGTTGGGAACAACCATGACCGATGCAGCGAGCAAGCCCAACCTCGGCCGGTTCGGATCGTTCGGACGCGGCGTGACGCCACAACAAGCCAAAGACATCGAATCCCTGGGCTACGGGGCCGTGTGGGTGGGCGGTTCGCCGCCGGCCGAGCTGGCCTGGGTGGAGCCCATCCTCGAAGCGACGACCACCCTGCAGGTGGCCACCGGCATCGTCAACATCTGGACGGCGGCGGCCAAGCCGGTGGCGGAGTCGTTCCACCGCATCGACAAGGCCTACCCCGGCCGCTTCCTGCTGGGCATCGGGGTCGGCCATCCCGAGGCGCACACCGAGTACCGCAAGCCCTACGACGCGCTCGCCGAGTACCTGCAGCAGCTGGACGACTACGGGGTGCCCGCCAACCGCCGGGTGGTGGCCGCCCTGGGCCCGCGCGTCCTCAAGCTGTCGGCCGAGCAAGCCGCCGGGGCGCACCCGTACCTCACCACGCCCGAGCACACCGCTCAGGCGCGCCAGTTGATCGGCCCGTCGGCGTTCCTGGCGCCCGAACACAAGGCGGTCCTGACCACCGACCCCGAGAAGGCCCGTGCGGTAGGCCGCAGGGCACTCGACATCTATTTCCAGCTCGCCAACTACCGCAACAGCTGGAAGCGGCTCGGTTTCACCGACGAGGAGGTCACCAAGCCGGGCAGCGACCGCCTGGTCGACGCGGTCGTGGCCTACGGCACGCCCGACGCGATCGCGGCCCGGCTGAAAGAGCACCTCGATGCGGGCGCCGACCACGTGCCCGTGCAGGTCCTGACGAAGGATGAAAACCTGGTTCCGGCTCTGGCCGAATTGGCCGGGCCGCTCGGCCTGAGCTAGCAGACGACGCACGAGGGGGACGTAGATGACCGAGCCAGTAGCACTCAAACCCGACCTGGGCCGGTTCGGCGTGTGGCTGCCCACCCGCTCCATCACCCCCGAACTGGCGGCGCGGATCGAGTCGCTGGGTTACGGCGCCGCCTGGATCGGCGGTTCACCGGATGCCGAGCTGTCGTGGGTGGAACCGGCCCTGGAGCGGACGACGTCGCTGCAACTGGCCACTGGGATCGTCAACATCTGGAACGCGCCGGCCCCGGCCGTCGCCAAGTCCTTCACGCGCATCGAAAACGCCCACCCCGGAAGGTTTTTGCTCGGCGTTGGGGTGGGACATCCCGAGCACACCCAGGAGTACGTCAAGCCGTACGACGCGCTGGTGTCCTATCTCGACGAGCTCGACGCGGCGATGGTGCCCACCAGTCGCCGGGTGCTCGCGGCGCTCGGGCCGCGCGTATTGCGGCTGGCCGCGCAGCGCAGCGCCGGTGCGCACCCCTACCTGACCACCCCGGAACACACCGCCAAGGCGCGCGAACTGATCGGGAACTCCGTGTTCCTCGCGCCCGAACACAAGGTGGTGCTCACCACCGACGCGGACGAAGCCCGCGCGGTCGGCCGCAGGTATGCGGACTTCTACCTCGACCTGAGTAACTATGTGAACAACTGGCTGCGCACAGGCTTCAGCGAGGCCGACGTCCGCAAGCCGGGCAGCGACAACCTCATCGACGCGGTGGTGGCGTACGGCACTCCCGAGGCCATCGCGCAACGCCTCAACGAACACATCGACGCCGGCGCCGACCACGTGGCGGTCCAAGTGCTCGACGCGGCCGACGACGACGAGGTGATTCGCGTGCTGAGCGAATTGGCCGGGCCGCTGGGGCTGACTGTCGCAAGCTGACCGACTCGCTCGGTTAGGGTTTGGGCATGCGGTTACTGGTCACCGGCGGCGCTGGCTTCATCGGCGCGAATTTCGTGCATAGCACGGTCCGGGAGCATCCGGAGGGTTCCGTGACGGTGCTCGACGCCTTGACCTACGCCGGCCGGCGGGAGTCGCTGGCCGACGTCGAGGACGCCATCCGGCTGGTGGTGGGCGACATCTGCGACGCCGAGCTGGTCTCGCGGCTGGTCGCCGAGTCCGACGCGGTGGTGCACTTCGCCGCGGAGAGCCACGTGGACAACGCGCTGGACGACCCGGGGCCCTTCCTGCACACCAACGTCGTCGGGACGTTCACCATCCTGGAAGCGGTGCGGCGCCACGGCGTGCGGCTGCACCACATTTCGACAGACGAGGTCTACGGCGACCTCGAGCTCGACGACGCCAACCGATTCACCGAGTCGACGCCGTACAACCCGTCGAGTCCGTACTCGGCCACCAAGGCCGGCGCCGACATGCTGGTCCGGGCCTGGGTGCGCTCCTACGGAGTGCGCGCGACGATCTCGAACTGCTCCAACAATTACGGGCCCTATCAGCACGTCGAGAAGTTCATCCCGCGCCAGATCACCAACGTGCTCACCGGCCGGCGGTGCAAGCTGTACGGCAGCGGCGCCAACGTCCGCGACTGGATCCACGTCGACGACCACAACAGCGCCGTGCGACGGATCCTGGAAAAGGGCGAAATCGGCCGCACGTACCTGATCAGTTCCGAGGGCGAGCGAGACAATCTGAGCGTGCTGCGCACGCTGCTGAAGATGATGGGCCGCGAACCTGATGACTTCGACCACGTGACCGACCGCGTCGGGCACGACCTGCGCTACGCCATCGACCCGTCGATGTTGTACGACGAACTTTGTTGGGCCCCAAAGCATACCGATTTCGAAGAGGGATTGAGCGCCACCATCGACTGGTATCGTGCCAACGAATCATGGTGGCGCCCTTTGAAGGACGCTGCGGAAGCCCGATACGAAGAGCGTGGTCAGTAGATGAAGGTTCGCGAACTCGACATCCCCGGCGCCTGGGAGATCACCCCCGCCATTCACGGTGATTCCCGTGGACTGTTCTTCGAATGGCTCACCGACCACGGGTTCACCGAGTTCGCCGGTCACCGCTTGGATGTTCGGCAAGCGAACTGTTCGGTTTCGTCGGCCGGTGTGTTGCGCGGCTTGCACTTCGCCCAGCTGCCGCCAAGCCAAGCCAAATATGTGACCTGCGTGCGTGGCTCGGTTTTTGACGTCGTGGTGGACATCCGCGAGGGTTCGCCGACGTTCGGGCGATGGGACTCGGTGTTGCTCGACGACCAGGACCGCAGGACGATTTACCTCTCCGAAGGCCTGGCGCACGGCTTCCTTGCCCTCCAGGACGATTCGACGGTGATGTACCTCTGCTCCACCGAATACAACCCGCAGCGCGAGCGCACCATCTGCGCGACCGATCCGGCGATCGGGGTCGACTGGCCGCTGGTGAACGGCGCGGCTCCCAGCCTGTCCGACCGCGATGCCGCGGCCCCCAGCTTGGAAGAAGTCCGCGGCGCTGGTCTTTTGCCCAGCTGGAACGACACGCAGAAGTTTATCGACGGGATGCGCAGCAAATAATCGGCACGGGCAACCGGCGGCGACCAAGCGTTCGCTTGGTTATCTCCCTTGCGAAAAGCACAGATCCAATTTTGGCAAAGTAGCCCCTGTCCGCCCCCGGTAAATGATGGAATCGGTGATGCGGGGGGCGTGAATCCACCTTTGTGGTGGTCAGAAACGATACGATGGCGTCGAGCAATGGCGCTCGGGCGAAGGGGGCCGATGAAGTTAGAGCAGGTCTTCAATCCGCGGAGCAACGCATTGAACGCGTGGCGCCTGCTGTTGGCGGCCGAGGTAATCTTCATTCACTCCTGGGGCGTTACGGGCCGTAACCCCACGAACAAGCCGGTTTACCAACTCCTTCTTTGTGTGGGCGTTGACGGGTTCTTCGCCATTTCGGGATTCCTCATCACCGCCAGTTGGCTCGGCAATCCTCGGGTCCGCGACTATTTCGCGGCCCGGGCACTTCGCATCCTCCCGGGCTTCTACGCCTGCTTGATCGTTACCGCGTTTGTCTTCGCCCCGCTCGGAGTGGCGATGCAAGGCGGCTCGGTCACCAAACTCGTATCGTCCGGCGCGCCATTGGAGTTCGTCTTGGAGAACGGCGCGGTGGCGCTGGTCAAGTTTGATATCGGCGGAACACCGCAAGGGGTCCCGGTCGCGGGCGTCTGGAACGGGTCACTGTGGTCCCTCATTTGGGAAGTGATGTGCTACCTGATCGTTGCCGTCGTCGGCGTGGTCGGACTTGCCAGCCGCCGGTGGGTTTCTCCCGCCATACTGATCGCGGCGCTGATCGGGGCGTCGTTATTGCCGCCCCTGACCTCTCCGGAGGAATTGGCTCATCAGCAAGGCAATGCGCTCGTCCCCCTCATTTTCTTGGCCTGTCGAACCGCCATCATGTTTTCGGCCGGCGCGCTCCTGTACCAGTGGCGAGACAAGATCCCCGCTCGATGGTCCCTCGTCGCGGTGAGCTTGGTCATCGTCGCGGCGTCCAGCCTGCTGCCCGACTACCGTATGGTGGCCGCCCTTCCGCTCGCTTACGCCATAATCGTGTCGGGTGCCTTGATCCACAACCAACGGCTGAGATTACGCACGGACCTGTCCTACGGCGTCTACATTTACGCATTCCCGATCCAGCAGCTGCTGGTCATCGGCGGCCTGAAATGGCTAAACCCGTTCGCGTTCTTCGTCGTTGCCACGGCAGCGACCCTGCCGCTGGCCGCGGCAAGCTGGTTCTTAGTCGAGAACCCCGCGCGGTCTCTCAAACGTCGTCTCAAGCGGGAGTCGCCCGCCCCCCGAGAGCAGACAAGTCATACGGTGCTCGTGCTGCCGACGGAGGTTCGAGGTACCGCGCTTCCTCCGGAATTCCGGGGCACCGCCTAGTCACGGCCGATACGATGACGCCGACGGCGCTGGGTATCGACGACAGGCGGAGGCGGATGAAGCTCGGAGTGGTATTCGATCCGCGGAACAACGCGCTGAACGCATTCCGGTTGGCGCTGGCGGCAGAGGTGATGCTCTTCCACTCCTGGCCGATCACGGGTCGCATGCCGCCCGCGGCGATACTTCAGCTGTTCTTCTCGGTGGGTGTTGACGGTTTCTTTGCGATCTCAGGATTTCTCATCACCGCCAGCTGGCTCAACGACCCACGAGTCCGCGACTATCTCGTCGCTCGAGCCTTGCGCATCCTTCCCGGGTTCTACGTCTGCTTGATCGTGACCGCGTTCGTCATCGCCCCGATAAGCGTGGCGATTCAAGGTGGCTCGGCCGTCAAACTGCTCCTGTCCAGCGACCCGATCGAGTATGTCTGGAAAAACGCTGCGGTGGCCTACCTTCATCAGGGTGTCGGTGCCACCCCGAGCGGGATTCCGGATGCGGGGAAATGGAATGCTTCCCTGTGGTCCCTGGTCTGGGAATTGATGTGCTACCTGGTCGTGGCTGTAATCGGTGTCATCGGACTCGCCAATCGCCGTTGGGTGTCCCCTGCAATTTTGGTCCTGGCGGTGCTTGGGGCGTTGTTGTTGCCGCCGCTGACATTTCCCGGGGTATGGACCATCCCCCAGTTGGCCGTGCGATCGGCGATCATGTTCGCCGCCGGCGCGGTCCTCTATCAATGGCGAGACGTGATTCCCGCCCGGTGGTCACTGGTCGCGGTGAGCGTGGTGATCGTCGTGGCGGCCGGTCTATTGCCCGATTACCGTGTGGTGGCTGCCCTTCCGCTGGCGTATGCCGTGATCGTGTCGGGTGCGTTGATCCACAACCAACGGCTGAGATTACGCACGGATCTCTCCTACGGCGTCTACATATACGCGTACCCAATGCAGCAGTTGCTGGCGGTCTGTGGGCTTATCTGGCTGCATCCGATTGGGTTTTTTCTCGTTTCGGCGCTGGCCACCCTGCCTCTGGCGGCGTTGAGCTGGTATTTGGTCGAGAAGCCCGCGCAAAACTTGAGGTCTCGTCTCAAGCGGAAGTGGTCTGTCCGCGACCTTGCTGAAGTTGCCGAACTCCCCGACCCCGCGCAGTCGCCAGATCCCCCGCCCACAGCAGCACCGTCAACACCTCCGCGGTCACACTGATCGCGGCATGGGGCGCGGGCTGCCAGCCCTGCTCCGAAAAGCCCATAATCCCAATCGTTCTCGATAGGCCGAACGCGATCAGCGAGCCGCCCGCCACGGCCGCGCCAGCCCAACGCAGCCAGCCGGGACCGCCCAGGAGGATCAGCAGGGCTATGGCGAACGACGCACTGGCCTGAATCAGGAAGGCGGCGCCGATATCCGGGATGTGTCGGTAGCCGTGCACGTAGAGGTAGGCGTGGCTGGAGGCGCTGATCACCAGTGACGTGGCCAGGCCGATGCGAAGCAGAAGAGTCATTGCAGCGCCTGCTCTTTCAACGCCAGGGCGGCCTCGCCCCGGGTGTAACTGACCTCGCGGATGCCGAGGGCGTCACGGAGCTTGCCCGCGGGCAGGGTGACCGGCTTGGGCGCCGGCCCGTCACCGGGCCGCGGCAGCGGGTACGCGGTCGTCGTCCCGCTGTAGAACGTCACGTTGCCTTCCGTCTTGGAAAACAATTGGTGCACATGGCCGTTGAGGCAGGTGACGGACGAGAACCGGCGCAGGTAGCTCAACGCCTGGGCCGCGTCGTCGGTGCCCCAGCCCCAGTTGGGGTACATCGCGAACAACGGGATGTGGCTGAACACGATGATGGGGGTATCGCTCGACAGCCGCGCGACGTCCTTCTCGACGAACTCCAACTGGTCGGCGCCCAAATGTCCGAGCTTGTGCAGGTTCAGCGTGTTGACCAGTGCGATCACGTGCACACCTGCGATGTCGAAGCTGTACCAGCCGTCGCCGACGGATCCCGCACCGAAGGCGCTTCGATACTTCTGGCCCGCGTCGTCGACCGAGTCGTGCTCCCCGGGCACGGTGAAGACGTGCGGCGTCTTCAGGGCAGTCATCATCTGCTTCACCTGGTCGAACTGCTCAGGACTGGACAGGTGCGTCAGATCGCCGGTGTGCACGACGAAATCCGGTGTGTAGCCGAGATTGTTGACCTGATCGATCGCATGGGTGAACGTGCCGGCGACGTCCGGGTTGGGCGCGCCGGTGAATCCGATGTGGCTGTCGCTGATCTGGGCGAACCGCAGGGAGGGCCGGGCGTGCGCATGCTCTGCCGCCGCGGTACCCGCGACATGCGAAATTACTTCGCCGCCAACCACGGCGAAACCCACCGCCGCCCCGAACCACGCCGTGTGTCGCATCAGCTGGCGGCGACTCATGTTCGGGTTCATCGCGTCACCACCACGCTCCCGCGCATCATCGGGTGAATGGAGCAGACGTAGTCGAAAGTTCCGGCGTCGGAGAAGGTGTGGGTGAAAGTGGCCCCTGTCCCCATCCCGGGTGAGTGGAAAGAACCGTCGGATGCGGCCACCGTATGCGGTTCTTCGTCGCGGTTGGTCCACGTGACGGTGGTGCCCACAGGGACCGTCAGCGTGGCCGGCGCGAACGCGAAGCCGTCGATGTTGACCTGATTGCCGCTCACCGGAGCCGCGGGCGCCGTCACTGAGCCCATGGGCATGCTGGTACCGGTAGCGCTGCCGGTGGCCGGTCGCGAGGCCGAGCAACCCGCCAGGAGGACTGCGGCGGCCAGGGCGACCGCCGAATGTTTTCGAAGCATCATGCCCAGGAATAGGGCGGCGGGTTACACCAATCAGGCGGGCTGGTCGGGACGCGCCGGCGCGAACACCTCGATGACGCCGTCGATCTCACGAACCAGCAACGCCGGCAACGGCTTCGGGGCGATCGGCAGTTGGTGGGTGAGCACCTGCCCGGTGGGCGAGAACGACGTCGAGTGGCAGGGGCAGCGCAGCCTGTCGTCGGGCGCGTCGAACCACAGCCGGCACCCTTGGTGGGTGCATACCCCGGAGACCGCCTGCGGCTTACCGTCGACGCGGCGGACGAATCCGCTCACCGAACCCAGGTCGAACGGATGCATGACCCCGTCGGGTACCTGCGAACTGGCCGCCACCCGCTGCCATGTCCCGGCGTTGGGCGTGAGCGGCGCGTTGTCGGCGGCGGGAACCCCGCCGGGGTGGCCGGTGATAACGGCTCGGTCGATGGACACCGCGGTGACCGCGGCGGCCGCCGCTGCCGACGTGCCGACGATGACCTGGCGGCGGGTGCTGCTGTGCTTCTGCGCCGCTTGGGGTCCCGCGTCGGACATCTGCTCGGCGAGGCGATCATGCAGCTCGTCGAGGAATTCCGGGCGCGGGGCCTCGCCCCGGCGCCCGGCCGCGCGCAATTCGATCGCCGTGCGCAGCTGTGCCGCCTCGAAGTCGTCGGGGGCGAACGGCCTGGGCCGCCGGCCCCGCAACAGGTCGTCGACGTATCGGCGCAGCCCTCGCGCGTTCATGGTGAGCCCCCATCGTTGACCTGCGCCGCCAACCGCAGCGCGCGATGCTGGAGCACCTTGGCGTTGGCGACGCTGACCCCGAGTTCCGCGGCGGAATCCTTGATCGAATGCCCTTGCAGGAAGCGTAATTCCAGGATATGCCGATAGCGGTCCGGCAGGTTGTCCAGAACCCGGGCGACACGCTGCGGCGCGGTGCTGATCGCTTCCTCGCTTTCCGGTGGTTGTTCGATGTCGTCGATCGAGGTTATCTCCCGGCCCAGGGTCTCCCGCCAATGCGCGGCCAGCACCGTTCGCGCGGTGACCCGCAGGTAGGCGCGCACCTCGCCGACGCTCGCGGTCAGCCGCAGCGGCCGCAGCGCGGCGAGGAAGACCTCGGCGGTGAGGTCCTCGGCGTCGGCCCGGTTGCCGACCCGGGCGAACAGCGTGCGGTAGACCCAGGACGCGTTGTCCTGGTACACCGCTTCCCAGTCCGGATAGCCATCGTCAAAGCCGCTGTCGGGCACCGCCCGCAGCGGCCGTTTGACGGGTTCGCTTTGTGCCGCCACGTGCCTCCTCCACCCGATGAATATCGAGCCGGGTTACACCGGTTATCACGGTGCCGCAAGCGAGGTTTGTTCACTGAGCAGCTCGTCGAGTTTGGTGGCGGTGGCCGAGAACACCGACTTGGCGATGCTCAGCAGCCGGTCGCGTACGCGGGGCTTCGCCGAAGCCGGCGGCAGCAGATGACCGACCAGATGACCGAACAGGTCCAGGCGCGCCGCGGACAGCCAGGCGGTCAGGTCCGGATCGTCGAGCCAGCGCAGCTGATTGCTGTAATCGGCCAGCGCCAACCGCAACCAGTCCACATCGGTGTCCGGGTGGGGCAACGGCACGCACAGCCCGTTCTTCAGCCGGTCGTCGGCATACGCGGCTTCGACGTGGGCGATCAGCGCGGCGCTGAAAATCTGCTGGCATCCGCGCACGCTTTGCAGCGTGATCCGGCCGGCGTCGAAAATGGGTGTTGCCGGGCGCTTTTCGGCACCGTCGGCGGTGCAGTCGATAAACAGGGCGTCGCCTTCGCGCGCCACCGCGCCGTCCTCGAGGATCATTCGGTCCGCGTCGACGCGCAGCAGGTGCCCCTTGCGCACCACATCGCCGATGCGTCGCAGCTGTTCGAGTTCGGCCCGGGTGACGGTCGCGCAGCGATACATCGTCGGCCGGATCGCCGGATCGATCCGCAACACGCTGCCGGCCTCCTCGAGGCGGGAGAACAAATCATCAACCGACGCGGCATCGTTGATCGCGCGCAGCTGCGCGATGAAGCCGGCTTTGATCTTCTCGGCGAACAGCGGTCCCGGCTGCATCGTCGCGCGATCCAGCAGCCAGGAGTCACGGGGCATGATCCAGGTCAGCCGGTCCGGCGCGATGCCCTGGCCGAGCAGCCACAGGCAGGTGTCGATGCCGGTCTTGCCCGCGCCGACGATCACGTAACGCTCGTGCGCTCCCAGTTTCGGCAGGTCGTTGGGCGGCACGCAGGTGATGCCGGGCGCGACGGCGTAGGGCGCCGGCCGCATGGCGGGCACCGTGACGTGCATGTAGGTGGCGTCGACGATGCGGCGCGCGACGGTGACGGTGTGGTCGGCGCCGGCGAGCGTGGTGAAGCGGCCGTCACCGCGGTATTCGCTCATCGGGAAGTAGGAGACCCGGCCACTCGCCAACAGCTGCCGGCGCATCACATGGTCGTAGTAGGCGCACACCTCCCCCGCGGTGGCCAACTCGTAAAGCCCTTGATTCCAACCGAATTCGTCGATGGAGTCGCTGCCGAGGCGCAGCGAATTGACGCCGTAGAACGCCGAGGGCTGGTGCAGCCGCACGAATGGGTAGGCCATGTTCCAGTGCCCGCCCGGCTGGTGGTTGCGGTCCACCAACACCACGCGGGCGTCCGTCTCGGACACCAGCGTGTCGACGAACGCCATGCCCATGGCGCCCGCGCCGACCACCAGGTAATCGGCCTCGATGGTGCGCATACGCCTGAAGGCTAGCCTGCTCAGCCGAGGTCGACCGCCGCGGCGCGGAGGTCATCCAACGCTTTGCGAGCCAGTTCGGCAAGGTCTAGCTCATTCTCTGCGGCAACCCATTCGGCGTAGGCCTCCTTGAACGCGAGCACCCCCAGCTCGGCGGCCAGGGCCGCGGGCCGGCCCGGAACCCCCCGTGCGTGCAGCGCGTCCGCCATCGCCGCGGCCAGGCCGACCTGTTTGAGCGCGTCGCGCTCCTGCAACTCGGTGCTGGTGGCGATGACCGCTTGCACCCGGGGACCGAGTTCGCGATTGAACGGCGTCATCGGCCCGGCAGCCCGCTCCAGCCCGGCGGCCACCGCGGCGAGTGGGCTCGCCCCCGCGGGCGCCGAGGCGATGCCGTCCGTCAGGAGTTGCGCCAGCGTCTCCTGACCGGCCGCCAGGACCTCCCGCTTATCAGGGAAATACCGGAAAAAGGTGCTCCTGGTCAGGCCGGCCTGATCGGCGATCTCGGCGACGGTGGTCCGGTCGTAGCCCTGCTCGGAAAACAGTTGCAGCGCGGCGACGACCAGCCGTGCTCGCGCATCCGGTTCCCATCGGGGCATGCCGTCATCGTAGCGATGGGACTTTTGTCCCATCACTCTGCTAGCGTGATGAGACATCAGTCCCATCACTCGGAGGAGTTGCTCATGCGGGTTTTCGTCACGGGTGGCACCGGCGGCATCGGCTCGGCCGTCGTGCCCGAGCTGACCGGCGCAGGCCACCAGGTCCTCGCGCTGGCGCGCTCCGACGCGTCGGCACAGGCCGCCCAGTCCATGGGAGCCGACGTGCTGCGCGGCGACCTCGACGACACGGACAGCCTGCGCCGGGGCGCCGCGGAGGCCGATGCCGTTATTCACCTCGCCTTCCTGCACTTCGACGACTTCGCCAAGGCGGTCACCCAGGAGTCCGGTGCGGTCGAGGCGTTCGGCGCCGCCCTCGAGGGAACCGGCAAGCCGTTCGTCATGGCCTCGGGGACACCGGTGGTGCCCGGCCGTGCGTCCACCGAGGAGGACCCGATGCCGACCGACGGACCCATCCGCGGACGCGGCCGAAACGCCCGGGCCGCCCTGGACCTGGCCGACAAGGGGGTCCGGTCTTCGGTGGTCCGCCTCCCCCGGTCCGTGCACCGGGCGGCCGGCCCGTGCGGGTTCGCATCCCTGCTCATCGAGACCGCTCGACGCACCGGGGTGTCGGGCTATGTCGGCGACGGCAGCCAGCGCTGGCCGGCCGTGCACGTCCTCGACGCCGCGCGGCTGTTCCGTTTGGTTCTCGAGGAGGCCACCGCAGGCACGGTGGCGCACGCGGTTGCCGATGAGGGGGATCCGATGCGCGCGCTCGCCGAGACCATCGGGCGCGAACTCAACGTGCCCCCGGCGCCGGTCCCGGCCGACCATTTCGGCTTCCTCGGTGCCGTCTTCGAGGCGGACCAACCGGCTTCGAGCGAGTTGACCCGCCGGCGATTCGGTTGGCGACCCACCCATCCGAGCCTGCTCGAAGACCTGGCGGCCGGCGGCTATCCGGCGTGAAAACCGGTGTCCTTGCGGCGCCCGTCCGCGGTTACTAGGATATCCAAGTATCCGCCTCTCACGCGCGTACAACTCGAGGACACCATGACCACACAAATCCCCCACTTCATCGATGGGGAGCGCACCGCCGGCCAGTCCACCCGCACCGCCGACGTCTTCAACCCGAGCACCGGCGAGGTGCAGGCGCAGGTGCCGATGGCCGGCAAGGCCGAAATCGACGCCGCGGTGGCCTCGGCCGTCGAGGCGCAGAAGGGTTGGGCGGCGTGGAATCCGCAGCGGCGCGCGCGCGTGCTGATGCGATTCGTCGAACTGGTCAACGACCACATGGACGAGCTCGCCGAGCTGCTGTCCCTCGAGCACGGCAAGACGCTGGCCGACGCGCGCGGCGACGTCCAGCGCGGCATCGAGGTCATCGAGTTCGCCATCGGCATCCCCCACCTGCTCAAGGGCGAGTACAGCGAAGGCGCCGGTCCGGGCATCGACGTCTACTCGCTGCGCCAGCCGCTGGGGGTGGTCGCCGGCATCACCCCGTTCAACTTCCCGGCCATGATCCCGCTGTGGAAGGCCGGGCCGGCCCTCGCATGCGGCAACGCCTTCGTGCTCAAGCCCAGCGAGCGCGACCCGTCGGTTCCGGTGCGACTGGCCGAACTCTTCCTGGAAGCGGGCCTGCCGCCCGGTGTGTTCCAGGTCGTGCACGGCGACAAGGAGGCCGTCGACGCCATCCTGCACCACCCCGACATACAGGCGGTGGGTTTCGTCGGCAGCTCCGACATCGCCCAGTACATCTACGCCACGGCCGCGGCCACCGGCAAGCGGTCGCAGTGCTTCGGCGGCGCCAAGAACCACATGATCGTGATGCCCGATGCCGACCTGGACCAGGCCGTCGACGCGCTGATCGGGGCCGGGTACGGCAGCGCGGGCGAACGGTGCATGGCAATCAGCGTCGCGGTGCCCGTCGGCGAGCGGACCGCGGAGCGGTTGCGCGCCAGGCTCGTCGACCGGATCAACAACCTGCGCGTCGGGCACAGCCTGGACCCGAAGGCCGACTACGGCCCGCTGGTCACCGAAGCCGCGCTGGCGCGGGTGCGCGACTACATCGGCCAGGGCGTCGAGGCGGGCGCCGAATTGGTGATCGACGGCCGGGAGCGCGCCAGCGACGACCTGACATTCGACGACGCCAGCCTCGAGGGCGGATTCTTCATCGGCCCAACGCTGTTCGACCACGTCACTGCCGACATGTCGATCTACACCGACGAGATCTTCGGGCCGGTGCTGTGCATCGTGCGCGCCCACGACTACGAAGAGGCGCTGCGGTTGCCTTCGGAGCACGAGTACGGCAACGGTGTGGCGGTCTTCACCCGCGACGGCGACGCGGCCCGTGACTTCGTCTCCCGGGTGCAGGTGGGCATGGTCGGCGTGAACGTGCCGATCCCGGTTCCGGTTGCCTACCACACCTTTGGCGGTTGGAAGCGCTCCGGTTTCGGCGACCTCAACCAGCATGGCCCTTCGTCCATCATCTTCTACACGAAGACGAAGACGGTGACGTCGCGGTGGCCGTCCGGCATCAAGGATGGCGCCGAATTCGTCATCCCCACAATGGATTAGGGCCCTATGTTCACCCTGAACGACGACGAGCGGGTCATCACCGAGACGGCGGCCGCGTTCGCCGCCAAACGCCTGGCCCCGCACACCCTGGAATGGGATGCCGCCAAACACTTTCCGACGGACGTGTTGCGGGAGTCCGCCGAGCTCGGCATGGCCGCGATCTACTGCCGCGAGGACGTCGGCGGCAGCGGCCTGCGCCGGCTCGACGGGGTCCGGATCTTCGAGCAGTTGGCCATCGCGTGCCCGACCATCGCGGCGTTCCTGTCCATCCACAACATGTGCGCGTGGATGATCGACAAGTTCGGCACCCCCGAACAGCGCAAGGAATGGGTGCCTCGGCTGGCCGCGATGGACGTCATCGCCAGCTACTGCCTCACCGAGCCGGGCGCGGGCTCGGACGCCAGCGCCCTGAGCACCCGAGCCATCCGCCAGGGTGGCGACTACGTGCTCGACGGCGTCAAGCAGTTCATCTCCGGCGCCGGGGCCTCGGACGTCTACGTGGTGATGGCTCGGACCGGCGGTGAGGGTCCGCGCGGAATCTCGGCCTTCATCGTCGAAAAGGGCGCTCCCGGGCTCAGTTTCGGGGCGCTGGAAGAGAAGATGGGCTGGCATGCCCAGCCCACCGCACAGGTGATCCTGGAGGGCGTGCGGGTACCCGCCGAGGCCATGCTGGGCGGCCCAGAGGGCGAAGGCGCCGGATTCGGCATCGCGATGAACGGCCTCAACGGCGGTCGGCTCAACATCGCGGCGTGCTCGCTGGG
This sequence comes from Mycobacterium sp. 852002-53434_SCH5985345, assembly GCF_001667155.1. Taxonomy (NCBI): domain Bacteria; kingdom Bacillati; phylum Actinomycetota; class Actinomycetes; order Mycobacteriales; family Mycobacteriaceae; genus Mycobacterium; species Mycobacterium sp. 852002-53434_SCH5985345. The sequence continues at coordinate 157,787 of NZ_LZIE01000007.1, forward strand.
CGGCGCCCAGTCCGCCTTCGACAAGGCGGGCGCCTACGTCCGCGACCGGCAGGCGTTCGGCAAGGCACTGCTCGACGAGCCCACCATCCGGTTCACCCTGGCCGACATGGCCATCGGGCTGGAAACGTCGCGAATGATGTTGTGGCGGGCCGCGGATGCGTTGGACAACGACGACCCCGACAAGGTCGAGCTGTGCGCGATGGCCAAGCGCTACGTCACCGACGCCTGCTTCGAGGTGGCCGACAAGGCCCTGCAGCTGCACGGCGGCTACGGGTATCTGCGTGAGTATGGTCTGGAAAAGATCGTCCGCGATCTGCGGGTGCATCGAATCCTGGAAGGGACCAACGAAATCATGCGGGTGGTCATCGGCAGGGCCGAGGCCGCGCGCGTGCGGGCGAGCGCGTAGAAAGGTCGGCGATGACCGAGCACCTGACGGTGGCTTTCCTGGGTCTGGGCAATATGGGCGGGCCGATGTCGGCGAACCTTGTTGCCGCCAAGCATGCGGTGCGCGGGTTCGACCCCGTGCCCGCCGCCATCGCCGCGGCGGCAGGCAACGGGGTCACGACGTTCGACAGCGCGGCCGACGCGGTGACGGGGGCCGACGTCGTGATCACCATGTTGCCCAACGGCGACCTGGTCAAGCGTTGCTACGCCGATGTGCTGCCGGCCGCCCGGTCGGGCGCACTGTTCATCGACAGCTCCACGATCTCGGTCAACGACGCCCGCGAGGTGCACGCGCTCGCGGAGTCGCAGGGGGTTGCGCAGCTGGATGCGCCCGTCTCCGGCGGGGTGAAGGGCGCCGTCGCCGGGACGCTGGCGTTCATGGTCGGCGGTGACGAGGCCGCCCTGGAGCGCGCCCGGCCCGTGCTGGAACCCATGGCGGGCAAGGTGATTCACTGCGGCGCGGCCGGGGCCGGCCAGGCGGCCAAGGTGTGCAACAACATGGTGCTGGCGGTGCAGCAGATCGCCGTCGGTGAGGCGTTCGTGCTGGCCGAGAAGCTCGGGCTTTCGGCGCAGTCCCTCTTCGACGTCATCACCGGCGCGACCGGCAACTGCTGGGCCGTGCACACCAACTGCCCGGTGCCGGGACCGGTGCCGACATCGCCGGCCAACAACGACTTCAAGCCGGGTTTCGCGACCGCACTGATGAACAAGGACCTCGGCCTCGCCATGGACGCGGTGACCTCGACCGGGTCCGCGGCGCCGCTGGGCAGGCACGCCGCCGAGATCTACGCCAAATTCGCGGCCGACCACGCCGACAAGGACTTCAGCGCAGTGATCGAATTGCTGCGCGACAGCTAGATCGGGCACAGCGGCGCGCCGAGCGTGTACTCACTGCGAAATAGCGCGGGAAAAATCGCACTCAGTGCACGTTCGGCGAAGGATGGCCTTCTTCTCGTTCAATCCGCGAAGTCGCCCGCGTCGCGGCGCAGCGTCTCGATCGATGAAACCAGCGCCCGCGCTTCGGTTTCGGACATGCCGATATCGGCGAACACTTGCTCGTTGAGCGTTACCGTGGCGTCCTCGACCGTCGAGCGGCCCAGGTCGGTGATCTGCACCAGAGTGGTGCGCCCATCGGTGGGGTGCGGTACCCGTTGCACCAGCCCGTCGGCTTCCAGCCGGCGAATCGCGTGCGTCACGCTGGTGACGTGGACCTGCAACCGGTCGGACGCCTTGGTGATCGGCAGCGCGCCGGTCCGGCTGAACGCCAGCAGGCGCAGCAACTCATACCGGGAGAAACTCAGGTCGTAGGGACGCAATGCCGTCTCGACGCGGGCCAGCAGGATCTGGTGCGCCCGCATCACCGACGTCACCGCGACCATGCCCTGGGCCACGTCGCTCCAACCGGAGCGCTCCCAGTTGTCGCGCGCCGCGGCGATCGGATCACGCTTCGGCGGTCGTGAGGCAGCCACGCCCCTTCATACCGCACTTGGCGCGCGGGCGTGGGCTTTCCCCAGCGCCGAGAGCACCGCCAGTGTCGAGGCACGATTGCCCACGGTGATCCGCGCGCCGCCGTCCGGGTAGCACCGCACCCGTAGCCCGTCATCGGCAAAGACCTCATGCCACCGCGCACCCCGCCCATCCTTTTTGGCGGGCAGGTACATGAAGTTTGCGTGCGCGTCCGTCGTGTAGATCCCCAGCGCGCTGAGGCGCATCCGCAGATAACAGCGTTCGGCGTTGATCAACCGGACCCGCTGCAGCAGTTGGTCTTCCGCTGCGTACGACGCGGCTACCGCGACCAGACTGGTGATCGGGGCGCCGAACGGCAGCTGATGGGACCACAGTTTTGAGGCCAGCTCCTTCGAGGCCACCCCATAACCGATCCGCAGCCCCGCCAGCCCGTACGCCTTGGAGAAGGTCCGCACCACCACCACATTGGGGAAGCGAGAGACCAATGCCGACACGGCGATGCGGTGCTCGGGCGCGGTGAACTCGATGTACGCCTCGTCGAGCAGGACGACTGTGTCACGCGGCACGCGGCGCAGGAACGCCGAAACGGCGGCAGCGGATTCCAGCGTTCCGGTGGGGTTGTGCGGCCGGCACAGGACGACCACCCGGGCATCGGCGGCGGCGCGGGCCAACCCGTCGAGGTCGTGGTGACCATGCGCATCCAGGGGAACTGTCCGTGTCTTAAGCCGCGCCATCCGCGTGAGGATCGGGTAACCGTCGAAGGTGGGCGTCGCCATCGCCACCGTGTCGCCCGGAGCGGTCAGCGCCTGCAGGGCCAGCAGCACGACACCCGTCGCGCCGGCGCCCGGCACCACCCGGTCGGCCGGCACCCCGATGTGGTCGGCGATCACACCGCGCAGCCGCTCGGGCAGGAACTCGGGGTAGCGGTTCACGGCGTGGACGGACCGCATCAACGCCGACCGGACCGCCGACAGCGGCGGGAAGGGATTCTCGTTGAGCGACAACGCAAACGGATCCGCCGCGTCGGGCAACGCATCGAAGCCGTCGCCGGCCAACGGGCTCGGGGCGGGCTGCATCACCCTCGCCCACCCCAGCGCACCGCAGCCGCACCGGCGAAGTCGCCGGCGTGCGCGAAGGCGGCCATCATGACGACATCCCCGGCCTCGGCCTGCCCATCGGAGATCGCGCGATCCAGGTTGATCGGAATCCCGGCGCCGAACAGGTTGCCACACTCGTCAAAGGTGTCTCGATGGCGTTCGGGCGGCAACTCGAGCGCCTCGCGCCAGTTGCGCAGGAAAACCCGGTTCGGCTGGTTGGTGACGAGCAGATCGATGTCCTTGGCGCGCAGGCCTATTCGGTCGCACACCGCCAGCGCCACCTCGGGGACCTGCCGGTTGCCGCGGGCCAGCACCTTGGTGATCTTGCTCTCGGTGAAGCCGATGCTGCCCTCGCCGGCCCCGGCCTGCCACCACTTGCGGGGCGGGTCGTAGGACAGCGTCATCTCGCCGGCGTATTCACCGTAGGTGCGGCACTCGACGTCGAGGATGGGTGATTGGTCGCTGAGCGTGACCAGACCCACGGCCGCACCGTCCCCGGGCACCGCGGACTGCGCCTTGCGGCGGATGGTCGGCTGATCGAAGAACTGTCCGGCCGCGTTTTGGGCGATGGCGATCAGCGCGGTGTGCCCGTTGCCGGAGGACAGCAGTTTGCGAGCCACGTTGAGCGCCAACACGAACGCCGCGCAGCCGCCATTGTTGAGGTCGAGCACCCAGGACGGTCGCATGCCCAGGCGGTGCGCGATGCCGCCGCCTTGCCCGTAGAAGGCCATGTCGGGCACCTGGGTGTGGGTGATGAGCACGTCGGCGCCCTCGACCACGTCGTGGCCGTGCCGCTCGATCAGGCCCTGCGCGGCGCACTCGATCATGTCGATCGAACTCTCGTCAGGCCCGACGTGGTGGCGAAACTTCGGGGCGCGGAACATCACGTGCTCGCGCAGGTCGTCGGACTCGGCGAATTGCGCGTAGTAGTCGGCGCCGATCGGTTCGCCGGGCAGATAGGTGGAGACGTCGATCAGGCTGACGTTCGGTTGGCTCATGTTGCTACCTCATCCATTTCGGCGTCACCGGCAGGCCGTTGCGGTGCCGGTATTCGGCGATCGCCTTGAGGTTCTGCAGCTCCAGCGCGTGGCCGGCGCCGAACATGTCCCAGAAGTCGCCCACCCACACCGGCCGCTGCGTCGGCGCCGCCTCCGGGTACGGGTTGTTGTCATAGAACGGGTGGTGGCAGTTCGTCCACAGCACAACCGATCCCGGCTTGTCCAGGACCACCTGTGCGTCGACGACGCGCATCAGATAGACCATCCACAGGTGTTTGCCCTGATCCCACGCGCAGTGGTAGTCGACGGTCCGCGCCGCCGCGTTGGCGATGGTCCGGGTGTAGATCTCGGTCTCCGAGCCGAGCCGATCGTAGGCCAGCCACAGGCCGGGTTCGTCGGTCGGCGTGAAACCGCGCAGGCTGTACGTCCACTCCTCGAGGCTGCGGGTGTCGGCCAGGTACTCGTACAACTCATCGGGCGGGCACGCAACGTAATCGTTGACCGTGCAGTACTCCCCGAAGACCTCATCGTGCGGGTAGACCGACCGCATCATGTCCATGATGATCGGGGTTGCCTTCTCCCGCGGGCTGGTTTCGATTCGGACCACCCCGTCGATGGGAGTGGGGATATCCTCAAGCGCTGGCAGCGACATCGGCCTGGTTCTCCTTCGCGGTCGGAACCTGTTCTGTGACAGCCGCACTGCCTGAGAGCGCGGTGAGAAATGGAGCGAACGGCGGGATTTCGTCGGCGTTGCATTCGACGCTGACCACCGCCGGGCCCTCGATTTCCAGCGCCACCCGAAGCGCCGCGGCAAGTTGGGCGGGGTCGCTGACATCGACCGATGTCAGCCCGGGAAACATCGCCGCCAGACCGGTTCCCAGCGCGCTGGGCCGGAAGCGGTTGTAGCTGTAGCGGTCCCCGTAGAACAGCTGCTCACGGGTCACGCACATCGCGTGGGCGTTGTTGTTGAACAACACGAAGGTCACGGGAAGCCGGTACTGCACTGCGGTGTGCACCTCCAGCCCGTGCATGAAAAAGGCGCCGTCCCCGGCGATCACCACGGTGCGACCGCCCGGCCGGCCGCCGTTCGCCCGTCCGAACGCCATCCCGATCCCGGCCCCGAAGCTGTAGCCCATGCCGCCCATCCCGAGCGCGGCGACGAACCTGCCGCCGCGCCGCGCCGGCAGGTAGTGGATCGCGGCCGCGCCGGTGTTGCCGGCGTCGACGACGATGTCGGCCCCGTCGGGCAGGGCACGGTCCAGCACCGCCATGGCCTCGCGGTACCGCACCCCCGGCCCGTCGCAGTCCTTGGGCGTCAGTTCGGTGCGCCGCACCTGGTCGGGCACCCGCACGCCGTTCGGACGTCCGTGACCGCGCAGCGCCTGGGTCAGCAGGCGCAACGAGCCACGCAGGTCGTCGGTGTGCACGTGCGTGCAGTGCAAATAAGGCCGCGCCGACCCGATCGATACGGTTCGCACCGCCGCCAGCGCGTCGTCCAGGCCGCCGCGCGCGGTTACCGTGAGCCGGGTGCCAACGATGAGGCACAGGGCGCTCGCGGCAAGCGTTTCGGCCACGCTCGGGTGGCCCATGACGCCGGTCACGCCGAGCGCCGACGACGATCCGAAACCCGGTGTGCCGGCGACGTCTTTGGCGTCGGGGACGGTGGCCACCCGCGCGCGCAGCAGCGCACGCAAGTCCTCGAGCTCGGCCCGGGCGTCGTCGCGGGCCACCTGCTCGCCGGCGATGATCGTGACCTGACCGGTCGTCTGGCGCAGTTCCCGGGCGATGAGATGCGGGCTGCCGATCGACGCGCTGAAACCGAAATGCTCGGGGCCGCCGTCGACGGCGATGAATGCCTGCTGAATATCCTTGGGCAGCAACAACACCGCCGGGCCACCGGCACGCGCAGCGCAGATCGCCCTGGGCAATGCCGAGACGATGTCCGCCGGCGAAACCAGCCGCTCGCAAAACACCGACACCGCCGAGAACAGTGCCCGGGCATCCAGCGATCCATTGCGGCCGCTGGTGTCCTGGAAGCTGCCCCGGCCGTCCATCGTGGTCGCGGGCTGGCCAACCAGGGCCAGCACCGGAACCCGGCTCGCGAACGACTCGCCCAGGCCGGCGACGAGGTTCAGCGCTCCCCCACCGGACGTCGCCGCCACCACGCCCAGTCCGGCGCCGCTGCGGCTGTATCCGTCGGCCATGGTGGCCGCCGAGAACTCGTGCTTGGCCAGGACGGCGGTGACCTCCGGCCGGAAGTGCGCGGCGTCGTACAGATCCTCGATGTTGGCGCCGTCGACACCGAAGACGTGGTCCATCCCGAGCGACGCGAGTTGCCCGACGATGTGATCGACCACCCGGTGCTTGCCGAACATGTCTTCAGACACGAGCCCGGCACTTGATCGGTTCACCCCGCCGGTGAACCACGTGCCGCCGGCATTCGTGGTGTCTAGATGACCATCGAACTGCGCGACGTGGTGCGCGAGTATCGGGTCGGCGGTCAAACGGTCCGGGCGCTCGACGGGATCAGCCTGCGCCTCGGGGGCGGTCAGTTCGTGTCGGTGGTCGGACCCTCCGGTGCGGGTAAGAGCACGCTGCTTCACCTGCTCGGCGCGCTCGACTCTCCCGATTCCGGCTCGATCACGTTCGACGGCGAGGAGATCGGCCGCCTGGGCGACGAGCAGCAATCGGAGTTCCGCCATCACCGGGTGGGTTTCATCTTCCAGTTCTTCAACCTGTTGCCGACCTTGTCGGCGTGGGAGAACGTCGCGGTACCCAAACTGCTCGACGGTGTCCGGCTGGGCAGGGCCAAACCTGATGCGATTCGATTGCTGGACCGCGTCGGGCTCGGCAACCGGACCGAGCACCGGCCGGCGGAACTGTCCGGCGGCCAGATGCAGCGCGTCGCGGTGGCGCGCGCGTTGATGATGGACCCGCCGCTCATCCTCGCCGACGAGCCCACCGGCAACCTCGACTCCGCGACCGGCGCCGCGATCCTGCAGCTGCTTGCCGAGGTGGCACACGAAGACGGCCACCGCCGGCTGGTGGTGATGGTGACCCACAACGCTGAGGCCGCCGCGGCGACCGATCGGGTGATCACCCTGCAGGACGGTCGGGTCGGTTCGGACATGCCGGCGGTCCCTGCGTGAAAATCACGGCGGCGGCCAGCCGACTGCGCGTGTTCAGCCTGCGTGAGCTCGCAGTGCATCGCCGTCGCACGCTAGCGTCGATCGCCGTAATGGCCGTTTCCGCAACGTATCTGGTCGCGATATTCGGCATCTTCGGCTCGATCACCGGATCGGTCAACCGGCTGGCCGACGGGATCGCCGGCGTGGCCGCGCTCGAGGTATCGGGCATCACCGACGCCGGGTTCCCCGAAACGATACTGGCCGACGTCGCCGCGGTACCGGGCGTCGCCACCGCGGCGCCGATGATCCGGACCTCCGCATCCACCGCGACGGGGCCGGTGTTGCTGCTCGGCACCGACGCGAGCGCCGCCGCACTGGGCGGCGCACTGAAGGACGCGGTCGCACGACCGGTGCAGGTGCTGTCCTCGACACCCAACGGCGTCCAGGTGGGGCCGCGGATGGGATATGCGAAAGGACAGTCGCTGCAACTGGGCTCGGGTTCGGTCACGGTGAGCGAGGTGCTCGCGGACAAGCAGTTCGCGGACCTCAACGGCGGGCACTACGTCCTGGCCCCACTGGCGTTGGCGCAGAACGTCACCGACCGCCCCGGACAGCTCGACTCGATCCTGATCACCACCAGACCGGGCGCCGACGCGGACACCGTCCGCGCCGCGGTCACCGCCGCGGTGCACGGCCGCGCCATCGTCGCCGCCCCGAGCCTGCGGGCCGGCCGGGCCGGCGACGGCGTCAAGCTGATGAACTACATGGCCCTGCTGGGCGCGGCGGTCGCGTTGGTGGTCGGCGCGTTTCTGATCTACACCACGATGACCATGGCGATCACCCAGCGCCGGCCCGTCATCTCCATGCTGCGCGCGATCGGTGGCCGACGCGTCACCATCGTCGGCGACATGATCGGGGAGGCGGCTGTCCTCGGGCTCCTCGGCGGTGCCATCGGAGCGGGCATCGGAATCCTGGCCGGCCGCATGGCAATTGGCCGCCTGCCTCCCGCGATGACCCAGGGGCTCGAGGCCCGAGTCCAGTACTGGCTGCCCGGCTATGCCATCCCGCTGGCCCTCGCGGCCACGGCGCTCACCTGCGTGGTCGCGTCGGTGATGGCCGCACGCCAGGTGTACAAGGTCGCGCCGATCGAGGCGCTGGCGCCGGTCGGTGCGTCGGCGGCGGACGTCGTGCCCCGATGGCTGCGGGTCGTTGTCGGGGTTGGCGCCCTCGCGGTGTTCGCGGTGTCCATCTGGGTGGTCCTCGGCCAACACGGCACCTTCGCGTTCGCCGCGATGGCCGCTCTGCTGAGCGCCGAGATCGCACTCGGCTTCGCGCTCACCGCACCGATCGTCAAGGTCACAGCCGCGGTGGCCCGCGTCTTCGGGCCGTTCGGGGCGCTCGCGGCGGCCACCATCGAACGCGCGCCGCGGCGGGTGTGGGCCACCGTGATGACCGTGCTCATCGGGGTCGTCACCACCGTGGTGATCACCGGCACCAACGCCGACATGATCCGCTCGGCCCGCGCCATGTTCGCTCCCGCCGCCGCCGTCGACGTGTGGGTGAGTGCGAACCCTCCCGACAGCTATCCCACCGACGCGCTGCCGCAAGGCCTTTCGGAAAAGGTGGCCGCGGTGCCCGGGGTGGCGCGGGTGACCGAGGGCGCGCTCGGGTTCGTCGTCGTCGGCGGCACCCGCGTCCTGCTCGACGGCTTCTCCGACGGGAGCCACGATTCGCTGTTCCGCGCGGTCGACGAACGCGTGCGCGCCGACGTTCTGGCCGGCCGCGGCGTGGTCCTCACGCAGAATCTGGGCGCCACTCTGCACGTCCGCGCCGGCGACCGGCTGCAGCTGCAGACGCCACACGGCCCGCGGCAGACACCGGTGCTCGCCCTGGTGCCCTTCTTCTCGACCGTGATCGGAACGGTAGGAATCGATCTCGGGCACATGCGGGCGTGGTTCGATCGCCCGGCGGCGACGACCCTGCAGATCACCGCGGCCCCGGGGGTAGACCGGCAACGCCTGTTGACCGAGGTGCGCCGGGTGGTGCCCGAACCCAACCATGTGTACGACGGCCGCGCCGCACTGGCGGGGCTGGAAGCCCCGCTGCATCAGAGCATGTTCATCGCCAACGCCGTGTGGGTCATCGTCGTGGCCGTGGCCGCCGTCGCGCTGCTCAACACCCTGACGTTGTCGGTGCTGGAACGCCGCCGCGAGATCGGCGTGCTGCGGGCCATGGGGTCCAGCCGCCGGTTCACCCTGCGGATGGTGCTGGCCGAGGCGGCCGGGATCGGTTTAGTCGGCGGCGTTTTGGGGCTGCTGTTCGGCCTGACCGACCAGTGGCTGTTCAGCCTCATCAGCGGGGAGATCATGAATTTTCAGGTCGGCTTCGGCCTGAGGCCGATGTCCCTGGCCTTCACCGCAGGCGCGCTGGCGATCTGCCTGCTCGGCTCGCTGCCACCCGCCCGGCGGGCCGCGCGGCTGAACATCATCGAGGCCGTCAGCGTGGAGTGAGGATGGCGAACCCCTGCAAATGGGGTTTGCACGGGAACGGCACCGGGGTGCGCGGGATGGTGCGCAGCGCCGTCGTGTCGAACCCGGCGGCGGCGATGGATTCCAGGGTTCGTCGGTTCGGCTCACAACCGGCGGCCAACCACGACCACGGTTTGGCGACCAGGTCCTGGAGCCGCCCGGTCGCGCCGTCCCCGCGCACATGCTCGAGGACCACCAGCCTGCCCCCGGGTGCGAGCACGCGCCGGATCTCGCCGAGCGTGGCGGCCACGTCGTCGACCGAGCAGAGCACCAGCCCGATGTGTACAGAGTCGAAGGCGTTGTCCGGGAAGGGAATCGATTCGCCGGTTCCCTCGACGATGTCGACGGCGACGCCGTGGCGACGGGCAAGCCGCGAAGCCATCCGCCGGAACGGCGCCTCCGGCTCCACGGCCGCGACCGACGTCACCGCGGCGGGCAGGAACCTCAAGTCAGTGCCCGGACCCAAGCCCAGCATCAGCAGCCGGCCCGTCGCGTGGCTGAGCGCCTCGCGGCGATAGCGGTGATAAAAGAGCCGGTCGAAGACCGGCTGGCCGAATCTGTACACGTACGGGAAGTAGGGATTACGGCGCGTCACTGATACCCAAATCCATTCGGAACGGCGGGTATTCGTCACGCATAAGGGACACGTACACGGCCACCCGATATCGCCATCGGACGATGCCCAGCAGAAGATCGAACATGCCCGCGGGGGTGGTCCCCGTGCACAACAACGACACCGCGGCGATCACGCACAACACCTGTAGGAGCGGCTCCATCGACCAGCAGAGCAGCACCTGAGGGATGGCCAACAGCCACTTCACCAGCACGGCCCAGTTCCTCAGCCGCTCCGGGTAGTCGACCTGCAGATCACCGGGATAGTCGGGCCGCGACGCGAGCGTGAAAGGCGGGTACCTGTCCGTGCTGTTCATCGGGAACCGGAAATTCATCACGCGCCACGACCAGCGCAGCACGCCGACGTTGAAGTCGAAGATGGGCCGCGGATACCGCCCGGTGAACAGGATGGCGACGCCGGCCACGACGGTCGACAGCGGATATAGCAGGTAGAGCCCGATCAAGATCGGGTAGTGCGGGAACGCCAGCACGCACCACTTCACCAGCCAGAGCCAGCGTGAGGGCGCATCGAGTTCACCTCGCACCCTGATGAATTCGTCGCTCATGGGCTGGATCGGCTGGTCGTCGCGGCCCCCAGTTCTCGGCTGATCTCCGCGGACATCCGCGGGTGACTCGTCCAGCGCAGAAACATCGTCAGTGCGCGGGCCTGCAGCCGGTCGGGGATCAAAGCGGCCGGCCGCAGCACGAACTCACCGTGCGAGACCGGCAGTGACGCCGCCCTGGACACGGCCATCACCTTGTGCCGGCGGGTCTTCTCATACCAGCGCAGTGCGCTCGGCACGTCGCCTTTGGAGGCGCTGCCCTGAAGACCCGACAGCGCCTTGCACAGCACCATGGTGTCGAGCAGCGTCTGGTTGGTCCCCTGCGCCAGGGTGGGCGGCATCGTGTGGGCGGCGTCGCCGAGCAACGTCACCGGGCCCCGGCCCGCCGGGGGTATCGGATGCCGGAAATGCGGATACGGCGAGTGCGCCAGATCATCGTCGGTCAGGGCCGCCAGCACCCGGTCGACGGCTTCCGACCATCCGGCGAAGTGGGACCGGATCGTTTCGATCGGACGTTGCGGCCGCACGAAGTCGTAGGACCACGGGAGGTCGAACCACCACTGCACCTCGGAACCCCCGGCCGGCCACAGGCCGAGGTTTCCGTTGTCGCCGATGACCATCAGTGCGGTGTCCTTGTCCGAGAGCTCCGCCAGGGCGATGAGCCCCTGCCAACTGCACCAGCCGGTGGGTTTGGCCTGCCGCCCGCCGACGCTGTCCCGGACCATCGAGTGCAGGCCGTCGGCGCCGATCAAGAGGTCTCCCTGGGCGCAGCTGCCGTCGTCGAACTCGACCCGCACGGCGTCGCCCGTAGCGGCCAATGCGATCGCACGGGCCCCGCATCGAATGCGGTCGGCCGGAAAGCCGTCCAGCAACCGTTCCAGCAGCACCCGGCGCGGAACCATCCGGACGGGCGCGCCGAGCCGATCCGCCATCGCGGACACGTCAAGCGTGGCAAGCGGATGGCCCGTGGCCGTCACGGCCCGCACGGTCGACAGCAGCTGACCGGCCCGGTCCATGTCGACGCCCAGCTGCCGAAGCACCGTCTCGCCGTTGGACCAGATCGTCACCGCACCGCCGGCCGCCCGCACATCCGGCCGACGCTCGAAGACGGTCACGTCGTGCCCGTCCCGCGACAATCCGCGGGCAACCGCGATCCCGCCGACACCGGCGCCCACCACCAGCGCCCGCAGTGGACGCTCGTGGCCAGACACCGCAGCCCCCGACCCCTAGAGCGAACGCTGCAACAGAACCTGGCCGCTATCGGCGGCCACCACCTGTACGGCCGCGATCTGGTCGACCGGCGTCGAGATGCTGCCCGCGGGCGTCGCGGTGTGGCCGGGTACGGCCACCCAGGTCGCCAGCCGGGTCTGGCTGCCGTCGCGACCCACCACGACCATCGCCAGCGTGTCGTGGTGCGCGTTGAGCGGGGCCAGGCACACGCACCGCAGGTTGATGGCGGTTCCCCAGTGCTGGCTGGACAGCTCGACCGTCGACGCCAGCAGGGTGGTGCCCACCTGCGCCATCGGCGCCGAGGACGCGGTCACCTGTTGCGACGGGGACGAGGAATACCCCTGCACCCCGACGAACACGCCGATCGCCAGCACCACCGCCGCGGCCGACGAGGCCACCCAGGTCACTATCCGCGTGCGGCGCCGGCGCCAGTGCACCTTGGCCAGCAACGACGTCAACAGCTCCGGCGACATCTCCGGTGTCGCCGACAATCCGGCGGCCGGACCGGAGTCGTTGATCGCCGCCACCTCGTCCGGGCCGAGCTGCGAGAGCAGCGCCGGCACGCCGCTCAGGTCGGCGACGGCCCCCCGGCACGCCGGGCAGTACGCCAGGTGCGCCTCGAATTCGCGTCGCTCCGCGGCCGACAACGAACCCAACACGTATGCGGCATCCCACATCACGTAGGGATCGTCCGGCGGGCCGATGCCCCGCAGCGGCGTCTTCATCTCATCCATTTCCTCAGCACCCTTCAAGCTTCGGAGCCCCTCAGCGGGTAACTCCAAGTTCCTGCAGAGTGAGTCGCAACGCCCGCACGGCGTAGTGTAATCGCGACTTCACCGTTCCTTCGGCGATCCCGAGGTCGGCAGCAATCTGCGCGGTGGTCCATCCGCGGTAGTACGACCGGTCGATCACGGCCCGGTGCTCGGCGGACAGCTGCGCCATCGCGTCGGCGATCAGCAGCTTGTCCAGCGCCGCGTTCACCTCGTCCGGCGTCGACCGTTCGGGCGCCCCCGCCTCGTCCGTCGACCCGACGACGTTGCGGAATCTTGCGCTGCGCCGGTCGTCGATGATCATGTTGCGCGCGACGGTGAACAGCCACGCCCGCGCCGAGCGCTCGGTGTCCCCGACGACCTCCGGATGCTGCCAGGCCCGCAGCAACGTCTCCTGCACGACGTCCTCGGACTGGCTCGCATCCCCCGTGAGCCGGAGCGCGTAACGCCACAAAACCGCTGCGTGCTCGTCGTACAGCGCCTTCATCAGGGCGGCTTCGGCGGTCCCGGACGCCCTCCAATTGCCTGCAACACGGGCCACTCCATCACCTCCGACTACTGAAACGAGGCGAGGCGGTGATTAGTTCAACTAAGGCAGGTCAGGATGCGCGGCCCCGCGTCGGTGACGGCGACGGTGTGCTCCCAGTGTGCCGCACGGGACCCGTCGGAGGTGGTGACGGTCCACGCGTCGTCGAGCACCACGGTCTTGCCCGTCCCGAGCGTCAGCATCGGTTCGATCGCCAGCACCGACCCGGGGGCCAGCAGCGGGCCGCGCCCGGGTGAGCCCTCGTTGGGCAGGAAGGGGTCCATGTGCATCTGCCGCCCGATGCCGTGGCCGCCGTAGCCCTCCACGATCCCGAACGCGCGCCCGTGCCGGTCGGCCGCCGCGCGCGTGCCCGTTTCGATGGCGTGTGAGACGTCGGTCAGCCTGTTGCCGGGGATCATCGCCGCGATCCCGGCCTCCAGCGATTCCCTGGTGGCGTCGCACAGCGCCTGGTCGGCCGCGTCGAGGGTGCCGACGCCGAACGTGATCGCGGCGTCACCGTGCCAGCCGTCCAGGATCGCGCCGCAGTCGATGGACACCAGGTCGCCGGGGGCCAAGATCTCGGCGGCCGACGGAATCCCATGCACCACCCGCTCGTTGACCGACGCGCAGATCGACGCGGGGTAACCGTGATAGCCGAGGAACGACGGTATCGCGCCCGCCTCCCGGATCACCGACTCGGCGATCTGGTCGAGGCCCAGCGTCGACACCCCGGGCACCGCGGCCGCCCGCACCGCCTGCAGCGCGGCCGCGACCACTGCCCCCGCCGCCGCCATCGCGTCGAGCTCACCGGCGGTGCGCTGCGGCACGACTTTGTGTCTCCGCAGTCGCGCCAGCGCGCTCATCGTTACTTGCCCAGCGCTTGCAGGGCGCGGGCGAACACTTCGTCCAGGGTGCCGATTGCGTCGACCGTTTTGAGTTCGTCGCGGTAGTACTCGAGCAGCGGCGCGGTCTCGTCGCGGTAAACCTTCATTCGGTTCAGGATGATGTCGTCGGTGTCGTCGGCGCGGCCGCGGGCTTTGAGCCGTTGCAGCAGCTCGTCCTCCGAAACGCGGAACTCCAGCACCGAGTCGATGTCGGTGCCTCGGCGCTCGAGCATTTCGTGCAGCGCCTTGGCCTGCTCAGTCGACCGCGGATACCCGTCCAGGACGAAGCCCGCGGCCGCGTCGGCATCGCTGAGGCGGTCGTCCACGAGCTGATTGGTCAACTCCGAGGGAACCAGGTCGCCGGCGTCCAGATAGCGCTTGGCCTCCAGGCCGAGTTTGGTGCCGTTCTCGATGTTGCTACGAAACAGCTCGCCGGTGGAGATGTGCGGGATCCCGAGCTTTTCGGAGAGCTTCTGGGCCTGCGTTCCCTTGCCCGCCCCCGGCGGGCCCAGCAAAACGACTCTCACTTCAGGAACCCCTCGTAGTTGCGCTGCATCAGCTGGCTCTCGATCTGCTTGACCGTATCCAAGCCGACACCAATCATGATCAAAACCGCGGTACCGCCGAACGGCAAATTCTGGACCGCTCCGCCATTGCCGATTTGCAGGAACAAGTTGGGCAGCACCGAGATGGCGCCGAGGTAGATCGAGCCCGGCAGGGTAATCCTGCTCAGCACATAACGCAGGTAGTCGGCGGTGGGCTTGCCCGGCCGGATGCCCGGGATGAACCCGCCGAACTTCTTCATCTCGTCGGCACGTTCGTCGGGGTTGAACGTGATGGACACGTAGAAATACGTGAAGAAGATGATCAGCCCGAAGTAGATGCTGATGTAAATGGGATCGCTGGGGTCGGACAGGTAACTGCCGACGAACTTGTCCCACCAGCTGTTGCCCACTCCACCGCTGCCGCTGCGGATCAGCTGCGTGATCAGGTGCGGGATGTAGATGAGCGACGATGCGAAGATGACCGGAATGACGCCGGCCTGGTTGACCTTGAGCGGCAGGTACGTCGACGTTCCGCCGTACATGCGCCGGCCCACCATGCGCTTGGCGTACTGCACCGGGATGCGGCGCTGCCCCTGCTCGACGAACACCACGCCGACGATGATGGCCAGGGCGGCGACGCAGACGGCGGCGAAGATCATCCCGCCGCGGCTGTCCAGGATGGTCTTGCCCTCGGAGGGGATGCGGGCCGCGATGCCGACGAAGATCAGCAACGACATGCCGTTACCGATGCCCCGCTCGGTGATCAGCTCGCCCATCCACATCACCAGCGCCGCGCCGGAGGTCATCACCATCACGATGACGACCAGCGTGAAGATGCTCTGATCGGCGATGATGTCCAGCGAGCAGCCCTGTAGCAACCCGCCGTTGGCCGCCAGTGCCACGATGCTGGTCGCCTGCAGGATCGCCAGCGCGATGGCCAGATAGCGGGTGTACTGCGTCATCTTGGCCTGGCCGGACTGGCCTTCCTTGCGCAGTTCCTCGAACCGCGGGATGACCACCGTGAGCAGCTGCACGATGATGCTCGCGGTGATGTAGGGCATCACCCCGACGGCGAAAACCGTCAGCTTCAGCAACGCACCGCCGGAAAACAGGTTGATCAGCGAATAGATCTGTCCGGCCGCGCCGCCGCTGGCCTCCTTGATGCACTGCTGGACGTTCGGGAAATTGACGCCAGGGGACGGCAAAGCAGCGCCCAGCCGATAGAGAACGACGATTCCCAGCGTGAAGAGGATCTTCCGTCTCAGGTCGACTGTCCGCAGCGATGAGATGAAAGCCGAAAGCACTCTTCCTCCTGCGCAGCCGGGGGGTTTCCTGCATTACGCGCCCAACACCCGCAGGCCAGGACGTACGGCCGACTTATTCTGCAGCGCGTCAAACCGTGTACGAGACTAACAGCTGGTCTGGGCAAGCCCGTCCAGGGCCGTCACCGAGGACCCATAAAAACCACAGGAAGCCGCAAGCCGTGGGGCGTAGAGTGCTCTTGGTTCGTTGCATTTGCTAATTAAATGGGGAGAGCATGACACGCACTGACCAAGACAGTTGGGACTTGGCCTCCAGCGTCGGTGCCACGGCCACGATGGTCGCCGCGGCCCGCGCGCTGGCCAGCGAGGGCGCCGAGCCGATCATCCACGATCCGTTCGCGGCGCCCCTGGTGCGAGCTGTCGGCCTGGAATTCTTCCGCCAACTGGTCGACGGCGAAGTGGCGCCCACCGACGCGGAGGACGGCGAACGGGACCTGCAGCTGGAAACGGATTCGATCGCGGTGCGCACGCGCTTCTTCGACGACTTCTTTCTCAACGCCGCCCGCGACGGGATCCGCCAGTCGGTGATCCTGGCCGCCGGCCTCGACGCCCGTGCGTACCGGCTGAGCTGGCCGCCCGGGAGCGTGGTCTACGAGGTGGATCAGCCCAAGGTCGTCGAGTTCAAGACCGCCGCCATGACCGAGCTGGGCGCCTCCCCGACCGCCGAGCGGCGCGCCGTCAGCGTCGATCTGCGCGACGACTGGCCGGAAGCGTTGCGGCGCAGCGGTTTCGACCCGGCGCAACCGACGTCGTGGAGCGCCGAGGGTCTGCTCATGTACCTGCCGCCCGAAGCCCAGGACCGGCTCTTCGACAACATCACCGAGCTCAGCGCGCCCGGGAGCAAGCTGGCCACCGAATTCCACGGCGACTCCGGCCGGACGATGACCGAACGCGCCCAGCAGTTCAACGAGCGGTGGGCAAACCTGGGCTGCGACATCGACCTGTCTGGGCTGTTCTTCGACGGGGAGCGCAGCAACGTCGTGGACTACCTGACCGGCCGCGGTTGGCGGGTGAGCACCCGGGAGCGGCGCGAGTACTTCGCCGACTACGGCCTCGTCTTCCCGGACGACGAGACGTCGCAGCTGCGCAACATCGTCGCCGTCACCGCGACGTTGAGCTAGCCACCCGCGAAAGCCTCACGCCGCCAACGGCTTTGCCGTAGCTCAGGCGGGCCTGGCGGACGGCGCGCGCACCACCATCGGCACGGCGGGGAAGCACCAGGCCATCTCGGTGCGCGACTTGCGCAGGGCCGCGGTGCCGTAACCCTTCTTGCGGTGCTCCGGGTGGATCCAGATGCGCACGTTGACCTCGCCCCCGAGCAGCTCGCCGAACACCATCCCGACCTTCTCGCCGGAATCGACGGCCACGAACCACGCCGCCTCCTCGTCGTCGAGGCGCCCCAGCGCCGCGCTGATTTCGTCGTCGAGGTTGCCGGCCGGCCCGCCGGACCCGTCGCCGGCGGCGCCCATGTCCTCGGTGCGGGCAGCGAAGATGTCGCGGTCATTCTCCGCCGAGAACGGTCGCAGCTCCAGGGTCTCCCCCGAGCTGGCCGGGCGCTCGCCGAGGGTGAAGCTGAGCTGCTTGTTCAGGTCCTCGAGTTCGGCCAGGATCTTGCGGCGCGAGTCGATGGTGAGCTGATCGAACGACATCCCCATCACCGCTTCGGCGGCCACGTGGGAGGTATCGAGCAGGCGGACGATCGCCTCGACCGCGGCCGCCTTGTTCTCGGACTCCACCACGACGTCGGCGATTTCATGCCGGCGTTCAAGAGCTTTCAGCAGGGCATCGGCGATCTCGCGACGGGCGGCTTTGCGATCCTGGTCGGTCATTGCACCAGCCTAGAACGCCGCCGGAGGGAGCGCGCTACATCTCCGGGTTCCCAGCTCCAGGAACCGTTGGTAGCGGTCCTCGACCGCGGCGGCCCAGGCGGGGTCGGGTTCGACGACGCGCTCGGTGGAGACCCAGCGGGCAGCGTCGGCGATCGAGGTTTCCAGGCCGGCCGCCATGCGCCCGAGGAACGCCGCGCCCAGCGCCGCCCCCTCGGGCACCGCCGACACCTCCACCGGCCGCCCGGTGGCATCGGCGATGGCCTGCATCCACGGTCCGACCCGAGTGCCGCCGCCCGTGGCGACGATCCTTGCCACCGGCGCCCCGCTCAGCTCGATGAGCTGACGGACCACGAAGCCCGACGCCTCGTAGGCGGCCCGGCGCAGCGCTGCCGCGTCGTGAGTGAGGTCCAGCGCTTCGAGCACGGCACGGCGATCCGGGTCATGGAACGGAGTGCGCTCCCCGCGAAGGTAGGGCGACCACACCGGCACCCGCCCGGGCTGCGCGGCGGCCGGGTCGCCGGATGCGACCACGCGGTCCACCCAGCCGAGGAACAGCCCGCCGGCATTGCTCGCCCCGCCGATCTGGCTCTTGCCCGCGGCGGTATGGGGGATGGTCCACAGGCCCGGCACCTGCCGGGCCTCGGGGATGGTGGTCCACACGATCAAGGTGGTGCCGCACAGCACCAGCACGTCGCCGTCGCGGTCGGCGCCGGCCACGATCTGCTCGCACAAAGCGTCGATGGCGCCGATTCCCAGCGCCGCGCCGCTGCCGTGCACCTGCCCGACGGCGGCCCCCATGCTCTCCACCCGCGGCATCTGTTCGGGCCGCGCGCCGCGCTCGGCGCACGCCTCGGGGTTCCAGCCCGTCCCGTCGAACAGCGGGTACGCGGTCGCGGCGGTGGCGAAGTCGATCACCGCTTCGCCCGCAAGGGCGTGGTTGGCCACCGCCGGCGCCGGCCAGTACCCCGCCGCGCCCGGCGCCTGCGCCGCCGTCCAGCGCAGGAACTCGGCGGCCTCGCCCAACGCCGGCAGCGGCTGCACGGGTTGCTCCGGTGTTCGGCCCCGTTCGTCGCCATACAACAGTCCCGGCGTCGTCGGCACGCCCGCGGCATCGACGGCCGTCAGCGACGGCACCATCGCCGATACGGCCACCGCGCGGACGTTCGGCCCGGGGTTCAGCTGGTTCAGCGCCGCCACCGGCCCCCGCCGCCACGCCTCGCCGGCGTCGTGCTCGAGCCGGCCGGGCGCCGGCACCCGCAACTGGTGCGGGATCCGGGCCCGCGCGGTCACCCGGCCGTCGGCGTCCGCGGCGACCGCTTTGACCGCGGTGCTGCCGACGTCGATGCCGATTGTGACGACTTCACGTGACACGGGCGTCACCGTACGCCAGCATTGGGGTTCGTGACGTCAAGACCGCGCGCGTTGGTGACGGCCCCGCTGCGGGGACCGGGCTTCGCCAAGCTGAAGCAGCTGGCCGACGTGGTGTACGACCCGTGGATCGAGCAGACCCCGCTGCGGATCTACAGTGCCGAACAACTGGCCGAACGCATCACCGCCGAGGCCGCCGATGTCGTTGTGGTGGAAAGCGACTCGGTCGGCGGGCCGGTGTTCGACTTGGGCCTGCGGGTGATCGCCTCGACCCGCGGCGACCCCAACAACGTCGACATCGCGGGGGCCACCGCGGCCGGGGTCCCGGTGCTGAACACCCCGGGCCGCAACGCCGACGCGGTCGCCGAGATGACGGTGGCGCTGCTGCTGGCCGTCACCCGCCAGCTCCTGCCCGCCGACGCGGATGTCCGCAGCGGCAACATCTTTCGCGATGGCAGCATCCCCTATCAGCGGTTCCGCGCCTGGGAGGTCGCCGGGCGCACCGCCGGTCTGGTGGGCCTCGGCGCCGTCGGCCGCGCCACCGCATGGCGGCTGTCCGGGCTGGGCCTGCGGGTCATCGCCCACGACCCCTACAACGACGACGCCCGGCACGGCCTGGACGAGCTGCTGGGCGAGGCCGACGTCGTCTCCCTGCACGCGCCCGTCACCGACGACACGGTCGGCATGATCGGGGCGCCGCAGTTCGCCGCCATGCGTGACGGCGTGGTCTTCCTCAACACCGCCCGCGCCCAGCTGCACGACACCGATGCGCTCGTCGACGCGCTGCGCGACGGCAAGGTGTCCGCCGCCGGCCTGGACCACTTCGTCGGCGAATGGCTGCCCACCGACCACCCGCTGGTCGGCATGCCCAATGTCGTGCTGACGCCTCACATCGGCGGCGCCACGTGGAACACTGAGGCTCGGCAGGCGCAGATGGTGGCCGACGACCTGGAAGCGCTGCTGGCCGGCGGGATGCCCGCCCACATCGTCAACCCGGAGGTGCTCGGCCCATGACGTCCGTGAAATCGGTGGCCCACCCCGAAACGGCGGTGCTCGACGCGGCCAAGGACATGCTGCGCCGGGGCCTGGTCGAGGGAACCGCGGGCAACATCTCCGCGCGGCGCTCCGACGGCAACATCGTCATCACCCCGTCGTCGGTTGACTACCGCGACATGCAGCTCGACGACCTCGTGCTCATAGACCCGGACGGTGCCGTGCTGCACGCCGCGGACGGCCGCTCGCCGTCCTCGGAGATGCAGCTGCACCTGGCCTGCTACCGCGCGTTCGACGATATCGGCAGCGTCATTCACAGCCACCCGGTGTGGGCGACCATGTTCGCCATTGCGCACCAATCGATTCCGGCGTGCATCGACGAGTTCGCGGTGTACTGCGGCGGGGACGTCCGCTGCACCGAGTACGCCGCCTCCGGCACCCCCGACGTCGGCGCCAACGCCGTCAAGGCGCTCGACGGCCGGGGCGCCGCGTTGATCGCCAACCACGGCCTGGTGGCCGTGGGGCCACGACCGGACAAGGTGCTGCACATCACCGCCCTGGTGGAGCGCACCGCCCAAATCGTTTGGGGTGCAAGGGCGCTCGGCGGCCCGGTGCCCATCCCCGAGGACGTCAACCGCAACTTCGCCGGCGTATACGGCTACCTGCGCGCGAACGCCTGATGCGCCCGGTCCGGTTCGGCCACGCGCGCGTGGCGCGGGTCCTCGAACTCCAATTCGACCTGACGACACGCCTTTTCGCGCAAACACCGCCGTCCGGCTGGCAAGACAACGCCGACCTGCTGGTGCCGGACTTCTTCGACCCATCCACCGATCAGTGGCACATCGCGATCCAAAGCTGGGTCATCGAGGTCGACGGGTTGACCGTCGTCGTGGACACCGGTGTCGGTAACGACCGCCAACGCCCGCACATGCAACCCCTGGACCACCTCAACACCGGATTCCTGGCCGCCCTGCGGTACGCGGGCGTCGACCGCGCCGCCGTGGACGTGGTAGTCAACACCCACGTCCACTCCGACCATGTCGGGTGGAACACCATGCTGGACAACGATTCCTGGGTGCCGACGTTTCCCAACGCCCGATACGTGGTGCCGGCTGCCGACTACCAGCACTTCGCACCCGATGGGCCCGCGGCGAGGCGATCGCCGCGCAGCGAGGAGGAAGCGGCTCAGCAGCGCGGCGACCAGCTCGTGTTCGCGGACAGCGTCGCACCGATCGCGGCGGCGGGACAGCTCGTCCAATGGTCGGACGATTACCAGGTCAGCCCGTCGCTGCGGCTGCGGCCCGCCCCCGGGCACACGCCGGGCTCCTCGGTGCTGTGGCTGGATGCGGGTCAGCCGGTCGTCTTCGTCGGCGATCTCACCCACAGCCCGCTGCAGTTGCGTCGCCCCGCCGACACCTGCGCCTTCGACGTGGACGGCCCCGCCGCCGCGGTGACCCGCCGCCGGATCTTCACCGAGGCAGTCCAGGCGAAGGCCGCCGTGATTCCCGCGCACTACCCCGGACGCGGTGGTGCGACGATCCTCGCCGCCGAGGACCGATTCGACGTCGACCGCTGGCTGGACATCGAATCCCTCTGACTAGCTAAAGCGGACCCGCAGCGATTCGTACACCGTCATGTTGTTCGTCAGGTCGGGAAGCACCATGGTCGGCTCGCCGACCTCGATCAGGTCGGTGTTCAACAAGATCTCGTCCAGGGCGGCCCGGACTTCCGCTCGGGCCAGCATGGCCCCCAGGCAGTGATGGGCGCCGCCACCGCCAAACGACTGGTGCGGATTGGGATTACGGCGAATGTCAAACCTGTACGGATCCTCGAAGACGTCCTCGTCGCGATTGGCCGATCGCAACATCGTCACCACGCGCGCACCCGCCGGGATCAGAACGTCGCCGAGGTGGACGTCCTTGGTCGCTCCGCGTACCCAGAACATGATGGGCGTGGAGTAGCGGATCACCTCCTCGACC
This sequence comes from Mycobacterium sp. 852002-53434_SCH5985345, assembly GCF_001667155.1. Lineage (NCBI taxonomy): Bacteria > Bacillati > Actinomycetota > Actinomycetes > Mycobacteriales > Mycobacteriaceae > Mycobacterium > Mycobacterium sp. 852002-53434_SCH5985345. Next base: position 180,070 of record NZ_LZIE01000007.1, read on the forward strand.
GCCGTGGCGCGCACACCGGGGTCACAACGATAGATCGCCATCTGGTCGGGGTTGTCGACGAAAGCACGAATCCCGTCGCACAACGCGTTTCGTGTCGTATCGGCACCCGCCAGCCCGAGGATGAAGAAAAAGATCTCCAACTCGTTGGAGGGCAGCAGGAAGCGCTTTCCGGATTCTTCCGTGACTTCCGTGGTGCACAGCGCACTCCAGATGTCGTCCACGGGATGTTCGCGTTTGTGCGCCGTCAGCGAGCTTGCGTATTCGAACAGCTCCACGAAGGGCAACAGATCGTCCCCTTCGGGGAGGGACATCTGTGCACCAGCGGTCTTCAGAACTCGATCGATCAAACCGAAAACATGCGGGCGGTCGGATTCGGGGATCCCCACGATGTCGCCGATCACCGATATGGGCAATCCGGCGGCCAGGTGGACGAACTCGCCACCTCCGGACTCCCGCAGTGCCCCGGCCATCTCTTTGGCCCGACTGCGAATTCCATCTTCCAACTTGGCGACCGCGCGCGGAGTGAAGGCACGCGTGATGAGCCGGCGGCGGACGGTGTGATCCGGCGGGTCCAGACTCACGATCGCCGGGTAAGCGTCGAACAGTGCTACGTCCTGGATCAGCGGTCCGCGTGTCGCGGTGAACGTCTCGTAGTCGCGATGCACCCGTGCCACGTCGGCGTGCTTGGTACACACCCAGAATTCGCGGCCGACGGCCGACCTCACCTCCTCGGTGAGCCGCTGATGAAACACCGGCGTACGGGCGCGCAGTTCGGCGAACAGATCGTCGGGAAAGCGCGATGACCAGATCGCCGGCTCGGCGAGGTCGATCGTCGTGTCGCTCATGATGCACCACCCCCGATTTCGCTTCGCAGACCGCCCAATATCAACCGCAACCCGTACGCAAACGCTTCGTCACTTGGACCGTGTGCCCCGGCACCGGCGTGACGGATTTGCTCGAGCTGCACTGCCCCCAGCAGGTGGACGTAGAGCGTGGCGTGTGCCGCATCGAAATGTTCCGCGCTCAAACCGGATTCGTGCAGGATTCCGCGAGAGGCGCGGTCCATCTCGGTGGCCGCCGCCGTGTGCGGATGTTCCAGCAGCAGGACGGTGATCCCGGGCACCTCGACCAGCTCCTTCCACGCATTCGTGTAGAGCGCGATCAACCGTGACTCCCAGTCGCCCTCCTGCGGCACCTCGATCTGGGCGAGCACGGATTCGATGAGCAGATCGAGCAATTCGCGCTTGTCACGGACGTGGTAGTACACCGACGAGGCGGCCGTGCCCGCCTCAGCGGCCAGCTCGCGCATCGTGACCCGGTTGACGCCGACACGCTTGGCCAATTGCAACAGGTGCTTGGTCAAGTGCGCCCGGTCGAGCGCTCCGTGCCGCAACACCGGCGCACCTGATGCAGTCTGCACGCGTTCTCCCATCCGGGCCGTTTCGAACAATGTTCTGATTAGAACAACGTTCGACGCGCTCGTCAACGGTGGCGAAGGGATTCGGGCCCGCCAGTGACCGCTCGACAGGACCGGGACGCCTCGTCAGCGCCGTCGCCACCCGCGGGGCGAGAGCCCGTGGGTCCGGCCGAACAGCCGGCTGAAATAGCCGGGATCGGCGATCCCCACCCGCCTGGCGACCTCGGCGACCGGCAGATCCGTATCGGCCAGCAGCCCGCGGGCCTCGGCCATCCGGCGTTCGGTGATCCACTCCCCGACGGTGCGCCCGGTGCGGCGCCGCACCACGGTGGTCAGGTGCCCGGGCGTCACGCCAAGTTCGCCCGCGACGTCGCGCAGCGACAACGGCTCGGCGTGCCGGCGGTCGATCACCTCGAACACCTCGGCCAGCAGCGGCTCGCCCGCGCGGCGCAGCTCGGCCACCACCGCGCCCGCCAGCCGCGCGAGGTCGATCAGCAACAGCGTCAGATGTGCCAAGGCGGCCTGCCGATAGCCGTCCTGCCGTGCGAGCAGCTCGGCTTCGATCGACCCGATCGCCGCGTCCCAGACCGGCCGTCGCGCCGCGGGCACCTCCAGCCGCAAAATCCCACCGGCGTGCCCGTGCAGGAACGGGAACAGCAGCGGGTGCGCCCGCCACGCCGGCCAGGGCGATCGCCCGTCCTCGCCCAGGGTCGCGGGGTCGAAGAAGACAGCGACACCGGCGTCGCGATCGGCCAACTGCGCGGGATCGAGCACCCGCCCAGCGGCTGCCACGTAGACAAGCCCGGCCGCGGGCAGGTACCACAGCGCCGGGAAGTCGTGGATGTGGCGACCGCGGTCGACAAAATCCTCCGGGCCGGACCGCACCACCGTGACCGGGGGGTTGTCGGGATCGGTCCGGTATGCGTAGACCGGCACCCCCGCGCGCTGCCGAACCATCCGAGCCGGTTGCGCCATATCACCAAAAATAGTTCAAGTTTCTCCGAGAATCACCCAATTCTTCGCCGATGCATCGGTTCACCATGGATTGCGTGACAAAACATCATCCACATGACTACCTGCCGGCCGCCGGCCACGACGCGTTGCTCCCCACCTACGACCTGATGTCACGCCTGCTCGGCATGAAAAGGGTCCACGACGCGCTCCTCGCGCAGGCCGAACTCGACAACTGCCTCCGCATCCTGGAAATCGGCTGCGGCACGGGCAATCTCACCATTCGGGCGAAACGCTCCCATCCCCAGCTGGAGGTGGTCGGATGCGATCCCGACCCGCGGGCGCTTGACCGGGCGAGGCGAAAGGCGGAGGGGATCCGCTTCGAGCAGGGCTACGCAGAACGGCTGCCCTACGCCGACGGCGAATTCGACCGGGTGCTGTCGTCTTTGATGCTGCACCATATCGGCGACGACGCCAAAACCGCTGCGGCGGCGGAGGTTTTCCGCGTCCTTCGCCCGGGCGGCCGGCTGCACCTGGTCGACATCGGCGGCGACATGACCGATGACCACGGCCTGCTGGCGCGGCTCATCAGGCGCAACCACCACGCGGCCGGCAACCTCGGCGACGCGATCCCGCGACTGCTGCGCGGCGCCGGTTTCGAGTGCACCGAGGTCGCCTCGGAGCGGCACCGCGTTCTCGGGCGATTGAACTACTATCGCGCCACCCGCCCCGCCTAGACCGCCAGTTACGGTTGATGCCATGGCGCCCTACCGCGTGGTTCAGTGGTCCACCGGCAACATCGGAAAGCGAGCCCTCGGCATCCTGCTCGACCGCGACGACTTCGACGTGGTGGGCGTGCACGCCCTGGGGGCGGAGAAGGTGGGGCGCGACGCCGGGGAGCTCGCGGACCGGCCCCCGACCGGCGTCACCGCGACGGACGACGTCGACGCGCTGCTCGACCTGGCGCCGGACTGCGTGAACTACATGCCGCGGGCCATCGACTACGAACTGGTGGAAAGGATGCTGCGCCGCGGCATCAACGTGGTCACGACCGGAGACTTCCTGACCGGCACCCACCACCCGGCCGAACTCCCGGCCCTCGAGGAAGCAGCCCGACGGGGCAACGCGACCTTCCTGGGGACGGGATTCGAGCCGGGCTTCATCAACGTCGTCGCCGGGTTCCTCACCGGCGCGTGCCGACGGGTGCACAGCGTCAAGCTCGTCGAAACGTTGGACTGCACAACCTATCCCATACAGGACGTGTGGAAGGTGCTCGGATTCGGCAAGCCACCCCGTGAGCGGGTGACGCACCTCGACCCGGCGACGCAACGATACGGGCTCGGCTACTTCGAGACGCTGGACATGATCGCCGCCATGCTGGGCACCGAGCTCGACTCCAAGGAGGCATTCGTCGAGCCCGCGGTGCTGACCCGGGACCTGGATCTGGGCTGGGTGAACTACGCCGCGGGGACCGCCGGGGGCCAGCGCCGCACCTATCGCGGCTATCGCGGGGGCCGCCCGGTGGTCGAGCTGGCCATCTGCTGGACCATGAGCGACGACGCGCTGGACCCACAATGGACGGACCCCAAGGGATTCAGCGTGGTGATCGAAGGCGAGCCACGCGTGGACGCGACGATCCGGTTCGGCAAACCCGGCGAGGACGTGATGACCGTGTTGATGGACAGCACGGCCGTCGCGGCGGTCAACGCCATACCGTTCCTGTGCGACGCGCAGCCGGGGGTCATCACGCCGATCGATCTGCCCGTCACCGGATCCCGGGGCGCCCTGCTCTAGCGCTGGTCGAACGCGACGTTCGCGGCGCCGCCGCCGGGTTGCCGCGAATCGGGGGAAGCGTACAGTGGTTGGAGCTTGTTATATCGGCTAAATATTAGCCTAACTACTTCTGAACAGAGGCGAACATGACATCCACCAGGTATGAGGGCGACACCTGGGACCTGGCGTCCAGCGTCGGGGTGACCGCGACGATGGTCGCGGCCGCGCGCGCCGTCGCCACCCGCGCCGACCGTCCGCTGATCAACGACCCGTTCGCCGAGCCGTTGGTGCGGGCCGTGGGCGTCGACCTCCTCACCCGGCTGGCGACCGGCGAGGTGAACCCGGACGAGCTGAACGACGCGCACGACGGCGCGACCGGATCCACCGGCGCGATGTCCCGGATGGCCGACAACATGGCCGTGCGCACGAAGTTCTTCGACGAGTTCTTTCTGGATGCGACGCGTGCGGGCATCAAGCAGGCGGTGATCCTGGCCTCGGGGCTGGATGCCCGCGCCTACCGGCTGGCGTGGCCCGCCGGGACCGTCGTCTACGAGGTAGACCAGCCGCAGGTGATCGACTTCAAGTCGCGCACGCTGGCCGAGCTGGGCGCCGCGCCCACCGCCGACCGGCGCGTGGTGGCCGTCGACCTGCGCGACGACTGGCCAGCCGCCTTGCGCGCCGCCGGATTCGACCCGGCCCAGCCGACCGCCTGGAGCGCCGAGGGCCTGCTGGGCTACCTGCCGCCGGAGGCGCAGGACCGCCTGCTGGACACCATCACCGAACTCAGCGCCCGGGGCAGCCGAGTGGCGGTCGAAAGCGCGCCCAACCCCGAGCCCGGGGACGAGGAGAAACTCAAGGAGCGCATGCAGCACATCTCCGAACGCTGGCGGGCGCACGGTTTCGACCTGGACATGGCGGGGCTCGTCTACTTCGGGGACCGCAACGAGGCCGCCCCCTACCTCGGCGAGCGCGGTTGGTCGCTGAACGGCGCCAGCATCCGGGAGCTGTTCTCGGCCAACGGGCTTCCACCGCTCGAGGACGACGACATCCGCATGGGCGAGATGCTTTACGTAAGCGGCACGCTGGACAAGAAATAGGAGTCTTTGCATGACTATGGAATCGGGACGTACGGAAGGCGACAGCTGGGGACCCGGGTCCAGCGTGGGGGCGACGGCCACCATGGTCGCCGCCTCCCGCGCGGTGGCGTCGCAGGGACCCGACGCGTTACTCGACGATCCGCTGGCCGAACCGCTGGTCCGCGCCGTCGGCCTGGAGCCCTTCATCCGCATCGTCGAAGGACAGGTCGATTTCGAGGACGATCCGCTGTTCAATCGCAAGGCCCGGGCGGAGCAGATCACGGTTCGCACCCGGTTTTTCGACGACTTCTTCACCGGTGCCACCAAAGCTGGTGTGCGGCAGGCGGTGATCCTGGCGTCCGGCCTGGACACCCGCGCTTACCGCTTGCCGTGGCCGGCGGGCACCGTCGTCTACGAGATCGACCAGCCGCAGGTCATCGCGTTCAAGACCGACACGCTGGCCGGGCTCGGCGCCGCCCCGACAGCCGAGCGCCGCGCGATCGCCGTCGACCTGCGCGACGACTGGCCGGCGGCGTTGCGCGACGGCGGATTCGACGTGACGCAGCCCACCGCGTGGAGCGCGGAAGGGCTGCTGCCGTACCTGCCGCCGGAGGCGCAGGACCGGTTGTTCGACAACATCACCGCGCTCAGCGCGCCGGGCAGCCGGGTGGCCACCGAACACGTGCCCGACCCCAACGTCTTCTCCGACGAGCGATTGCAGCGCATCAGCGAACGGTGGCAGCGCTTCGGCTTCAACCTCAACGCGGCCGATCTGTTCTACCGCGGCGAACGCAACGTCGTCGTCGACTACCTGAAAACCCACGGCTGGCGGGTGGAGACCCACCCGGCCCGGGAGTTGTACGCGCAGAACGGCTTTGAATTTCCCGAGGACGAGATGTCGGCTACGTTCGGCGAGTTGAGCTACGTCGCCGCGACGCTGGCGTAGCGGGTTGGCTAAGGTCTCCCCCATGTCACGCGCTCACGACGACGAGTGGGATCTGGCGTCCAGTGTGGGCGCGACCGCGACCATGGTGGCCGCCGGGCGCGCCATGGCGACGAAGGATCCCCGCGGCCTGATCCACGACCCGTTCGCCGAGCCGCTGGTGCGCGCGGTCGCGGTCGACTTCTTCACCAAGATGATGGACGGCGAGCTCGACCTCGACGCGATCGAGAATGCGTCGCAGGTGCGCATGCAGGCGATGGTCGACGGAATGGCCGTGCGCACCAAGTATTTCGACGACTACTTCGTCAACGCGACCGGCGGCGGAATCCGGCAGGTGGTCATCCTCGCATCGGGTTTGGACGCGCGCGCCTACCGGCTGCCGTGGCCGGCCGGCACGGTGGTCTACGAGATCGACCAGCCCCGCGTCATCGAATTCAAGACGGGCACGTTGGCCGGTATCGGCGCCGAACCGACCGCGACGCGGCGCGCCGTGCCGATCGACCTGCGCGCCGACTGGCCGGCCGCCCTGAAGGCGTCCGGCTTCGATCCGACTGCGCCGACCGCCTGGCTGGCCGAGGGTTTGCTGATCTACCTGCCGCCGGAAGCCCAGGACCGGCTGTTCGACAACATCACCGCGCTCAGCGCGCCCGGGAGCACGATCGCCACCGAATTCGTGCCCGGCATCATCGATTTCGATGCCGACAGGGTGCGGGAGATGTCCGGTTCCTTCCGCGACCACGGCGTGGACATCGACATGGCGTCGCTGGTCTACGCCGGCGAACGCAACCACGTCCTGGACTATCTGCGGTCCAAGCGGTGGGACGTCGAGGGCACCACCCGCACGGAACTGTTCCGCCGCCAGGGCATCGAAGCGCCGCCCCCGCAAAACGACGACCCGCTCGGCGAGATCATCTTCATCAGCGGCAATCTCACCGGCTAGCTTTCTAGAACCGAGACGGGCCTGGCCACAGCACGCTGGCGCCGCTCAGCGTCTGCTCGACGTTGTCGAGGACGCCGCTGACCGTGCGGCCCAGCAGGGCGGCCAGCGCGTCCGGCAGCGATGCGGCGGCGGGTTGCGACGAGGCGCGCGGCCGCACCATGTCCAGCAGCGAGGAGCCCGGATAACTGACGATGCGGACGTCGCTGTCCTCGTCGAGGCCGGCCAGGACTTTGGCCCGGCGCACGGCGGTGCGGAACCCGCCGAGTTCGTCGACCAGGCCGCGGTCCAGCGCGTCGGCGCCGGTCCAAATCCGTCCCTGCGCAACACGATCGACCGCCTCGGCGGTCAGGTTGCGGGCTTCGGCGACCCGCTGCACGAAGTCGGCGTAGAACAGGTCCGCCTCTGCTTCGCGATGCGCCTGCTGCTCCGGCGTGAACGGTGAGTCGATCGACCAGGCGTCGGCATTGGCGTTGGTGCGCACGGTATCCGACCCGACGCCCAACCGCTCCAACAGATCGCGGATCACCAGCTTGCCGGTGATCACACCGATCGAACCGGTGACCGTCGCCGGGTTGGCGATGATCGCGTCGGCCCCCATTGAGACGTAGTAACCGCCGGAGGCGGCGACCGCGCCCATCGAAGCGACCACCGGCTTGCCCCGCTTGCGGGCGCGGGTCACCTCGCGCCAGATGCTCTCCGACGCGGTGATCGTGCCGCCGGGGCTGTTCACCCGCAGCACGATCGCGGACACCGAGTCGTCGGCGCCGGCCTCCCGTAGCGCCGCCCCGATGGTGTCGCCGCCGGCGGTGGCCGTGCCCAGCGGCAGGAACTGCGGCCCACCGCGTCCGTCGACGATCATGCCGTCGACGGTGATGACGGCCAGGGTCGGCTTGGGCCGGCGGCCGGGAACCGGTGGCTTGGGCGGGGCCAGCCGGGAGCGGGCCGCACCGGCATAGCGCGTCAAATACAGCCGCGGCGGGGCGGCGTCATCCGAAACATCCTCAACCCCAACCAGTTCCGCTATGCGGGCGTAGGCTTCGTCGCGGAATCCGATCCGGTCGAGCAGGCCGGCGGCGGCGGCGTCGTCACGCAACAGCGGCGCGTGGTCGGCCAGCGCGTCGAGCACGCCGGGGTCGAGCTTGCGCGAGTCGGCGATCGCCTGCCACGCCTGCTGCTGCAGGCTTTCCAGCATCCGGGTGACGGCCTCGCGGTGGGCCGTGGTGAAGCCGTGTTCGGTGAAACGGTTTGCCGCCGACTTGTATTGGCCGCGCGCGACGAATTGGGGTTCGATCCCCGCCTTGTCGAACGCGTCGCGCAGGAAGGTGGCGTTGCTCGCGAAGCCGATCAGCCCGACGCTTCCCGACGGCTGCATCCAGACCTCGCCGAACGCCGAAGCCAGGTAGTAGGACAGCGTGCCCGGATAGGTTTCCGCCCAGGCCAGCGACGGCTTGGCGGCGGTGAACGCGGCGATCGCCTCGCGCAGCTCCTGCACCGCCGCCGGTGGTGAGGCCGTAAGTTGCACGCGGGCGATCAGCCCGGCGACCCGCGGATCCTCGGCCGCGCGGTGGATGGCGGCGACGGCGTCGCGCAGCGCCATCGGCCTGCCACCGGTGAAGATCGCGAGCGGGTCGAAACCCGTGGCCTCCGGCGGCGCCGATCGCAGGTCGAGCTCGAGGACACAGCCATTGGGTACGCCGTGGTGGCGGGCGGTATCTACTCGTACGGCCAACGCGCGGACGTCGTCGACCCCGGGCATCGAGGGCAGGAAGGCGAACATGTTTGCAGCGTACCGACACCGCCGCCGTACGGTGGTGGGGTGAGGTTCTCGATCGCCATCCCCCAACTCGACTACGACCGGTTCGACGCCGAAGGGCTGCGCGCTTACCTGCTTCGGGCCGAGGAGCTCGGGTTCGAGGGGGGTTGGGTACTCGAGCAGATCATCGGGGACGCACCGCTGCTGGCACCGCTGGAGCTGCTGGCCTACTGCGCGGCCTGCACCGAGCGGCTGCGCCTGGGGGTCGCCGTGCTGGTGACGTCATTGCACGATCCGCTGCAGCTGGCCTCCTCCGTCACCGCGGTCGACCGGCTCAGCCACGGCCGGCTGGACGTCGGCGTCGGGACGGGCGGCGGCTTCCGCAGGTTCGCCGCGTTCGGCGTCGAAAAGGATACGTACATCTCGTATTTCACCGAGGGCCTCAAGCTGATGAAGGCCGCCTGGTCCGACGAACCCCGGGTTACCTTCCATGGCCGGTTCCGCGACGTCGACGACGTGCCGATCGCGCCCAAGCCGGTACAGCGGCCGCACCCGCCCATCTGGTTCGGCGGCCTGGCCCCGAAGGCCCTGGCCAGGGCGGTGCGGCACGGCGACTCCTTCCTGGGCGCCGGTTCGTCGACCACCCAGGCCTTCGCCGGGGCCGTGACGGTGGTGCGTCGCGAACTCGACGAACAGCGAAAGGACCCAGTGCATTTCACGATCGGCAAGCGCGTCTACCTGATGGTCGACGACGATGCGGCGCGCGCTCGCGAGCGCGTGCTGGCCGGGCTGCGGCGGATTTACGGCAAGATGCCCGGCGTCGAAGACGTTCCGGTGTCGGGCACGCCCGACGACGTGGCCCGCGGGCTGCGCGAGGTGATCGACGCCGGGGCCGAATACCTGCTGCTCAATCCCGTCGGCGTCGACGTGCCGGAGAACCGCGAGCAGATGGAACGCCTTGCCGCGGAGGTCATTCCGCAGCTGGGCTAGGCGTGGTGCTCGGCTCGCAGGATCGCCGCGGCACGCTCACCGATGATGACGCAGGGCGCCTGCGTGTTACCGGTGGTCACACGGGGCATGATGGAGCCGTCTGCGACACGAAGACCGTCTACCCCATACACTTTCAGTGCGCCGTCGACGACCGACATGGCGTCTTGGCCCATTTTCGCCGATCCGCTCTGGTGCCAATAGCTTGAGGCGGCATCACGAATGAACCGCTCGAGTTCTGCGCCCTTGAGGTTGCCCGGCATGACTTCACGTTTGGTGAACGCGCGCAGCTCAGCCGAGTTCGCCACGGCACGGCACAGTTCCACGCACGCGATGGCCGCCCTGACGTCGTCGGGGTGCGACAACATGTTGGCGTGGATCTCGACCGGGTCGAGTGGGCTCGGGCCGGTCAGGAGTATCTCGCCGCGGCTTTTCGGTTGCACCAGGCCGCCGAACAGATTCCAGCCGGTCTCGGGCGGGCAGAACCTGGCCGTGTTCTCGGCGCTGGACGACTTAGGGAACTCCGCTTGACATGTCTGCAGGTCGGGAGAGTCCAGGCCCGGGTCGCTGGTCCAAAAATACGTCGCTTCGACGCCGTTATTGCGTGGCGGCAGGGACTGTCGGTATTCCCAGACGCAGTCGAACCCGACGTGGTCTTGCAAATTTCGACCCACGCCGGGCAGGTGCTGCACGATGGGGATGCCATGTCGCCGCAGTTGGGTCTCGTCGCCGATACCGGATTGCATCAGCACTTTGGGGGTGTTGATCGCGCCGAGCGATAGCACCACCTCGCTTGCGGCGCCGACGCGGCGCAAGCTGCCGTAGTGGGTGAATTCCACACCGGTCGCCTTCTCACCGTCGAAGATCAGCCGGGTCACCAACGCGGCGGTGAGCACGGTCAGGTTCGGCCGGTCCAGATAGGGATAGACATAGGACCGGAAGACGGATTGGCGGTAACCGTCGCGGAGACGAAGGTCCGCGATCGCCGCACCGCCACGCCCCTCCATCATCCGGCCGTTCTGGTTCTCGAACGACGGGATTCCTACGGATTGCGCGCCTTCGAGCATGGCGTGTGCGATCGGGCTGGGATCGGGCGCGGGTTGCACGAACACGGGCCCGCCGGTGCCCCGGTAGTCAGGATCGGGGACGCCGTGCCAGTCCTCGACGGCGCGGTAGAGCTCGAGCACCGAATCGTAGTTCCATGCCGGGTCGCCGGCTTGGGCGGCGAAGAAGTCCCAGTCGTTCTTGTGTCCGTGCGCCCAGATCATCACGTTGATGCTTGACCCGCCCCCGACGACCTTTCCCATCGACATCGGAATGGATCGACCGTTGAGCTCCTTGCTGGGCTGCGAGAAGAAGTTCCAGTCCCGTTCGCTACCGAGGTTGAGCGGCCATTGGTCGGCCCTCATGACGGCCGGTGCGGTGTCCTCGCCACCGGCTTCCAGCAGTAGCACGGTGACGGCGGGGTTCTCGGCGAGCCGACGCGCCACTACCGATCCCGACGAACCCGATCCGCAGACGATGAAGTCGTAGTGCGGCTTGAGCTGCGCGGCCAGCTTCTGCTGGTTGCGGCGCACTCGCTCGGCGAATTCGGGCCCGTGCCCGTTAGCTTCGGTGAAATGGTCTGTGACGTCCGTCATTTCGCTGCCTCCCGCACTGTCGCGAGGCTGAGGTGGGACCGCAGCCACGCGCCGATCTCGGAGATCGCAGCGTCTACCTCAGGGACTCGGCCGGCGGCGACGATGAAGGAATGCTGAGCGTCCGCGACGGCTCGCGCCAACACGTCGTTGCCGGCCGCCTGGGCGCGACGGGCGAATTCCGCGGCCTCCCCGGCAAGGAGCTCGTCCGTGCCCCAGAACACTGCAATCGGTGGCAGCCCCGACAGGTCGGCGGCGAGCAGGTTCACCCGAGGGTCTTCCCAGCCCACAGCGGTTCCGTCCAGCCAGGCTGACCGGAAGAACTCCAGCAATGGGCGTGAAAGCAGCCGATCCCGATCGGCATTGCCGGTGATCGTCTGGTTTGTCAGCGTCAAGTCCACCCACGGGGAAATCGACACGATCGCCGCCGGCAGTGCGGCGCCTTCGTCGCGTAGCCGCAGGGCCAGGCTGGTCGCGAGGTTGCCGCCCACCGAGTGACCAACGCTGGCAACGCGTTCGGGCCGAAAACCTTGTTGCAGGAGCCAGTCATAAGCCCTGCGAACGTCATCAAGCTGGGCGGGAAACTTGTGCTCCGGCGAACGGCGATAGTCGATCACGAGCGATCGCACGCCGGCCGCGAAGGCGAGGTGCGCCGCGGCCTTGCGATCGGAATGCATTGAGGCGACGACGCTGCCACCCAGATGGCTGTGCAGCAGCACGGCCTCCGGATCGCTATCGGCAGGGATGCACCAGAGCGCGTCCACGCCGCCTGCGCTCACCTCTTGGTAGCTGACGCGCTCCGGTTCTTTGGTCGCAACGTGCATCGTCTCGATGATGTCCCGCACCGTCGCCAGGTCGAGATCGGGATTGGAGGACCGTGCACTCAGCACGCCCAGGAACTCTGCGAATTGTTCTGCCTGCTTGCTTGCCATCAAGGTGCCTTTCTCGGAGTTGTCAGCTGGTCGTGTAGGCGTCGAGGTCGAAACGCTTGGTCTGGCGTCGGAAGCGAAAGGTGAAATCGGGCCACAGCGTGGTGTTGTTGCCGTGCGCATCGAGGTACCAGCTGGCGCAGCCGCCGCTGTTCCACACCGATGCGGCGAGCATCCGTTGAAGCTTGTCGTTGTAGGCATCTTGGACTTCGCGTCGCACCTCAAAGGTCTTGAGGCCGCGGACTTTCATGGTGCCGATGGCGTCGACGATGTAATTGAGTTGGGATTCGATCATGTACACCATCGAGGTGTGTCCAAGCGCGGTGTTGGGGCCGAGCATGAAGAACATGTTGGGAAAGCCGGCGATGGTCGTGCCTTTGTAAGCCTGCCGCCCCTTGTCCGCGTAGGTTTGGGCCAACGTGCGGCCCTCGGTGTCGCGGATGATGTCGAACATGGGTGAGTCGGTGACGTGAAAGCCCGTGGCCAGGATGATGGCGTCTGTTGCTCGTGCGACCCCATCAGCGGTGATGATGCGGTGGCCGTCGACCTCCCGGATACCTTCGGTGATCAGCTCCACGTGATCGCGGCCGAGGGTCGGATACCAGTCGTTGGACAGCAGCATGCGCTTGCAGCCGAGCCGGAAATCGGGAATGACTTTGCGGCGCAGTTCGGGATCTTTGACTTCGGCGCGGATCTTGGCCCGCAAGGCCAGCTCTAGAGGAATCATCAGCCGCGGCGCCTTCGCCAGGCCGATGATCAGGGCCTCGCGGTTCAGATAGATACCGGCCCGCATCAGGCGCGCGAGGCCCGGGATCCAGCCGAACGCCCGTTGTTCAGCGCGCCGGAAGGGGCGCTCGTGCCGTGACAGCAACCAAGGCGCGGTGCGCTGATAAACATCGATGTGGGCGGCGACGTCGGCGATCGCCGGTACGATTTGGACCGCCGAGGCGCCGGTGCCGATGACCGCGACCCGCTTGCCGCTCAGATCGGCGTCGTGGTTCCATCGCGCGGAGTGGAACAGCTCGCCGTCGAATCCGTCGATGCCCGGGATGCTCGGTAGCGACGGCTCGGCCAGCGCCCCGAATGCCGAGATCACCATGTCGGCGGTGAGCCGACCCTGGTCGGTCACCAGCTCCCATCTCCGCCGGCCGTCGTTCCAGGCCGCATCTTTGACCGCACACCCGAAGACGTGACGGTCGAGGACACCGGCGTCACGCGCGACACCGCGGAGGTAGTCCTGGATCTCGGCTCGACTCGGCAACCACCGCGTCCAGTTCGGGTTGGGCGCAAAGGAATACGAGTAGAGATGGGAGGGCACATCGCACGCCGCGCCGGGATAGGTGTTGTCGCGCCAGGTGCCGCCGACGTCGTCACCACGCTCGAGCACCAAGAAATCGTGGTGCCCCGCCTTGTCCAGTCGGATCGCGGCGCCCAATCCCGAGAAGCCGCTGCCGACGATGGCTATCGGCACATGTCGCGCAGCCGAATCACTGGCCATCAACACTCTCCGCCCACAAGCGTAGAATAACGATCGTTACGATAACGGACGCTATCCTATGATTAGGCCAACGTCAAGGAGGACTGGTGAGATACCCACCGGATCAGAAGGCGCGCGCACGTAGCGCGCTCTTACAGGCTGGTTGTCGATCGTTGAAGACAAATGGCTTCAACGGCATTGGGGTGGACGGGCTGGCCGCCGCCGCCGGCGTGACGTCGGGCGCGTTCTACTCGAACTTTCGCGGCAAAGAAGCGATGCTCGAGGCCATCATCGATGCAGAGCTGGGCGAACCGTTCCTCTCGGATACCGATTCGATGACACGTGAAGACGGCCGAACGCGCCTCATCAGCTTTCTTCGCGAGTACATCAGCGCAGATCACAGCCTGGACCCGGCCGGAGGATGCGTGATGCCCGCGCTGAGCGCCGACGTTGCGCGCGCCGAAGCTCCCGTCAAAGACGCCTACGAACGCAAGATGAGGGCCACGGTGGACCGGGTTGCCGAATTGCTCGACGGAAGCCGGTCCGATAGACAACGCCGGGCGTGGAGCATCCTCGCGTTGATGGTGGGCTCGATCGTTATCTCCCGCGCTATCCCCGAAGAGAGCGAATACCGAACCGCACCAACCGATTCGGCGCTCAGCACGGCAATCGAGCTGATCGAGGGAACGGACGAAGCCGCAGGCTGACTACAGCTCGGTCGCCGAGCCGCCCGCGGCGGTGATCTTCTCGCGGGCGCTGCCGCTGAACTTGTGCGCGGAGACCTCGAGCTTGACGGTCAGCTTGCCGTCGCCGAGGACCTTGACCAACGCGTTTTTGCGGACCGCGCCCTTGGCCACCAGCTCGTCGACACCGATGGAACCGCCCTGGGGGAACAGCCGATTGAGGTCGCCGACGTTGACGACCTCGTATTCGATGCGGAATCGGTTGCGGAAGCCCTTGAGCTTGGGCAGCCGCATGTGAATCGGCATCTGGCCGCCCTCGAAGGTGGCCGGCACGTTCTTGCGGGCCTTGGTGCCCTTGGTGCCGCGGCCCGCGGTCTTGCCCTTCGAGCCCTCACCGCGACCGACGCGGGTGCGGGCGGTCTTCGACCCGGGCGCGGGCTTCAGGTCGTGCAGCTTGATCGTCATTTCTTCTTCCCTCCGGTCCCTGCGGCTTGCGCCTCGGCCGGCTCCACCTCGACGAGGTGGTTGACCACCGCGATCAGGCCGCGGGTCTGCGGGTTGTCCTCACGGATCACCGAATGGCGAATCCGTCGCAGGCCCAGGGTGCGCAGGCTTTCCCGCTGCTTCCAGCGGGCCCCGATGGTGCTGCGCACCTGGGTGATCTTCAGTTGGCTCATTGCGGTGCCGTTCCCTCACGCGCGGCACTGGCGGCCAGCGCTTCGCTTTCCCGTCGCGCCTTGAGCATTCCGGCCGGGGCGACGTCCTCGATGGGCAGCCCGCGGCGGGCCGCCACCTCCTCGGGACGCTGCAGCAGCTTGAGCGCGGTGACGGTGGCATGCACCACGTTGATCGCGTTGTCACTGCCCAACGACTTGGCCAGGATGTCGCGCACCCCAGCGCATTCCAGCACCGCACGCGCCGCGCCGCCGGCGATCACCCCGGTACCCGGGCTGGCCGGGCGCAGCAGCACCACGCCGGCTGCGGCTTCACCCTGCACCGGGTGCGTGATGGTGCCACCGATCAGCGGCACACGGAAGAAGCCCTTGCGTGCCTCCTCGACGCCCTTGGCGATGGCCGCCGGAACTTCCTTGGCCTTGCCGTAGCCGACGCCGACCATGCCGTTGCCGTCGCCCACGATGACCAATGCGGTGAAGCTGAAGCGCCTACCACCCTTGACCACCTTGGAGACACGGTTGATGGCGACGACCCGCTCCAGGTAGTTGCTCTTGTCGCCGTCGCGGTCGCGTCCACCGCGGCCGCCGCCATCGCGCCGGCCGCGGCTGTCGCGGTCACCGCGCGAGTCACGGCTGTCCGGGGCGCCCTGCCCGCCGGCCGACTGTTCCGCCATTATGCGGTCCTTCCAGTCTTGTTCGAGGTCTCGATCATCTAGAAACTCAATCCGTTCTCGCGGGCGGCATCGGCCAGCGCCGCAATCCGTCCGGCGTAGGTGTACCCGCCGCGGTCGAACACCACGGTGTCGATGCCGGCGGCCTTGGCGCGCTCGGCGATCAATTGGCCCACCCGCACGCTGCGGGCCTTCTTGTCGCCCTGCAGGCCCCGCACATCGTCCTCGATGGACGACGCGGCGGCCACCGTGGTGCCGTTCTCGTCATTGACCAGCTGCACGTGAATGTGCCGCGCGGACCGGTTGATGACGAGCCGCGGGCGCTCCGGGGTGCCGGCGATCTTCTTGCGAAGCCGGGCGTGCCTACGCAGCCGCGAGACCCGACGAGTTGCGGATACGCTCTGCCCCACCGGCTTTCGCGCGGCGGTGTCAGCTTGTTTTTGCGCCATGACTACTTACCTGTCTTTCCGACCTTGCGGCGGATCTGCTCGCCCTCGTAGCGCACGCCCTTGCCCTTGTACGGGTCGGGACGGCGCAGGCGGCGGATGTTCGCCGAGATCTGACCGACCTTTTGCTTGTCGATGCCGGTAATCGAGAACTTCGTCGGGGACTGGACCGCGAACGTGATGCCCTCGGGCGCCTCCATGACCACGGGATGGCTGTAGCCCAGCGCGAACTCGAGGTTGGCGCCCTTGAGCTGCACGCGGTAACCGACCCCGAAGATCTCCATCTTGGTGGTGTATCCCTCGGTCACGCCGGTGACCAGGTTGGACACCAGGGTGCGCGACAGCCCGTGCAGCGAGCGGTTGCGCCGCTCGTCGTTGGGGCGGGTGACCACGATGGCGCCGTCGTCGTTGCGGGCCACCGTAATCGGTTCGGCGACGGTCAGATTCAGGCTGCCCTTGGGCCCCTTCACCGAGACGTTCTGGCCCTCGATCGTTACGTCGACTCCGGTGGGAACCGGAACCGGCTGCTTACCAATGCGCGACATGTCTACTCCCTCACCACACGTACGCGAGGACTTCGCCGCCCACGCCCTGTCTGGCTGCCTGACGATCGGTCAGCAGGCCCGAGGAGGTCGAGATGATCGCCACACCCAGGCCGCCGAGCACGCGCGGCAGGTTGGTGGATTTCGCGTACACCCGCAGACCGGGCTTGGACACTCGCCGCAGTCCGGCGATGCTGCGCTCCCGGCTCGGTCCGTACTTGAGCTGGACGATCAGCGACTTGCCCACCCGAGCGTCTTCGGTCCGGTAATCGCTGATGTAACCCTCGCTCTTGAGGATCTGGGCGATGTTGGCCTTGATCTTGGAGTGCGGCAACGCCACCTCGTCGTGATACGCCGAATTGGCGTTGCGCAGACGTGTCAAGAAGTCTGCGATCGGATCCGTCATCGTCATCGAGCGCCACTCCTCTTCATCGCTGCGCTCTGCATCGTCGTTGTCGCAGTCATGACAGTGTCTGTCACCTTCCTCGCGGTGGTTCCCGGTCAGGGCCTGTCGCGTGCCTGTTCTGGGTTGGTCTAGGGGTCCTGGCTCTTACCAGCTGCTCTTTTGCACGCCGGGCAGCTCGCCCGCGTGCGCCATCTCGCGCAGGCAGATCCTGCACAGGCCGAATTTGCGGAAGACCGCGCGCGGGCGGCCGCATCTGTTGCAGCGCGTGTAGCCGCGCACCGCGAACTTCGGCTTGCGTGCAGCCTTATTGACCAGTGCCTTCTTCGCCATCTACTCAGTTCTCCTTGAAGGGAAAGCCGAGGGCCCGCAACAGCGCTCGTCCTTCGTCGTCGGTCGTCGCCGAGGTGACGACGTTGATGTCCATGCCGCGAACCCGGTCGATCTTGTCCACGTCGATCTCGTGGAACACCGACTGCTCGGCCAGCCCGAACGTGTAGTTGCCCACACCGTCGAACTGCTTGGGCGAAAGCCCGCGGAAGTCACGGATACGGGGCAACGCGATCGAGGTGAGGCGGTCCAGGAACTCCCACATGCGGTCTCCGCGCAGGGTGACGCGGGCGCCGATCGGCATGCCCTCGCGCAGCTTGAACTGCGCGATGGACTTGCGCGCCCTGCGAATCTCGGGCTTTTGCCCGGTGATCAGCGCAAGGTCGTTGACCGCGCCGTTGATCAGCTTCGCGTCCCGCGCCGCATCGCCAACGCCCATGTTGACAACGACTTTCGTCACGGTCGGGATCTGCATGACGTTCCCGTAACCGAACTGCTGCTGAAGCGAATCGCGAATCTCGCTGCGGTAGCGCTCTTTCAGGCGGGGTTGAACTTTCTCTGCGGTGGTCATCAGATGTCCTTGCCGTTGCGCTTGGAGATACGAACCCGCTTGCCGGTCTCCTCGTCGACCCGGTAGCCGACGCGGGTGGGCTTACCGTCGGAGTCGACCACCATCACGTTGGAGGCATCGATCGGCGCCTCCTGGGTGACGATTCCACCCGACTGGGCTCCGCGCTGGTTGCTCGAAACCGCGGTGTGCTTCTTGATCGAGTTGACTCCCTGGACCAGGACCCGGTTGCGCTCCGGGTAAACCTTGAGCACCTTGCCTTTGGCGCCCTTGTCCTTGCCGGCGATGACCAGGACGGTGTCGTCCTTCTTGATTTTCACTACAACACCTCCGGGGCCAGCGAAATGATCTTCATGAACCGCTTCTCACGCAGCTCGCGGCCGACAGGGCCGAAGATGCGCGTGCCGCGCGGGTCGTTGTCGGGCTTGATGATCACCGCGGCGTTCTCGTCGAACTTGATGTAGCTGCCGTCCGGGCGGCGGCGCTCCTTGACGGTGCGCACCACGACGGCCTTGACCACATCCCCGCGCTTGACATTGCCGCCGGGAATGGCGTCCTTGACGGTGGCGACGATGACGTCCCCGATGCCGGCGTAGCGTCGCGACGAACCGCCGAGCACCCGGATGCACAAGATCTCCTTGGCGCCGGTGTTGTCGGCGACCTTCAGCCGCGATTCCTGCTGAATCACTCGATCTCCTGACCTGGTTGCGTGTGCACGGCAGGAGGCAAGCCACAGCCCACCGAATAACCTGACATGCGCGGTCTTTGTCACCGAAGGGCACGCGGGGCCGATTCGCACCGGCCGAGGTCTGCCCAAGGCAACCCCTAGAGTCTAGGTGACGACCAGCTCAGAGCCAAATTCGCGGCCGAGGCGGCTTTGGGGCGGGCTCAAGGAGCCGTTCCCCCGATTCTCCGGATATCTGCGAGGTGGTGCACGCCTTCGTGCATCGCCTGGCGCACGAACCAGCGGGCGGTGCGCTGTTCGCCCGGCAACCGGGTCGCGGTGCGGTCCCAGTCGTGGTCTTTGACGCGCGCGACCTCGTCGCGGAAGCCCGCCACGGCGGCGGCGAGCTCGACGAGCGTGGCCTCGATGTCGCAATCGTTGTACCGGAAGCGGCGGGCCCGCAGATCGTTGAACATGGGCTCGCACGCGGGCTCGTGCTCGGTGCGGACGCGGTGCAGCCGGATGGTGAAGGAGACGTAGACGTCCCGCAGATGACAGAGGTATTCGGCGACCGACCACACTTCGGGGCTGGGCCGTGACCGCCGCGCCCCGGGCGGGATCACGGAGATCGCCTCCCGAACCGCGTCCGGCAGACCGGCGATCACACCGACCGCGTCGTCGGTCCGAGTGTCCGCGTAACTCATTCCACAATCAGCGCAGGCGTGATCTTCGGCCGCCAGTGGGGGCAGGGACGCGGGCATCTCCAAATCCTCCCCCTAGCTCGGTGGCGGCCGGTTCGCGACCACCCGCCGGGCTGCAGCGCATCCCCGGACTCAGCCATCGATGTGCATCGGCGGGTCGGCGAAGGCGGGATCCGACGGGTGCTGGTCGGGCCCCATCGACTCGCAGTGCCCGTCGGGCACCAGGTAGGAACTGGCGCCGTTGGGAATCAAGCGGGGAACGGCCACGCAACGTTGCCAGGTGCCGTCGGGCTGGACCGGCCCGTCGCACTTACTGAGGACGTTTCCTCCGTACTGGCAGCCCGCGCTGGCCGGCGGCGCCGAGGCGATCAGCTCCGCGGCCAGGAGCAGGCTCGCGAATCCTCCGACGATGCCGCGCTTCATGCTTGCCTCCCGTCACCAGCCCAGCCGGCAAGTACTGACGCTACCGCTTGGGTAAGTGGCATTGGCTGCCTTTGAGGTCTCGATTCGCGTGCCAGGCGAGTGGCGCCCGTTCGCGGTCGTATAACCCCTTGACCGGCCGTCAAAACGGCGGTGGTTCGTCGTCGGGCGGCGGTGCGGGTCCGGCGCGTTGTGCTCGGCGGGCTTGGCGGTTGTGTCGGCGTTCGGTGGCTACCCGGGAGGCGCGGTCTTGGGCGCGGGTGCGGCGGCGTTTGGGCATCATCGCGGTGCGCTGGGCGCAGTAGTCGTCGAACGGTGGGTCGACCTCGGCTGCAGGCGCACCGCCGACCGATCGGCACAGGCTGG